>SVHK01000006.1 GCA_015055865.1 Clostridiales bacterium | reverse complement strand
ATCGCACGCGCCGAGTTTGCCGAAATCTATGCTTTCTCTATGCAATTGCGTATGGTCGCAAGTACTTTCTTCCTTACCGCAAGCATCACACTTACCGTCTACGTAGTTGTGTTCGCCCGTTGCTGGAATTTCTTTTACTTGCGTTTGTCCGCATACGCAGTAAGCCGTGCTTTCGCCTGCCTCCGTACACGTCGGGACTTTCGTTTCTACTGCATTTTCAAAGGTATGTTTGGTTACGTCTGCCTTTTCTCCGCAAACGCATTCGTGCCAATGTTCTTTATCGTCTTTCGACCATTCTTTAGAGAATACGTGACCGGGCGTACCTACTTCTACAACTTTTTCGTCCGTGTAAACGTTTCCGTTATAGGTAACGCTTGCCGTATAGGTCGTCTTTACGTAGTCGGAACAAGAGCTATCAACGACTTGCGTTTCTACCTTCGCGTCAAGAACCAAAACGTGTTCGTTATCGTTTTCGCAAACGAACGTAAGGGTTACTACGCTATAATCTTTAGACCAATCCCACTTGGTTTCTTTATAGTTATGACCAAACGCCGTTTCGCCCTTTTCGGTATAACTATAACCACAGCTATTACATTCGTAAAGGGTATAACCGTCTTTTTCGCAAGTAGCAGGTACTACCGTTTGCGTATATTCGTGCTCTACCATTTCAAGCACTTCGCTATATTCTTCGTCGCAATTTACGCAACCGAATTTCTCATAACCGTCCGCAGTACAGGTAGGTTCTACTCTTTCTACAAGTTCAAACGTGTGACCCTTCGCTTCAATAACGGTTACTTTCGTCGCACCGCATACGCAATACGCCGTGCTTTCGCCGTCTTCGGTGCAAGTAGGCTGTTTGGTTACGGTTTCGTTTTCAAAACTGTGTTCGCTAATTTCCGTCTTTTCTCCGCAAACGCATTCAAGCCAATGCTCCGTTTCGTTCTTAATCCAGCTCGACGAGAAATTATGTCCTTGCGTGCCTTGTTCTTCAACTTTTACGTCCGTATAAACTTTTCCATTGTAGGAAACGGCTGCCGTATAAGTCGTCTTTAAATAATTGTTGCAAATTTCGCTTTCAACTTTCGTACCTATGTTTGCATTGAGTACTAAAACGTGTTCGCTATCGTTTCGACATACGAACGTAAGCGTTACATAGCTATAATCTTCCGCCCAAGTCCATTCGGTCGCGGTATATTGGTGACCGAGCATAGAACGGTAATTAGCCGTATAACTGTAATCACAACCATCACAATCGTAGAGCGTGTAACCGTAATTTTCGCAAGTAGCGGAAACGGTCGTTATCGTGTATTTATGCGCCAACTTCTTGGAAACAACGCTATATTCTTCTTGGCAATTTTGATTTTGACAAGCGTACTTAACATAACCGTTCGTCGAACAGGTCGCCTCTACGGTTTCTACCGCTTCCCACTTATGTCCCGTTGCGTTCAACGTTACCGTATAATTATCGCCGCAATCCTTACAAGTATAATGAGCGTATCCGTCCGCAATACAAGTAGCATTAACCGTTTCAGCTTGATAATCGTGTCCGTCCGCTTTAATCAACGAGCCTTTTTCAATTTCTTTCGTATGGCAACGTACGCAAACTTTCAATACGTAGCCGTCCTCCGTACAACTACCCGTTACTTTTTGCTTAACCCATTGACAGCCGTACAAAGCGCATCTTTCGGCAGGTTTCAATTTGGTTACCGTGTAATACGAGAAGTGGTTCGTCTTAAAGGTTACGTATCCGTTATTATAAGTAGCCTTCATCGAAACGAGTCTATGCGCGCTAATATCGCAGTCTTTACCCTTTTCACAATCTTCAGCTTCGCATTTATCGCTAATAAACCAAATAGCAATGCTATCGACGTCTTCGCCTTCGGACAAAGTATAAGGCAACGTAATCGTTACGTAGTTTTCTTCGCCGAATTGAGAAATGTTTTCCGTACCGTCGTTAATCGTAAAGTTGTAAATAGGACTATCGCCAACTTGTTCAAGTTGTTTTTCGTCCAAACCAAGGTCAACGTCGTCAGCCTTTAATTTATCGGCGGAAACGGTTACGTTCTTGTCGCCAATCGCGTCGATTACGCCGTCGCCCAAACTGATATTAGCGTTTTCTAATTCAAGTTCCTTGCCTTTTAAATCTTCCGCTTTCGTTACCGTGTTCTCAACGTAAACGGTTACGGTCTTCGTCGTGTTACAATATTTACAAGTATCCGTTCTCGTGCTCGTCGTTGCGTCGACTTCGCCCTTAATCCAATTGTGCCCCGTTGCGTCTTTTTCAATAACTTCCGTCTTTTGAGCACCGCAAGCGCACTTCAAAGTCTTTTCGCCGTTTTCTTTACAAGTGGAGGCTTTCGTAATACTTGCAACGTATTCGTGGTGTTCTACTCTTTCTCCGAGTACTTCTTCGCCACAATTAGCGCGTTTACATTTATATACTAAAACGTATTCGCAACCGTTAACTTGTCTTTCTACCGCTTTTACCCCGCTAATATCGTGGCCTAAAGCCCCGCTGACGGTTTCCGTATAGTTATCGCCACAAGAGCAACGGTAAGTTTTAGTCGCACCGACTAAACACGTTTTAGGCGTAGAAGAAACTTCTTGATATGTATGCGTTAATTTAGAACCGCTTTCAAACGTTTCGTTTTCATCTTCGCTAATCGCTCCGCAAGAACAGGACTTATAATATACCGCTACGCTCGTGCAGGTCGCTTCGTCTTTTAACGTTTCGTCGTTTACGATTTCTTGGTTGTAAACGTGGTCGAGCAAGTCGCCGTAAGTAAACGTTTCTGCATCGTTCGTACTAACCTTACCGCAAGAGCAGGATTTATAATATACCGCTAAGTTTTCACAAGTTGCAGGCGTCTTTAACGTCTTTTCGTCGTCAACGATTTCTTGATCGTAAACGTGAGGCAACGTCGTACCGCTTTCAAACGTTTCGTTTTCATCTTCGCTAATTGCTCCGCAAGAACAGGATTTATAATATACCGCAGGGCTTGCGCAAGTTGCAGGAGTCTTAAGCGTTTCTTCGCTTACCACTTCTTGCGCGTAAGCGTGACCGTTGGACGAGCCGTTCGTTTCGCCACATTCATAACAAGTTGCAGGCGTATTACAAGTAGCCGTCGTATAAGTATGTTCGCTTACGTCAGCCTTTCCGCACACGTCGCAAGCGTGGTCTCTATCGTTCGCTTTATCCGAACAAGCTTCAAGAACTTTTCCGCAACCGTAGTCGCAAACGTGGTCGTTATCCGTATTCGAATCCGCGCACGGACCCATATCTTCTTTACCGCATCCGTTGTCGCAAACGTGGTCTTTATTTTCGTCTTTATGACCAAACGCAGAGCCAACGGTAAACGTTTCGTTAACGTCTTCGCTAACCTCTCCGCAAGAGCAGGACTTATAATATACCGCCGGATTGTCGCAATCTGCAGGCGATTTTAACGTTTTGTTATCGTCTACGATTTCTTGATTGAAAACGTGAGGCAACGTAGTACCCTTCGTTTCGCCACATTCCGAGCAAGTTGCAAGAAGTACGCAGGTCGGCTCACTGTAACTATGTTCGCTTACGTTTGCCTTTTGGCATACGTCGCAAGCGTGGTCGTTGTCGCCTACTTTATCCGAACAAGCTTCAAGAACTTTTCCGCAACCGTAGTCGCAAACGTGGTCGTTATCCGTATTCGAATCCACGCACGTACCCATATCTTCTTTACCGCATTCGTTGTCGCAAACGTGGTTGGTATTTTCGTCTTTATGACCAAGCGCAGAGCCGGTGGTTGCGCCACAGTCCGAACAAGTCGCAGGCGTTTCACAAGTCGCAGGCATATAATTATGTCCGCTTACGTCGGGCTTTTGACATACGTCGCAAGCGTGGTCGCCGTCGGTTTCACTATCCGAACAAGCTTCAAGAACTTTTCCACAACCGTAGTCGCAAACGTGGTCGTTATCCGTATTCGAATCCGCGCACGTACCCATATCGTCTTTACCGCATCCGTAATCACAAACGTGGTCTTTATTTTCGTCTTTATGTTCAAGCCCCGAACCCGTCGTTTCGCCACATTCCGTACAGGTTGCAGGAACACCGCATACAGGGTTATTATAACTATGCCCGCTTACGTTTGCCTTTTGGCATACGTCGCAAGCGTGGTCGTTATCGCCTACTTTATCCGAACAGTTTTCTAAAACCGCGCCACAACCGTAGTCGCAAACGTGGTCGTTATCCGTATTCGAATCCGCGTGCGTACCCATATCGTCTTTACCGCATTCGTTGTCGCAAACGTGGTCGGTATTTTCGTCTTTATGACCAAGCGCAGAGCCGGTGGTTGCGCCACAGTCCGAACAAGTCGCAGGCGCTTCACAAGTCGGCTCACCGTAACTATGTCCGCTTACGTCGGGCTTTTGACATACGTCGCAAGCGTGGTCGCCGTCGGTTGCGCTATCCGAACAACTCTCCATCGTCACGCCACAACCGTAATCGCACACGTGGTCGTTATCCGAATCGGAATCCGCGTGCGTACCTACGTTAATTTCTCTACAGTCAACCAAGTCACAAATATGGTCCTTGTCGGCGTCCGTATGCGGAGCAGTCGTACCGCTCGAAAAAACGTCTTCGTCGTTCGTACTAATTTCTCCGCAAACGCAAGATTTATAATAAACCGCAGGGCTCATACAAGTTGCAGGCTCTTTCAACGTTTCTTCGTTTGCAGTTTCTACTATGTAAGCGTGGCCGAGCGCAACACCCGTCTTTGTTCCACAGTCCAAGCAAGTGGCAGGCGTCGTACACGTTGCCCCTTGCCAATTATGTTTAGTCGGGTCAACGCTAATAGGTGCAGTTTCCTTTTCTTCGCACTTTTCGCATTGGCGTTCTTTAACACCGCTTTTCGTACAGGTCGCGTCTGTCGTTATCGTCCATTCGCCCCATTGATGGGAACACTCCTTATCACAAGCGACTACGCCGACAGCACAAAAAACAACCATTATTAAGCACAAAATCCGCGCTAAAAATTTGTTTTTAGTTTTCATCGTTATGCCTCCGTTTTGTTTTTTTCTTGAAAACTAAAGAGCTATTCGCTCATATTTATCCTTTGTAAAGCTATTCCTCTTTTTACACGAAATATAACCAAAGTTTTGTTTTTTATTCTATTTGATAAAATTTTGTGTAAAATTTGTATAAAAAATGAAAAGCTTACATTTTAATTATACCACTATGAATTTTTTATTGCAACCTTTTAACCAAATAAAAGGAAATTTTTTTATTTATTTCTTCTTTTTACATAAAAAACTAATTTTTTTGTAAAAAAACTTTAGTTCTCATAAAACATATCCCCCCAAAGCTTAAAACACTTTGAGAGGATTATAAAAATTTTTAATTCAATATTTTTTACGTACGATACAAATGTTTTATCTTTTATTTTTAATTATCATTTATATCATTTAATTTGTTCTCAAATAATTTTTTGAAGTCAGTCGCAGCAAATATTCCGCAAACAACGACCACTGCGCCACAAATCAACGTTATTGGATTAAGCACACTGAAATCCCTTAAAATAATTACCGTAAAAACAATCGCCCACGCCGTATAGGTAATGTTTAACGCCATTGCCTTCGACGCACCTACGTTAGCGATGGTTTTATAATAAAACAAATAAGAAAGAGTGGCACAAAGCGCTGCAATCGCAACAATAAGCAATGTTGATTCTGAACCATTCGAAAAAAGACTAATGGTCAACCCCCACCCCCCAAGGATTGGAATTATAATCGCCCCATATATAAAAGCAGACGTCGTTTGTCTTATACATAATGCATATTCATTTTTTATAGTTGGATCTTTAAAGCATTTCGCTAAAATCACCGCTTCAATTCCCCAACCAAACGCACACGTTATTGCGCCAAGCAATCCCAACCAAAAATTCCGCATTTCCAAGTTGGGAGAATAACCCAACCCGTAAACGCCAAATAGGGTCAATATCAAAAATATCCATTGATACCATTCAACTTTTTCTTTCAAAAAAAGATAAGCTAAAGCGGTACCTATCGCTGGATAGACTGCACTTGCTACCGCCCCCACAGAAGCGCCCATATAATTGACCGCCACCACGTAACCCGTCATACCAATCGGCCCGCCAATAGCCGACGCTAATACAAGCCACTTAAAAGAAGGTTTTTTTAATACGCCGAATATATTTTTTAGATTACCCTTAATCGTATTGTATGCCCACATAAAAACCGCCGAGAATAAATCGTGCAAAAATGTGGCGACGAACGGTGCCAATAAAATCGCTTGCGTATCTGTGATAAACGGTGTCATACTAAAAACAATACCGAGAACTACCGTTTCTAACGCCCAAGCAACGCCAGCTATAATTCCTGTAATCATAGCACACACCTCACTTCAATATCGATGGTAAATCGGACAAACTCGAAAGCACAACGTCTGCGAAAGGCGCGAGTATTTCTTTGTTTCTAAGATTTTTCGCCACGCCGATTGCTTTAATCCCCGCATTTCTCGCAAAGCTCATGTCGGTAAGCGTATCTCCAACCATCGCTACTTGTTCTTTTACTAACCCGAAACGCTCACAAAATTCTAAAGCACAATAAGGATTCGGCTTCGTCGGCGTTTTTCCATCATCAGTATATATCTTATCAAACAACTCTTCTACTCCGAGCTTCCCCAAGCATTGCCGTGTGATAAGCTCGTTATCCGTTGTTACAACACCAAGCTTTACGCCCTTATTCTTCAAGTAGATTAAAACGTCTTTTAAGTCAGGACAAGTCGGCTTTATTTCACCTATTACCGAGTTTTTATTATAAGCATCAAGCACGAGTTTTTCAAGTCCCAACGCGGAGACGTCGCAATTTTTTCCTTTTAATACTCCCCCTATAATTTCCGACATTTGCTTGTATGTACCTTTACATAAAACCCCGTCGATATCGGTGACGCCATCACGCACGCCTAACAAACTCAAAATTTTTTGAACGGAAATATCCTCTCTGCCAAAATTTTTCAGAATATCTTGTATGGCGTTGATGGAAACAGTAACCCAAAACGCATCAAAATCAATAAGCGTTCCATCTTTATCAAATATAATAGCTTCTATATTCATAACTCACTTCTCCTAAATTTTCTTCAAAGATTCGTAAAATTGAATTTGATTATAACAAAACTACTCTTAAAAGTCAAGTTTTTTATAGATTTTTCCATGTAATGCTACATTAGACAAAAAAGAAAGCCCCTAACTGTATTTATTAGGAACTTCCAAAATGGCTGGGGTAGCTGGATTTGAACCAACGAATGACGGAGTCAGAATCCGTTGCCTTACCGCTTGGCGATACCCCAATTTATTTTAATTCTTTCGTTATTTTATCAAATATTTCCCCTTTTGGCAAGCGTTTTTCTAATCCTTTAAAAATGTTTATTAAAAAAGTTCCCCTTACTTTCAAGGCAGGGAAACTTTTTCCTTTTTTATGTAAGCTTTTATAAACGAGCAAAAATTCGCACCAACGTCTATATACGTCCTTTATCCCACAGCTTTACATATTATCTAAACTATGGGCTATAAAATTCAAGTGGTCACCGATACGTTCCAAATTGGAAACGAGATTGATGAAAACGGTATTATTTTCAGGACGGCACTTGCCTTGCGCCAAACGCTCGATATGCTCTTTTATGAGCAACTTTCTCGATTGGTCGATATCGTCTTCTATTGCATCCGATTCACTCATCAATTCGGAACGTTTTTCAAGAACGATTTTCTTAACCAAATCGTATTGCTTTCTAAGCAAATCGTGCATTTTTAAAATTTTATCGTTTATCCCTTCAGAGAACACCAAATTATCGCGCACTTCTCGACGGGTATATTTAACGACGTTGTCGGACAAATCCGCTATACGGGAAATATCCCCTAAATTATGATGCAAAGCGTTGACGAGCTTTTCGTTTGACAAAGATACGCTTGCAGTTGATACCTGTACGAGATAATCGCTAATTTCTTTATCAAGTTTAGCAATAATCTCGTTGTTTGCCGTTACCTGTTCCGCCACGGACGTATCGCGCTCAATAAACCCGTTCATCGCAGTATTTAAATTCCCCATCGCCATATCTGCCATACGGAAGGTTTCTTTCGTTAACTGACCAAGCGCAACGTTCGGCGTATTCAACAAACGCTTGTCCATATACATAAGCGCCGACTCTTCTTTTTCTTCCTTTTCAGGCACTAAAAAAGTTGCCAACCGTACGAGTTGTTTGGTAAACGGTAAGAAAAGTAAGGTACAAATTACGTTAAAGAAAGTATGGAACATAGCGATTTGCGTACTCGGCTCGGAAAACCATTGACAGAAAGTATTTTGGAAAAAATCTTTCCAGCACAAAAGCATTATCATAAAGATTAGAGAGCCGATCGTATTGAAAAGCAAGTGAATCATACCCGCTCTACGCGCGTTCGTGCTCGTCCCCGCCGACGATAACAACGCCGTCGTCGTCGAACCGATGTTCGAACCCAAAATCACGTAGAGAACGGCGTTCGTCATTTGTCCGTCCACCATACCGATTACAAGACCCGAACTTGCCATTGCAATGATAATCGTTGTTACCGCGCTCGACGATTGCATTACCGTCGTAAACACGATACCAAAAACAAGCAAAACGAACGGGTTGGTAAGCGAAGAAAGGAATTGTCCTACTTCAGGATATTTCGTCATATCCGCGTACACGCCCATCGTTTCGGACATAACGTGTAACCCTAAAAAGACCATACCCAAACCAGCAAAAGCAAGTCCGCCACTTTTAACTTTTTCATTCTTGGAGAACAAGTCCATAAATACGCCGACGCCAAGCAATAAAATAAAAATGGAATTAATCGGCAAATCGTTTAACGCAGCGATTTGCGCGGTAATCGTCGTACCTATATTCGCGCCCATTATAATCGTCGCAGCTTGATACAAGGTCATTATTCCCGCGTTTACGAACCCTACGACCATAACCGTCGTGACGCCCGAACTTTGAACAACTGCCGTAGTCGCCGCGCCCATACCTACGCCCGCTAATTTTTTATCGGACGTTTTATTAAACAACGCTTTCAAGCTACGACCGAACAATTTCTCCATATTTTCGCTCAATAGCTTGAACCCAATTAAAAAAGCTCCGCAACCAGCAAATACCAATGCAATAGTTTCAAATATTTGCATTATTTTTCTCCTAAAGTAGATTCCACTCTTTTATTATACAATAAAAGCAAAAATAAGTCATCTATATAATGCTCGTATTTGGTAAAAATTTTAGTTTATTTACAAATTTTGCAGTTTTTTTTACTATTTTTATACAAAAACTTGTTGTTTTATATATTTTCTTGGACGTACTTTATTATATTTATTCAATTTACACGTTTTCCAAGCTATGGGCTATAAAATTCAAGTGGTCACCGATACGTTCCAAATTGGAAACGAGATTGATGAAAACGGTATTGTTTTCTGGACGACATTTCCCTTGCGCCAAACGTTGAATATGCTCGGCTACAAGCGATTTTCTCGACGTGTCTATTTCATCTTCCAATACGTCCGATTCTTTCATTAATTCGTAACGTTTTTCAAGAACGATTTTCTTAACTAAATCGTATTGTTTTTCAAGCATTTCGTACATTTTTAAAATTTTATCGTTAATCCCTTCAGAGAACACCAAATTATCGCGCACTTCTCGACGGGTATATTTAACGACGTTGTCGGACAAATCCGCTATACGGGAAATATCCCCTAAGTTATGATGCAGGATATTAACAAGCTTTTCGTTCGAAAAAGATACGTTTGAATTAGATATCCGTACCAGATAATCGCTAATTTCTTTATCAAGCTTAGCAATAATCTCGTTGTTTGCCGTTACCTGTTCCGCCACGGACGTATCGCGCTCAATAAACCCGTTCATCGCAGTATTTAAATTCTCCATCGTCATATCTGCCACGCGAAAAATTTCTTTCGTCAACTGCCCAAGCGCTATACTCGGCGTATTTAATAGACGTTTATCCACGTATTTTAACTTTATCTCTTGCTCTATTTCCGCTTTGTCTTTAATAACAAATTTCGAAAATTTTACCAACCGCTTTATAAACGGCAAAAACACTATCGTCGTGCTTACGTTAAAAACAACGTGAAAGACCGATACGCGCATTTGTAAAGCCAAAGCGTCCGTACCAGGAAATAGAGAAATTAAAAAATCTACGACGGGATTTCTGAATATCCAAATAACTGCACTGAATAAAACACTGCCTATTACGTTGAACGTAAAATGAATAAACGCAACCCGTTTGGAGTTTGCATTTGCGCCAACGCAAGCAAGTAGCGCCGTTACGCAAGTACCGATATTTGCGCCTAGGATAATAAACAACGCCATACCAAGCGATAATATCCCCGTCCCCACCATCGTAATAACGACGCCCGTCGCCGCCGAAGAACTTTGAATAAGCGCCGTAAAAACGATACCGACTAAAATCAAGAGCAAAGGAAAATCAATCGATTTGAAAACGTTGATAAACAATCTTTCAACGAGCGCGTTGCCAAACGCTTGCTCGCTGGACATTATATTCAAGCCAACGAAAATCAGACCAAGCCCACTAAAAAGCCTGCCCGCAATCTTGATTCTTTCATTTTTAAAAAAGCTCATCATTACCCCTGCGAATGCAAAAAGGTACATTAACATATTAAAATAATCGTTTTTTAACGCAACTAATACACCCGTTATCGTCGTACCGATATTTGCACCCATTATAATCGGAGTCGCTTGCATAAGCGTCATTACGCCTGCGTTTACCAACCCAATCACCATAACCGACGTTGCTGACGAGCTTTGAATAATAGCAGTTACCCCTGCGCCAATGCCTACGCCCGAAAAACGGTTATTGCTTATCTTTGAAAGCAGGTTTTTCATTCCGTTCCCTGCACTCTTTTCCAATGCGTCGCTCATAAAATTCATTCCTACGATAAACACGCCGACGCCGGCAAGCAACCAAACTAGACTTTGAATTAATTGCATGAATTCTTCAGTCGTAAACATAAGCGCATACTCCTAAATTACGTATTTTTTATTTCAATATCTAATTTTAGTTTTTTTACGGTTTTTATACGATTCCCCCTATATCTTTTACAATTATTATAATAAAAAAACTCCGCACGGCAAAATTTTTCGCTATGCGGAGTTTTGTTTATAAGTTATGTTATATTAGACGCAATATTACCAAGTATATAACGCTAAACGTTATTCTTCGTCGGGAAGGTCAACGTTATGATATACGTTTTGTACGTCGTCGTTTTCTTCAAGCGCGTCAATCATCTTGATAAACGTTTCGACTTTATCGCTCGGCAACGTGATTTTATTTTGAGGAATCATCGCTACTTCCGCTTGAACGAAAATGATTTTGTCTTCTTCTACGTCGTTTCTTCTACCCTTAGGCGCCGCCGCGATAAGTTCTTTGTTCTTTTCTTCCAAATACTTTCTCACGTCGGAGAACGCGTCGGGGTCGGTAAAGATTTCGTAAACGTCGTCGGATACGACTACGTCGTCCGCGCCTGCTTCAAGCGCAAATTCCGTGATAGTATCTTCGTCGAGTTCTACCGTTCTTTCAATAACGATATAACCCTTATTTTCGAAATTGTAAGAAACGCAACCGGTGTTACCCATTTGTCCGCCGTGTTTACCAAGGATTGCGCGGACGTCGCCTGCGGTACGGTTGATATTGTCGGTAAGGGTCGTAATAATAACCGCCGAACCCGCTACGCCGTAACCTTCGTAGGTAAGTTCTTTATAGTCCGAACCGTTCATTTCGCCCGACGCCTTTTTAATCGAACGCATAATGTTGTCGTTGGGCATATTCGCCGCTTTCGCTTTTGCGATAATATCCGCAAGCTTGCTGTTCGTTTCAGGGTTGGGATTAGATTTCGCCGCTACTGCGATTTCTCTACCGATTTTCGTGAAAATTTTACCTTTCGCTGCGTCGGCTTTACCCTTTTTTGCTTGTATGTTATGCCATTTGCTATGTCCTGACATTACTTTTCTCCTTTTTCTTATTCATTTATAAATTCGTCTTTAGCGAGCAGGTACATAGAAATTCCTGCCGCAACCGACGCGTTTAAACTTTCTTGCGTGGATTGCATCGGAATTTTTAAAGTACGCGTCGCTAACTTAAATACTTGCTCGGAAATTCCGTTCGCTTCGTTTCCGATTACGAGCGCAAATTTTTCAGGCGGAACGAAATTGAATACGTTTTCTCCGTTCATATCCGCCACAAAAATTTCTACACCGTCAAAAACGGATAAAATTTCTTCACGGGTCGCCATATAAATTTTCGTGAAGAAAATTCCGCTCATACTCGCGCGGACGCTTTTAGGGGAATAGGGGTCGGTACATTCTTTCGTCAAATACACTTCCTTATACCCTGCGGCGTTTGCCGTTCGGATAATCGCGCCCATATTTCCAGGGTCCGCGATTCCGTCAAGCAAAAGACATCTCCCTTGCGGTTTTTCCAATTTTTCAACAGGAATTTTTACCCGACAAACCACGCCTTGGGGTGTTTTTTCGTCCGATAAATACCGCAATACGTCTTGGGAAACGACGACCGTTTTACTCTCGTCAAAATTTTCGCCGTTAAAATTTTCCGCAACGAAAATCTTTTCGATTTCAAGACCGCTTTTTAAACATTCCCTTGCCATTTTGACGCCTTCTACTAAAAACGCGCCGAGCTCCCGTCGGTTCTTTTTTTCTTTTAAACCCGCCGTTTCTTTAATTAGCGGATTGTTTTTCGACGTTAAAATCATCATTACCGTCCTTTAGCGACGTATAATCGCTAAAATAAAGGAAAAAGCCTTTTTAGCGAAAAAGGCTTTTGATTCCAATTAAAGAGCTGCTTTTGCTTTTTCTACGAGCGCCGTGAATGCAGGAGCGTCGTTTACTGCTAAATCAGCAAGCACCTTTCTGTTAAGATTGATACCAGCAAGGTTAAGACCGTGCATCAATTTGCTGTAAGAAATACCGTTTTGTCTTGCAGCGGCGTTGATACGAGCAATCCAGAGCTTTCTGAAATCTCTTTTCTTTTGTCTTCTACCAATGAACGCATAGTTCAAGGACTTCATAACCGCTTCGCGAGCGATTCTATAAGATTTACTTTTGTTGCCAAAGTAACCTTTTGCAAGTTTTAAAATTTTTCTACGCTTTTTAACCGCGTTAACTGCTCTCTTAATACGCATAATTCCTTATTCCTCCTTCTTATTTCTTGTAGGGCATCATACTTTTTACGGTATCTTCCTGCGTCGAAGAAACAAGAGCGCATTGGCGCAAACGTCTTCTTCTCTTACTGTTCTTGCTGTCTGCATTGTGGTTCTTACCGCCGTGGGCTCTGTTTACTTTACCCGAACCGGTAAGCCAAAAACGCTTTTTCGTACTGCTATGAGTTTTTTGTTTAGGCATATATTTATCCTCCGAATATTATTTTTGTATTTATTTTGAAAGGCTTGTCCAAAAACTAGCCCTTTCGAACGTTATTGTTTTGCGGGCGATAAAATCATCGTAATATTGCGCCCTTCCGTTTTAGGTTCTTTGTCCATAACCGCTTTCCCGCCAAGCATATCGAAGAAACGACGCATTACGTCCACGCCCATCGAAGCGTGCGCCATTTGACGTCCGCGCATTCTAATCGACACCTTAACCTTATCTCCGCCTGCGAGAATTTCCATCGTCTTTTTCGCTTTTACGTTCAAATCCCCAATATCAATAGTCATCGAAAGATAAATTTCTTTTACTTCGATAATCTTTTGATTCTTACGATTTTCCTTTTCGCGTTTCGCTTGCTCAAACTTGAACTTACCATAGTTCATAATTTTGCATACGGGGGGAACTGCGTTAGGGGAAATCTTTACCAAATCTAAATCCGCTTCTTCCGCAATGCGTAACGCCGCGCTCGCGCTCATTACTCCGAGCATTTCGCCCGTTTCGGATATTACTCTTATTTCCTTGTCACGGATTTCGCCGTTGACTTGATGTTGGTCTTTAATGGTCGTGTACCTCTCTAAAAAATTTAACGGGTTGCTCGCATAAGCAACCCGTGATACTTCCCTTTATAACCTATTTTAGGCTTTGGAATTTATCGAGCCGTACCGATATTACCGTACGGCGAGAAGGGTCACTCCTGCTTTAGCTTATCTATAATAGCATAAAGTTTCCCTACTGTCAAGCGTTTTTTCGCGCTTTTTCAATTTTTTAACAATTTTTATTTTTTGCCCGTTTTTCGCTTAGAACGCCGTTTTGTTTGCAATATCGCTTAAAACGGTCGAGATAAATTCGTCCGCTAAAACCGCGCCCGTATCGCCCTTATCACGACGGCGAACGGCTACTTGCCCTGCTTCCGCTTCCTTTTCGCCTACGACGAGCATATACGGTACTTTTTCCATTTGCGCTTCACGAATCTTATAACCGATTTTTTCGTTGCGAAGGTCTGCTTCCACACGAATACCGAGTTCTTTCATCTTCTTGCAAAGCTCGTTTACGTATTCCGTTTGACGTTCGGTAATCGGCAAAATTTTAACTTGCACGGGCGAAAGCCATACGGGGAATTTCCCTGCAAAATGCTCGATTAAGATACCGATAAAGCGTTCAATCGAACCGAACGCTACGCGGTGTACCATAATCGGCGTGTGTTTCGCGCCGTCTTCGCCCACGTATTCAAGCTCAAAACGTTGAGGAAGTTGGAAATCGAGCTGAATCGTACCGCACTGCCAAGTTCGACCGATAGAATCTTCCAAATGGAAATCGATTTTCGGTCCGTAGAACGCGCCGTCCCCTTCGTTTACTACGTATTCAAGCCCCATATCGTCAAGCGCGCTACGCAAAGATTCGGTTGCGATTTCCCAATCTTCGTCGCTACCCATACTGTTTTCGGGACGAGTAGAAAGTTCGACGTGATACTTAAACCCAAACAACGTATAGACTTCGTTAATAAGTCTTACGATACCTTTGATTTCGTCTTTAATTTGCGACTTCGTCATAAAGATATGCGCGTCGTCTTGCGTGAAACAACGAACGCGGAAAAGCCCGTGGAGTTGACCGGATTTTTCGTGACGATGCACCAAACCAAGTTCGCCCATGCGGATAGGCAAATCTTTATAGCTATGCGGTTCGTTCTTGTAAACGAGAATACCGCCCGGACAGTTCATCGGTTTGATAGCGAAATCTTCGTCGTCCACTTTCGTCGTGTACATATTGTCTTTATAATGGAACCAATGCCCCGACGTTTCCCACAAAGTACGGTTAAGCATAATGGGTGTTTGCGTTTCTACGTATCCGTCGCGACGGTGAATTTGACGCCAATAATCAACGAGTTCGTTCTTCAAAACCATACCGCGCGGTAAGAAGAAAGGCATCCCCTTTCCTTCGTTCATCATCGCGAAAAGTTTGAGTTCTTTACCCAATTTCGTATGGTCGCGTTTCTTGGCTTCTTCGAGCATCGTGAAATACGCTTCCATCTCGTCCTTTTTTGCAAACGCCGTACCGTAAATACGCGTAAGCATCTTGTTTTTCTCGTCGCCACGCCAATACGCGCCTGCAATGCCCGTCAATTTAAACGCCTTAATTTTTCCCGTCGAAGGAAGGTGAGGTCCGCGACAAAGGTCGGTAAAATTGCCTTGCTTGTAGAAAGAAATTTCCGCGTCTAAGGGCAAATCTTCAATCAACTCTACCTTGTAAGTTTCGCTATAACTTTCCATTAACGCCAACGCTTCTTGTCTAGGCAAAACGAAACGTTCGATAGGTAAGTTGGATTTGATGATTTTTTGCATTTCGACTTCGATTTTCGCAAGGTCTGCTTGCGTAATCGGGGTTACGAAATCCACGTCGTAATAGAACCCGTTTTCAATAACGGGGCCGATAGAAAGTTTGCAGGTAGGATAAACCGTTTTCAACGCTTGCGCTAAGACGTGCGCGCAGGTATGACGGTAGACTTGTAAGCCTTCCTTGTCTTTTAACGTAACGATTTCAAGCGAATCGCCGTCTTTTAAGCTATACGACGTATCGACGAGTTCGCCGTTTACTTTCGCGCAAACCGCGTTTCTTGCAAGCCCTTCGCTAATCGCCAAAGCAGCCTGCATACAAGTTGCGTTTTCTTGCAACTGTAAGCCGTCGCCGTTCTTCAATAAAATATTCATAATATTTTCCTCCGTTGTTTAACGTGATTTTTTCCGTTTTTAATTGAAATGAAATATATAAAAAAATCCTTAAACTCTTTGTACGTACAAAAAGTTTAAGGACGCTATTCGCGCGGTTCCACCTTAATTGCCCGTAAATTTACGGACCGCTTTTCTATTTCGTTGTCGCCACTTTTCGTGGATAAAGCGGTTTCGCTTGCGTCTTGAATTACCTGCCTTTCAGCCAAAGGGCAAGCTCTCTGTGAATCCTAAAAACGAAGTTACTTGTCTTTACGTAATCTATTTTAAATCTTTCTTTTAGGAATGTCAATCGTTTTTCGCGTCTTTTTTCAATTTTCAGCAAAAGACCGCTTTTTCTTTATAATATTTTTTTAAAAATGCCTTCGTCGTTTCGTCCGTTTCGCCAAAACAATATACTTGCCCCACTCCGCCAAGCAATAATTCCGCGACTTGTGAAGATTTTCCAAGAAGTTCGCTTTTGTCTAATAAACGGTAGTTTTCGTCGTACGCCTTCCCGTTTTTTAAATACCCCCTACCTTCCCCGTCCGCAATTACGTAGTCCAAAAAACTTTCCAAAGAGTATTTCCCAAAATCAGTTGGAATATATTCCGTCACCTCTTTCCAACGCGACTTTAACTCAACTAAGCGGAAATTAAACACGCCGTCTAAAGAACAGCTTTGAACGTCGGATAATCGGCGTAATACGTATTTTTTATCCTCTGCGTAATCCGCCGCCACGAGTGATACGTACAATAAAAATCTCTCATCATCGTCAAGCAACGGTAAAGACAACTTTTGACGAAAAAAATCGTATTTATAGCCAATCGCCAAAACGTCGGCAATATGCTCGTCGGTAAAGCGTTTTATATGCGACGAGTAACCGTCTTTATCGCAAAAAGTAAGCCATGATTCTTCGCCCGAGCTTTCCATTTTACAATCCGATTCGCTAAAAGCGTATTTTTCTTTGAGCTTTTTGTAGATGTAAGGAATATAAAGGTCTTTGCGACCGTTTTGCGTTCTTTGCGCTAAAGTGATTGTTTCCACACGATTATTGTATGCCGTAAAAAGAAAATTATTTATCCCTTTTTCGTTATTTTCCATAGCTTTTACGCTTTTCTCGCTTGACTTAACGAAAAAAATGGTTTATAATGTAAATTAAATCGAAATTATTTACTTGATTGGGAATTTCAGTTTAATTAGAGTTCGCGTTAAAAACGGCGGACTTTGGAGGTTATTTTACGATGGATATGAAATCTGTTGAAAGCAAATGGCAAGCGAAATGGGAAAAATCCAAAATCAACGTCTTTAATAAAAAGAACGTAGACAAAAAATGGTACGTTTTGGAAATGTTCTCCTATCCTTCGGGCGCTAATTTACACGTTGGGCATTGGTATAATTACGGCCCTACCGACTCCTACGCTCGGTTCAAGAAAATGCAAGGTTACGAGCTTTTCCAACCGATGGGGTTCGACGCGTTCGGTTTGCCTGCGGAAAACTACGCGATAAAGACGGGGATTCACCCCCAAGATTCCACCGTTAAGAACATCGAAACGATGGAACGCCAACTTCGTAATATGGGCGCAATGTTCGATTGGACGGCGGAAATTAAAACTTGCGAAGAAAATTATTATAAATGGACGCAATGGCTCTTTATTCAACTTTATAAAAAAGGGCTTGCTTACCGTAAGGAAGCGCTCGTAAATTGGTGCCCCGATTGCGAAACGGTTCTTGCAAACGAACAAGTTATCGACGGCAAATGCGAACGTTGCGGAGAAACGGTGCTTCGTAAAGATATGACGCAATGGTTCTTTAAAATTACCGATTACGCCGAAGAATTGCTCGAAGGGCTCGATACCATCGATTGGCCTGAAAAAACCAAACTGATGCAAAAGAATTGGATTGGTAAATCGACGGGTTGCGAAATAAACTTCGAATGTGAAACGGGCGATATTATTACCGTTTTCACCACCCGTCCCGATACCGTATTCGGCGTTAATTACGTGGTTCTTGCGCCCGAACATCCGTTGGTTAAAAAACTTCGCGAAGCGCATCCCGAAAAGCAAGAAGAAATCGACGCTTACGTTCAATACGCGTCGGAAGCGAACGACATTGACAGGCTTTCCACGGCGCGCGAAAAGACGGGCGTATTTACCGGCGCTTACGCTACTCACCCTTTAACGGGCAAACAAATCCCCGTATATCTTGCAGACTACGTACTCTATTCTTACGGTACGGGCGCGGTTATGGCGGTTGCGGCGCACGACGAAAGAGATTACGCGTTCGCTAAAAAATACAACCTTCCGATTACGCAAGTTATTCAAAAGGTAGGCGGAGAAACCGTCCTTCCTTTCTGCGAAGACGGTATTTTGGTCAACAGCGGAGAATTTGACGGGCTCTCGGGCGACGAAGCGCGTGAAGCGATTGCCGTACACCTTACCAAGACGGGTAAAGGTTGCAAAAAGATTAACTACCGTTTGCGCGACTGGTCGGTTTCCCGTCAACGTTATTGGGGCGCGCCTATCCCGATGGTACATTGTGAAAAATGTGGCGTCGTACCCGTTCCCGAAAAGAATTTACCCGTAAAACTTCCCTACGACGTAGAGTTTAGACCTAACGGTCGCTCTCCGCTTGCAGGGCACGAAAAATATATGAACTGTACCTGCCCGTCCTGTGGCGGTAAGGCGCAACGCGACCCCGATACGCTCGATACGTTCGTTTGTTCGAGCTGGTATTATTTAAGATATCCCGAATCCAAGAACGATAAGCAACCGTTCACGAAAGAAGTAGCGAACAAGATGGCGCCCGTTGACGTGTACGTCGGCGGTTCAGAACACGCGTGTATGCACCTTCTTTACGCAAGATTTATCACCAAAGCTCTCCGCGATATGGGGTATTTGAGCTTTGACGAACCGTTCAAACGCTTAGTTCACCAAGGTATCATTTTAGGGCCTGACGGCAATCGTATGTCTAAATCTAAAGGCAACGTAGTTTCGCCCGATAAGTACGTGGACGAATATGGTTCGGATATTTTCCGCTTGTATTTGATGTTTGGGTTCAGCTATACCGAAGGCGGTCCTTGGAACGACGACGGTATTAAGTCCATTTCCCGTTTTACCGAAAGAGTTGAAAGATTGGTTCTTAAATCTAACGAACTTGAAAACACTCCGAATACGGAAATGACTTCCGCCGAAAAAGAACTTAATTACGCAAAAAATTACGCTATCAAGTGTATTACGCGCGATATGGAAGATTTCTCGTTCAACACTTCCCTTGCTCGTATTATGGAATACGTCAACGCGCTCCAAAAATACGAAGCGGACGGCGTAAAGAACGTGAAATTCTACAAAGATTGTATTTTGGACCTTATCCGTATGCTTGCTCCGTTTGCGCCGCATTTTAGCGAAGAGCTTTGGGAAATCACGAGCAACGACGATTCCGTATTCTTAGAAACCTACCCTCTCGTTGACGAGAAAGCACTCGTTAAAGACGAGGTCGAATACGCGGTTCAAGTCAACAGTAAAATCAAGGCGAAAGTTATGATTGCGGAAGGACTTACCAACGAAGAAATTCAAGAAAAAGTATCCGCACTTGACGAAGTAAAAACGTTACTTGAAGGCAAAACGGTTAAAAAGTGTATCGTTGTTAAAGGTCGCTTAGTTAACTTAATTATCGGTTAAAAATTAGAACTCATAGAAAAAAGGTTGTGAATTTTCATTCACAACCTTTTTTATTTCGTAAATGCTAATTATAAATTAGAGAAGACTTTAATCGCCTTTTTAACGTCTTCTTTCATTGCTTGCATGGCTGCGTATTCTACGTCGTGCAAGTAACTAGTTTTACCACTTTCAATGACCGCTTTCGCCGCATTGTAGCCAGCTTTTGACATATATGAATAATAGTTAATCTTTCTAATACCGTTCGCGATAGATTTTTTGAACCCTTCTTCACTTACACCACTACCGCCGTGCATAACTAAGGGCAAGCCCGTCGCTTCCGCTACGTTTTTTACTACGTCAAAATCAAGTTTGGGTTCTGCGGTATAAAATCCGTGCGCCGTACCGAATGCGATTGCAAGTGCGTCAACGCCCGTTTCTTCGCAGAATACTTTCGCTTCTTTCGGATCGGTATAGAAATCTTCCGCTTTTACGTTTTTCATTTCTTCTCCGCTACCAGCCTCACCCGTAACCAAACGCCCAAGTTCCGCTTCAACGCTAACGCCCATTGCGTGCGCCATTTCAACGACTTGTTTGGTAAGCGCAAGATTTTCTTCGTACGGTAACGCCGACGCGTCGATCATAACGGACGTAAAGCCGATACGGAGCGCGCGATAAATCATTTCCATGCTCGTACCGTGGTCAAGGTGTACGCAAACAGGCACTTTCGCTTTTTTAGCCATCGCAACCATTGCAGGTCCGACGAGCGAAATATCGTTATACACGTTATGCACTTCTGCGTGCGCGATAATAACCGGTTGATTGAGCTCTTCCGCCGCCGCTACGACTGCCTGCAAGCTATCAAACCCCGTCGCGTTGAACATACCGATTGCGATATTTCTTTCTTTTCCAATCTCTAATATTTCCTTCAAATTTACAAGCATATTTCCTTTCTCCTAAAGTTTTTACAAAATTCTCTAATTTCTTCTTCCGATCGCATACCGCTTACCGCGTCCGCTTCAGAGAGCGCCATTACCGCCGTCGCCGAGCTAAATTCAAGTATTTCTTTATCCGACCAACCCTTATAAATCCCTAAAAGTGCGCCGGCGCAAAAAGCGTCGCCCGCGCCCGTCGTTCCTTTAATAAAGCCATTCGGCAAAGAATAGGACGGTACGCAAGTAAATCCGTTTTCAGAAAGACATATACCTAAATCGGGCGTATGAATAATAACCCTTTCCGTTACGCCGTAAGCTTTCAATTTTTCGGCAATCAACCGCAAATTCTCGCGCGTAGGCTCAACCCCGACGAGTTGACCTGCTTCCGTTTCGTTGATAATCAAGTTGTCCGTATATTTTAAACACGGCAATACGATAGAATATCTATCCGAATTTTCGCTCACCAAATCAATAGACGTTTTCACGCCCAATTCTTTGGCTTTTTTAAGCATTTTTTCGCCGTCGCCGTTATCTACCTTATCGAGCAACAAAAAGTAGCCCAAATGAAGCATTTTCACGTTCAACGCAGTAAAATCCACGTCAGCTAACCCAAAGTCTGCGCTCGCGCCTGCATAGGTAAAAAAGGTACGTTGACCGCCCGTAACGCTCATTACTTCGGTGAAGCTCGTCTTTTCCGCCCCTAAGACGATACCACTAACGTCCACGCCGTCTTTTGCTAAAGCTTTCTTAACAAACTCGCCTTCTTCGTCCACGCCGATTTTTCCAACGGCTTTCACCGTTAAGTCTTTCGCCATTTTCTTCAAATCAATCGCAACGTTGGGCACGCAACCGCCTACGGCTTTTTTAACGGAACGAATTTTCGTCAATTCCCCTACGTTCGGGTATGCGGAAATTTCATTAATTTTATCTACGAGAATACTCCCTGCAATCGCTATTCCGTCTTTCATAACGATTAATTACATTCCGCTACGAGCGGACCGGCAAGGTCTTTCAAGAAGAACAATCTACCTGCAATAGTAGGAATATACGACGAAGTAATCCAAGGCGTTTTGCCGTGACGAAGCGTCATCCAAAGCGACATTCCTTGCCATTGCATACCGCGCCCAAGCGTACCGTCTGCGCCACCAATCGCGTAATCCGCTTGTAAAATGATGCCAGGCCCGATAGTATTCGCACGACAAGGTACGAGCGTCGTTCTCGATTTAAAGCTCGTTAAAGCGTTTTGTTCAACGGTAAGGGGGTGAATTTTCGCTGCAATTCTATAAGGCGCTTTTTCCCATTCTTCCGCCGTTGCGTAGTCCGCCGCAAAATGCGGTTCCCAGAACGCGATATGGCACATTCTACCGATACCGTAAACGAGTACGAGTTTTGCTCCTTCTGCTTTGAGCGCAGCAATCTTTTCAGGATACGTAGGAAGGTTCGTCTTCGTAGCGAAGTTTCTTTGTGCCTTAGGTACGGTCAATTCACCCAAAGGATTAAAGAGCGCTTGTTCCATAGCGTATTGGAAAGCACCGGGGTTATCGGATGCGAGCGTATTCCCTTCGCTATCCGCCCATTCGTCCATATTGAACGTGTACACGTGCTCACAGGAAACCTTCCATTCTTTCAAGAAATATACGACCCACTTATACATACCCATAGGACCTACGGGAAGAATAAACGCGATTTTTTCTTTGCGTTCTTTCGCCAAACGGATTTGCATAGCGATTTCGTGTCCCATATACGTTTCAAACTCGCCCAAACTATCACATTGTACGGGCGTAAACTTATCGTTCCAAAACGCTTGTC
Organism: Clostridiales bacterium; assembly: GCA_015055865.1. Taxonomy (GTDB): domain Bacteria; phylum Bacillota; class Clostridia; order Christensenellales; family Borkfalkiaceae; genus Scatosoma. The sequence continues at coordinate 34,777 of SVHK01000006.1, read as the reverse complement.
TTTCCGTTATATTTTCAGGCGCGTCAATGCACGCGTCGATTTTATCAAAATCCCAGCCTGCAGGATAAAATCCTTCAAGCATACTACCTTTAACCGTTGAATTGAAATTCATTTTATTTTTCTCCTTTGCCTTTCGGCTAATTTTTATTTATTTTTTTATTTGGACTTCCACATTATACTAAGTAAAACGAACGTTTGACGAAGTATATCAGCTTTCATTTTTCGACCAACTTCTTGCGAGCGATAAAACGGAGCAAGACGCAAGTTAGACAAGGAAAGCGCAAGTTTTATGCAAGGAGCGTACTGAATCGTACGCGACTAAGTAAAACGAACGCTCGACGAAGTATAGCGTAGCGGATTCTCCGTTTTACGGTAATAATCTTTTTGTCGTACCCTTTAAATACACCTGACATTGTCTAAAACCTTCCGCATAATCCGCCCCACATTGATAACCGCGATAGCGAGAGCAGGTCTTTACCATATCCGCGAAGTCGATGCCGTCGTGTTCACGCATCCAAACGAGTTGGCTTTCATGACATTCAAGCATATTGATTTTCAAATCTATTTCTTCGGAAATATCAACAAATTCAGTGGGGTTAAAATTCACGCCTGCAAGAGTGTCCATATAATAGATGGGCACCAATTTTGCAGGTTCTTTATATTTACTTTTATAATTAGGTAAAGTAGCCGTAAAGCTTGCGTCAAATACCAACCGAGCCACAGCCGTATGGTCGGGCATATAGTCGTCGGGGTTATGCGTAATAATAAAGTCGGGATTTGCATATTTGATAATATCCACGAGCTTGTCTCTCGCTTCTTTATTGTTATCATAAATCTCTAAATCGTCAAAGCCGGCGCAAATAACTTCAATCCCAGCCATTGCCCCCGCCTTTTTTGCTTCGTTTGCACGAATAACGCGAAGTTCGTCGGGCGGAATTACGACGTGCCCCAAATTACCGCTGGAAACGTGGCAAACAATAACAGTATCTCCACGCTTAACGCATTTTGCCAACGTACCGCTACAAGCGATTTCGATGTCATCAGGATGCGCACCAATAGCTAATACTCTCATAAACTCTCTCCTTTTTATTGTGACTAACTATCCACTTATTTTTTTCGTTTATATGATACCATATTTTTCGAAACGTTTCAATAGCTCATAATATACAAAAAGAGTAAAAAAATACACTATAATTTTACCCGAGATTAATTGACATTTTTATTGAAATAGACTATAATACTATTATGAAACAAAACTATTACAAACACAAAATTGAAAATTTACTTTTGGTTAGCAAAATAGTTACTATTCATTATTTTGAATTTGACAAAAATTTTGCAAGTAAAGGTGAAAGCCACGACTTTTGGGAACTTGTTTACGCAGACAAAGAGTCTATCGTGTGTACGGCAAACGGTAAAGAAATAATTTTAAACGAAGGGGAATTATTATTCCATAAACCTAACGAATTTCATACTTTATCAGCGAATGAAAAGAAAGCACCGAACGTGTTTATTATTTCGTTTGTCTGTAAAAGCGAAGCAATAAGGTTCTTTGAAGAAAAAAAGCTCAACCTTGATAAGGATTTGCGCAAGTTTGTATATATGATTATAGAAGAAAGCAAAAAGACGTTCGATTTACCCTATTCGAATCCTGATTTAAAAAGGATGGAACTTCGCGAACGCCCTACGCTTGGCGGACAACAATTGATTAAAAATTTATTAGAAATTTTATTAATTAATTTAATGCGCAACGAAACTGAAAAAGAAAACTCTAACGAAACTTTTTTATTTAAAGAAGATTTTGACGGACAAATCACGAAACGGATTATTGAAATTTTAAACGAAAACGTTAAAGGGAATTTGAGTATCAAGGATTTATGCGAAAAATTAAATTATAACCGTTCTTATTTATTTCGACAATTTAAAGCAACGACCGGTAAAACGATTATGGCGTATTTTACCAATTTAAAAATAGACCGTGCCAAGAAACTGTTACGAAAAACAGATATGACTGTCACGCAAATCTCCGAAGAATTTGCTTTTGACTCGCCTAATTATTTTTCTAAAACGTTCAAAAAAACAACGGGTTATACCCCGTTGCAGTATAAAAAAATCCACCAAAATAAAAATTAAATCAATGAAAAAATCCGGCTTTTTCGTTACAAACGAGAAAGTCGGATTTTTCCGTTGTTTTGCAATTACGCCTCGCGGTCAGTAAAGCGGATAGCGCCACCCGTCATGAACGGCGAGATGATAAGCCAAAGCGCGGAAAGAGCGATAATCGAGTAAGTGATAATCGAACCCGTTGCTCTCGCGCCGTTGAATACCATCGAAACAAGGTTAAAGTCAAAAAGACCAAACAAGCCCCAGTTTACAGCGCCGACAATAACTAAAATATAAGCAATAATATTAGCTAATCTCATAACTTTCCCTCCTGACGATAGTATGTTTCGCTTATTACAATTTATGCAAAAGATTTTTAGATATTTATGAACTTCTTGTATATCAAATTACAAATTCGGCGACAATAGCAGAGTGATCGCTACCGACTTTTATAGCCTCGTCGTATAGATATTCATAGCCTACTATTTTAAAATCATTATTGGAAAACAAAAAATCATACCGAACGGCATTATGAGATACTATGATCGGCTTTCCTTTCTCACAATTGCGTTCCTAAAATTAGCACTTAAATATATTATAGCCAAATAGATAATCTGAGTCAAGTAATGAAAATTGCTTGGCTCTTTTTATTTATTCCAACGCACTAATTTTCTTCTCTTGTTGACTTTGCCAATTAGAACCAAAAATGTAAATACATAACCCGAACGGTGCTACTATTTCCCGCCGAAAGGCAAAAATCAAAAGCCTTATATAAGAGTGTTTGAAGATTGTGTTCAAAATTGCCACAAGGTAATCAACACAAGCAACGAATACAAAGGTGCTTACTACGAAGTAAAAGAAATAGAGTTTGAAACCAAAAACTCAGCAGGTCAAAGTACCGGTTTTGAAAAACGTGAAATCGAAATGAATTACTACATCTGGTACAAAGAATTAGATTAAAAAACTTGGAGGTAATTGAATAAAGTTTGGGGGACGAGCATCCCTCGTAGAGATGCCGAAAAGATTGATGCTTTCTTATCAAGTAAAGGCTTAACCAAAGTTGATTTAATACACTCTAAATTAATATTAGTGGGTGGATATAGTGGAATAGTTCAAAATTATTCCAAAAACGACCGATTTTTGCCATAAAAATAGTAAAAAACCACAAAAAATGTGGTTTTTTTGGTACTCCCAGCGGGAATCGAACCCACAACTAGCCCTTAGGAGTTTGAAATGTGCTTAGAAATTAAATCTTTTATATTAAAAGTCAAACATAAAATTCGTTTTGTCAAATAAATTGTTTCGAAAAATTCGTATCGTTACGAAAAATTTCTATCGTTTTCTAACTTTTCTGATGAAAATAATTCAATTTCTATTCCAAATCGGAAAAATTGAATCCCAAAATTTCGCCACTCCCGTTGAGAATCGCACCAAATAGAATCTCAAATGTAGTCATCCCCCACTTTTTGGAATTAATCTGGAATTGCAAAACCCGATTTTTAGTTATTTTTCACTCCCTTCGCAAATCGTGTTACGGGCTACTGCCTTAACAACTTGCCGAAACAGAAATTAATTATGATTAGCTAAAATATATTTACCAAGAACTTTAGCCAATAATACTGGTACGGCATTACCAATCTGCTTGCCAATTTCTTGGACGCTACCGTAAAAAACATAATCGTCAGCAAAAGTTTGTAACGCTGCCGCCTCTCTCAAAGATATAGCCCTATCTTGTTCTGGATGACCAAATCTGCCGTTTGAAAGACTAAAACATTTAACGGTTAACGTTGGAGATGGTTCGTCCCATTTCATTCTACCATAAACGTCAGTATGTCCCTTAAAGGTTTTATGGCAAGCAAGAACCAGCCTGTCTGGCCAATCAGTACGGCTCCCACCATCATGTGGTGTATAACTAAGTCTTTCTAAAAGGATGGGCTTTAAATTCGCACACCTATGATTAGGAATAAGCTTATTTTCTTCTCCTGCGCTAATCACAGGATACTTTGATATGGTTTGTCTTACCGTCATATAAGGCTTACGACCTTCCCCATGCGTTGCTTCAGGAATTTTAGGCTCAAATTTTCTAGAGGCTATAGTGAAAGGAAAAAACTTTTTAAAAAAGGTTAAGTTTTTAGCGTTTTCGCTGCCTACCTATTGAGGGGATAAATTTGCGACGGAATATTTTCGGCGTTTTAACAGCTTGATAATTAGAAAATAAATTTTCAGTTTTAGCCTAAACTTTTGCTTAAAAATAGCCCCTTTTAGTGAAAGGGTTAAATAAATAATTTTAAGGAGGTGATGCCTATGTGCTAACTAAAAAGGCAACGCAGATACGCCTATAAACATTCTACAAAAATAAAATTTAGGAGGAAAACATTGAACAAATTAAAAACATTTATCTTTTATGATGAGTATTTAGACGCTCTAAATACCCTATCAGACGAAAAAGCCGGACGTATGATTAAGCGAATTTGCAAGTTTATTTATACCGATGAACCGTTAGAACAACTTGCCGAGGCTGATGAAAAATACGCTTGGAGTTGCATTGAAGAACTACTTACTGCCGACAAAGAATTTGAAGTAAACGAAACCGTACCACGTGCATTAATGCGTGATAGAAAGTATTTTTACTTTCAAGAAAACTTCTACCTTGCTTTAGATTTAATGACGGATAGCGAGTGCGCAGCTTACATAAAAGCAATATGTGCGTTTATGTTTTTAGGAGAAGATAAGCCTAAACTTAAACCACCTATCGATGCGTATTTCAACATAGCAAAGCGCAAGTTAGAACTTTCAAAGATTCGAAAAACAGCTGGAAGCAAAGGCGGTAAAACCAAGAAAACCGTTGACGTCTCTCCTACCGAAAGCGAACCTATAACGATTGAAAAACTTAAAAACGAGTTTAATCTTTACGGAAACTTAAACGAAAACAATCCAATTTTACAAGGCGTTGACCTTAACAAATTAAGAGAGTTTATTCTAAATAATAGCGACGTAAAGACTCAATCAACGTACCGAATCGTAGAAAAATTTAGACAAGCAAACGGAATAACAACGTAAAGAACTTACAAGCAAAAGGTTTGTCCACTGCACCAAAATACCATATTTTATAGAGCAGGATAAGGAAATGCACCAAATGGCAATTTCGTAGTTTTAGAAAGCAGGTAAAGAGAATTGCCAAAATCGCCCGATTTTTGCCAATTCTGTCCTCTTCCTAAGAACAATCGGGAAGCCCGATTTTCGCTTCATTAATTATAACGACTTCTCTACCCTTTTTGGTAGCAGTAAAAAATTCTTTTAAAATATTTTCAAATTTTTACGTAAAAGAGCTTGACTTTCTTTCTCGGATATGATAATCGTGTTAATACGAGAAACGCTTGGAGGTAAGAAAGTTTTATGAAAGGCTTAACAGTTGAAGAAGTAATTGAATATCAACGCACTCATCCGTATAAAAAACAAGTTTACGGCAAATGGGGAAACTTAAAATTGTTCCTTTTAGGTGTTATCGCTTCAATATTTATTGCTATTAGAACATCAAAATTTAGTAAAAGGTCTTTGGGCATCGAATATAAAATTCTTAATTACAAAAATCACACAGGCGAACAGTATTTTACTCATTTTTCCTTATTGGTTTTAACTGCTTTCGCTATACCCTATACTAATATATTATTCGATATAATTTTTATATTTTTAATACATATTCTTTTGTGTTTTATATATATCCGCGAAAATCTTTATCACATTAATCCAACACTAAACATTTTGCGGTACCGAATATATGAATGCCATTGTATTTCAGTAAAAACACAAGAAAAGAAAATGATATATATCTTTGCTAGGAATTTTAATATCGAAGAAAATCAAATAATAAAACTTAAATCCAACAACTCTCAAATTATTCGTATAAATAACAAACAAAGCCAATAATTAATATGCTAAGAACGCCACGATTGATTCGTGGCGTTCTTTGGTATACCCTGGCAGAATCGAACTGCCAATAGAATCTTAGGAGGATTCCGTTATATCCATTTAACTAAGGGTACATTTATATTAAATTTTGACTCTACTTTGCCCTTATTTAATTCCAAAAATAATTCCAAATTGAAAATTTTCGAGCAAAAATTTAGGTGTTTTTTAGGGCTTAAAATTTAGCCGTTTTGAAATCAATAATTCCAAATCAATTCCAGCGTATTAATACGAACTACCAAAAATTGCACTTTTTTGGGGTTTTAACCCCTATTTTTGCTACTTTTTGAGCATTTTAACAATAAAAAGCCGACTCTACTCAGCCCTTAGGAGGGGACTGTTATATCCATTTAACTACGGAAGCAAATATTTATTGGTATAAGCAGTGTTTATATTAATATAATTTTTCCTTACTATTATACTCCTTTTTACTAAAAAAAGCAATTATTTTTATAACTTTTTTTAATTTTTCAATAAAAATTCCTTGCAAATTATTTTTAAAAATGTTATCATATAGAAAGATTGATTTTATCGATTAAACAAACTATTTTCATCGAAAAAATAATTTTTAGGAGAAGGCTTATGACCTATGTAGAAAGAGTTCTCGACGACCTCAAAAGAAGAAATCCTAACGAAAAAGAATTTCATCAAGCTGCAACCGAAATTCTTTTAACTCTTGAACCGGTTATCAACGCGCACCCCGAATATGAAAAATCTGCGCTTTTGGAACGTTTTACCGAACCCGAACGTACAATCTTATTCCGCGTGCCTTGGGTAGATGATAACGGAGTAGTACACATTAATAAAGGTTATCGCGTACAATTCAATAGCGCTATCGGCCCTTATAAAGGCGGACTTCGCTTCCACCCTTCCGTAAATCTTTCCGTTATTAAATTTTTAGGTTTGGAGCAAATTCTAAAAAACAGCTTAACCGGCTTGCCTATCGGCGGAGGTAAAGGCGGTTCAGACTTCGACCCTAAAGGTAAATCAGACAGAGAGATTATGGCGTTTTGTCAAAGCTTTATGTTAGAGCTTTACCGTCATATCGGCGCAGACACCGACGTACCTGCAGGGGATATCGGCGTAGGCGCAAGAGAAGTCGGATATCTTTTTGGGCAATACAAACGTATTCGTGACGAACACGTCGGCGTATTGACGGGACGCGGACTTTCCTACGGCGGTTCACTTATGAGAAAAGAAGCTACTGGTTACGGTTTAATTTATATGACCGCTGAAGCAATGAAAGAACGCGGAGAGTCGTTTAAAGACAAAATCACCATTGTTTCAGGTAGCGGTAACGTTGCAATCTACGCGTGCGAAAAAGCGCAACAGCTCGGCGCAAAGGTAGTAGCCATGTACGACTCCAACGGTTATATTTACGACCCCAACGGCATACAACTCGACGTAGTAAAACAAATCAAAGAAGTAGAACGCGCGCGTATTAAAGAATACGCAAATCGTGTAAAAGGTTCTACATATACGGAAGGCTGTAAGGGAATTTGGACCATTCCTTGCGAAGTAGCGCTACCCTGCGCAACGCAAAACGAAATCGATGAAGAAAGCGCAAAAGCGCTTATTGAAAACGGCGTTAAATACGTTGGCGAAGGCGCAAATATGCCTTCCACTCTGGAAGCAATTTCCGCATTCCAATCGGCAAACGTCGTATTCTTACCGGCTAAAGCTGCAAACGCTGGCGGTGTAGCCACTTCCGCGCTTGAAATGTCACAATCTTCCGGTAGACTTTATTGGTCTGCAGAAGAAGTTGACGAAAAATTGAAAACGATTATGGTCAACATTTATAAAAACGTTTCTTCCGCCGCAAAGCGCTATGGATTTGAAGGCAACTACGTAATGGGCGCAAATATCGCTGGCTTTGAAAAAATTGCAGAAGCAATGATGGCGCACGGTATCGTTTAATTAAAAATCCTTATTTTTATATTCTTTGATTTTCTATACTTCCCCCTCGATTGTCGTCGAGGGGGAAATCATATAGCTTGAAATTGTATAATCGTAGTAATATATGCCCCTATTTTCTTATTAAATACCCCAAAAAGACAAGAAAAATAAAGGCGAAAAACACGCAAAAAAATAAAATTAAAAAAAATAAAAAAAATTGTGTAAACCGTTAAAAAATGCTTGACAAATTACTCTAAATAGATTATTATATACAAGCACTATTTGTGCGAAGGCAATATGGCCCAGTAGCTCAGTTGGTTAGAGCGCCAGCCTGTCACGCTGGAGGTCGACGGTTCGAGCCCGTTCTGGGTCGCCATTTACGCCTTGGTAGCTCAGTTGGTAGAGCAGCAGACTGAAAATCTGCCTGTCGGTGGTTCGATTCCGCCCCAAGGCACCAACCAAACGGTTGCCCTATCGGGAAAGCGATTGGTTTAGTCGGTAGAACTCCGAAAAAACGCCGGTGTAGCTCAATTGGCAGAGCAGCTGATTTGTAATCAGCAGGTTGTGGGTTCGAGTCCAATCACCGGCTCCAAAAAAAATTAAATATATGGGCAGATTCCAGAGCGGCCAAATGGATCAGACTGTAAATCTGACGTCTTCGACTTCGGTGGTTCGAATCCACCTCTGCCCACCAAAAACACGACTTTTATGCAAGAAATAACACATAAAGTCGTGTTTTTTTTGCGTTTTTGTATAAAAATTCATTGATTTTTGCGATAATCTTAACCTTTTGGGTTGTAATTTGGGTTGTAAAATACTGTTTTACGGCAACGGGAATTGCACCTTTTGCATTTGCTCATACATAAACTCGTCGGGGAAGTGTGTATAGACTTTTCCAACGAGTCGTTGCGGTGAATCGCCCATCCAAATATCGACGATATCGGGACGAACGTACTGTTGGCAAACAGTTGCAAAGGTATGTCGCAAACAATACGCCGTTTTGCCAGCAAGCAAATCTTTTATTACGTCGTTTATCTTTAATCGGTGCAAATCCGCAGTTAAAGGTTATCCCAATCAATCAATTCCTGTGCCTGCGTAGGTATAGGTATTTTTTTGTACTCGATTTTCCCATTTTTGCGTTTACGGTTACGAGTGATAAAGAAATCTCCCTCGCGGTGCGTTTCTTCGTCAATCTCGCAGGGGCGCATACCAAAAAAATAGAGTATGTAGGCGAATTGCCTAATTTCATCGTATTTAGGCTCTTTAATACGCTCTAAAAACGCTACAATTTCACCCTTAGATAAACTCTCGCGCGATTGTCTTTCGGCGCGCTTAAACTTGATTAGCGCGACGGGATTATGCGTTATAATTCCGCTTGCTTTCGCCATATCTTTTTTCGAGAGCGTTTCCGATAACAGGCGTATTAGACTCGGCCACAATATCGACATAGAAAAACCGTTCACCAACCACATGTATTTCACGACCGAAAAGTTTGTGGAAACGCCGACTATTAAATTGGCTGTGCCCGACAAAAGCAAACTAAAAAAGATTATCCATTGAATATTATATTTTTTGCAAAGTAATCCATTGACGACCTGACCGACGCCGTAAGCAAAAAAGAAAAACGTACTTACCGCGCCAGCTTCCGCATGACCGACCTTATAAAAATCCATTATAGAATTAATATTCGCGGCATAATTGAGCTTGCCGATATATGAACACGCATATACTAACCAACAGAGCATTATAAGGAAGATTCCTGTTTTTTCTTTTACTCTTTGTTTTTTTATTTGCATTATAAATTACACCTAAATATCCTTATATAATTTTTTATATTTACCTTAAAACAATTTAAACTATAAAGACTATTTTACTAAATTATAGTTCTTATGAAAACATAGAAGTTTTCAAAGTTTTGACGATTTCTACCTTTATATGAAACAATAGCCATAGTATTCGGTTTCAAATTAATAATCGTTTCGTTGCAAAAAACGTTACCCCGTATTATATTTTATGAATTAAAATACCGCTTCTAAGTTTTGGTTCAAACCAAGTCGATTTTGGAGGCATAATCTCCCCTGCATCCGCAACCGCAATCAACTCATCCATCGCAACGGGATACATGGAAATTGCCGCAAGCGCGTCTTCGGTACAACGCTTTTCCAAGTACTTAAGTCCACGAATCCCCCCAACAAAATCAATACGTTTGTCCGTTCTGGGGTCTTCAATATTAAGCACAGGCGCAAGCAAACGCTTTTGTAAAATAGCGCAATCCAAACGTTTCGACGGACTAGCGTCTTCGCAAAGCTCAGCACGGAAAGTTACCTTGTACCACTTCTTGCCAACGTATAACCCAACGGTATGCAACGATTCGGGTCTATACGGCTCGTCTCCATCCACTTCTTCTACCTTTCCAAGCGATTTTTCCACCTCCAGCAAGAACGATTCAACGCTCATACCGTTAAGTTCTCGAAGCAACCGATTGTAATCAAAAATCTTCAAACTGTCCGCAGGAAAAATAACCGAAAGGAAATAATTAAATTCCTCCGTACCGTCAAAATTAGGATTAGACTCACGACGTTTTAAGCCGGCTTTCACAGCCGAAGCCGCACGGTGATGTCCGTCCGCTATATATAACGCGCCCAAATCACCAAACGCCTTTTCAATAGCAACATCCACCATAGGACTTGAACTTTCCCATACGGTATGTTCAATACCATCTTCGCTGACAAAGTCATAAATAGGCTCCTTTGCTGTTTCCGAAAAAATAATTTCATCTAACGCCGAGCTCTTTTTATAGGCAAGAAAAATAGGGCCTGTCTGTGCCGAACAGGCATCAACGTGTCTAATCCTATCCAACTCTTTATCTGCACGAGTAAGCTCGTGCTTTTTAATCTTCTCTGTCAAATAATCGTCAATAGAAGCGCAACCAACTATACCTGTCTGCGCTCTTCCTTTCATTATTTGACGATAAAAATAAAACTTTTTTTGTTTATCCTGCTGATATACGCCAACTTGTTCAAATTCCCGCAAATTATCGGCAGCCTTTTGATAAACTCGATCATCATATAAGTCTACCCACTTATCCAAATCAATTTCAGCCTTGTCGATATGCAAAAACGAATAAGGTTTCCCTTTTACTTCCTCACGAGCCTCATTGCTCGACATTACGTCATAGGGTAACGCCGCGCATTCTTTCACATATTTTTTTTGCGGTCTAAGCGCCGCAAATGGTTTTACAATCATTTCTTTTACTCCTTAATATATTATATATGCTCGATATATTCTTTGACCGCTATAAAATAGTAAAGCGAAAAAGACGGTATCGTTAAATCCATTCCACAAGGATAGGTTATGGCAAGCAAGCCGTCGTCCCTTTTATCCTTACTCATTAAAAGTAAATTCGCTCTTGCATATTCTGCGTTTCCGTTTTCAAAAGCATAATATCCGCAAAGCATTTGATTTCTTGAATCGAACGCGTATAAGCATTGTTCACGCCAAGGCGTATCAACGTAGTGTTCCATCATAGACAGTTTCAACGTTTTTACGCATACGTCGTAAATTTTTTGGTCAAAATCCTCCCCCGCTTGAAAGAGTTTTTCTTTCACGGGATAAATTTGCGGTATTAAACCCATATACGTAAGTTCAATCGGTTGTTCTGCATACAACTCCATATATCGACAACCCAATCGAAGCATATAGTTTGTATACTTATTATCGCCTTTCTTTGCTATATATTCAAAACTGAAATCTCGCCCGTCTATCAATCGACGAACGTGGTCGCCTTGCAAATCTTCCCCCCAAGCCACAAGTATTTTTTGTTCGCTTAAAGAAGTAAATTCCAAAACGGGCAACCCCACCGTTTCTTCGCCAAGGTCTATTAAATAATAATTCCCTTCGTTTTTAAGTCGCTTAATTTCCTTTTCAGGTAATAATTCCAACTTTCCCGTCGGACGTTTAAAAAAGGCGCAATCTTTCTCGACAACGGTAGCAGATACGAACCCACCCAAGTTTTCTTTCCTTGCGTCGTATAAAAAACTATATCCAAGCTGTCCCGTAATTTTCTTGCAATAACCGTTTTTATAAGCTTGATTTTTACGGCATAAAACCTTTTCGTTGCTTGCAAGTATTATTTTTCCATCTTGCTCAAGCTCAAATATGACTCCTGCTTGCGCATTGATATAACGTTGAGTATCTTCACCAAAATGCCAAACGAGAATATAAATTTCATTCTCACCTTCTTGTAAATACTCCCCGATTTCTATTTCATCGTAGATTTTATAATGTTCAAAATCCCCGTATTGATTGCTCGCAACGAAAGCGCCATTGATAAAAAGCGTATAATCCCCATCACAAGAAAGCCGGCATAACGTCGGCTTTCTTTCTATAAGAAGCGAAGTAAAAAATTCCCCATATTCATCTTTTCTATTTTCATTATGCAACCAAATCCACTTTGCTAAATTAAATACTCGCATTTTTTAACCCATTATACTTTTCAAAAATTTCAACATTATAAACGTGACAAATCTACTTATATTACATTTGCCGATACAATCCAATCCCAACAATTCATTCCTGGAATCTCCACGCCCGGAAAACAATCTAAAATTTCTTCTTCCAATTCTAGAATATATTAAGATAGCCAAGCATATAATAAAATCCTTTAAATATTGTAAAAAATTTGATAAAGCAGTTTTAATCTATATTGTTAAAAAGAATGATTATCCAGAAATCGCATTTTTATATTTGAATTTTCCTTATTATTACAACGCTGAAGAAGAAAAATGTAAATCAAATTTTTCTGAATTGTTGGAAGAAACGCAAATCGTAAAAAACGGTTCGATTTAGGTTGCTCTTACTCCACCACAAAAAGGACATACCAAACGGTATGTCCTTTTTGTATATAATTGAATCAATAAAAAGTAGCCAATTCTTCTTCCGGCGGTTGACAAATTTCGGCGATACTTGCTACAAGCACGGGGCCTTTGCCTTTATAAATTTGATGTTTTATAAACTCTATCTTAGCGGTTATCTTCAACCAATCTCTAGTCTTTACGTTCATCGTTTGTGGCAAAACGCAAGCAAGTCCGCTGTATTGTATATCGTCCGCGCAACAAGTCATAATATGCCGACCGATAACGATATTATCTTGAGGCAAACGCTTGTCCGTCGCGACAATACCTTTAAAACTAACCGTTTTTCCGATATATTCTTCCATATTCTCCGACAAATCACGGTAAAAGAAGGCGTAATCCCTATCTTCAATTTCAATGATTGGCGCGTTTACGTCAAACGGCAACGGGTCTTCTATATCGTCGTAGTCCGCGCGACCGTCTAAGTACTCGTAAACGATATCCGCGCGACGGGAAATCCCACGCACGAGTTTGTGTAACGGCATTTTATCCATCGGAGCAACGTAGCGATTAAACACTACCATTTGCGTATTTTGAATTTTATCAAACACGAGTTGGCGCATATTCGTATTGAAATTCATCACGGTAGCCGTGTCGAAAAAGGTCATTAATTGATTAATCATCCAACCTTCCGGCATAGCGTTGAAAAAGTCATCCAAAAGCCACATACCGTTGTATTCGACGAGCACGCGAGTCGCACCGTATTCTAATTGCAACGCCGTTAGTTTTTCTTCGGTTAAATCTTCCTTATCGTCCACGTACGCGATAAAGACGTTTTTAACGGCGAACTTACTTTCGTCGTAACACTCTTCCCCTTCTTCCGCTACAAGCAACAAAGTATTTTCGCCCGTATCGAAACGAACGTCTTCAAGCGTTTCTTGGATAAACTTCGTCTTGCCCGATTCCAAGAACCCCACGAACATATAGACGGGGGTTTCCGCCGGTAATTTTTTCATAATCTTTCTCTCCGTTTTTTCTTATTCCGTCGTTATTTTGAAAACAAATCGTTCAATTTTTCTTCGTTTAAATTACAGCCAATTACGCAAAGTCTACCAATTACGCCGGCAGTACCTTCTCGAACGTCAACTTCATCGGGAACGTAGTCGAAATGCAACCACTTTTCCTTTCCTGCAACAATCCCTTTCGCTCGTAAAATCATACCGTATTCATCCGCTTTCCCAATCTCTTTAAGAGCCTTTTCCAATTCTTCTTTCGTGAATAAACGAGTCGTTTCAAATCCCCAACTCGTAAACACTTCGTCCGCGTGATGATGTCCGTGGTGATGCTCGTGATGACAGCAACAATTAGGGTCGTGACATTCTTCGTGGTCATGTCCGTGCTCGTGATGATGCTCGTGATGTTCGTGCCCACAACAACATTCGTCGTGGTCGTGGTGCTCGTGCGTATGATGACAATCGCAATCAGGGTCGTCGCACTCGTCGTGGTTGTGGTGGTGACGGTGTTCGTGATGATGCTCGTGATGGTGTTCGCGAACTTCTTCCTTTAAGCGTTCCAATTCGGCGTGCAAACCGTCTTTTTGCTCCATCGCGTTTAAAATCGTTTTACCGTCCAACTCGGTCCAAGAAGAAGTTACGAGATTAGCGGTAGGATTTTTCGAACGCAAAAGTTCTACGGCTTGTGCCACTTTTTCTTCGCCCGCCTTTTCAGTATGCGAAAGAATAATACAACCTGCATTCTCTACTTGGTCGCCAAAGAATTCGCCGAAGTTTTTCATATACATTTTGCATTTAGACGCGTCCACAACCGTACAAAACGCGTTCAATTTTGAGTCTTTAAGTTGCGCATTCGCCACGGCTTTAATAACGTCGGAAAGTTTACCAACCCCAGACGGTTCGATAACGATGCGTTCGGGCGCGTATTCGTCGGATACCTTTTTAAGCGCCGTCGCAAAATCCCCGACGAGCGAACAACAAATGCACCCTGAATTCATTTCAGTTATATTAATTCCTGCGTCTTGCAAAAATCCGCCGTCTATCCCGATTTCCCCGAATTCGTTTTCAATCAAAACGATTTTTTCGCCTGCATAAGCTTCTTTGATAAGTTTTTTGATAAGCGTGGTCTTACCTGCGCCTAAAAAACCTGAAAAAATATCTATTTTCGTCATTTGCTTTACCTAACACCTTAATTTTGTAAAATCAACGTACCGTGTACGAGATTAATTTATTTATAACCTAAAACGAAAGCGTTAAAACGCCCAAGTGCCGTCTTTAAAGATTTGCACTCTTTCGCCGTTAAATTTAACGCCGACAATCGAAGTATCTTTTGCTCCAATCATAAAGTCAACGTGTATCATACTTTCGTTAATCCCACGCGCGTGGCATTCTTCGTTCGTAAGATTTTCAAAACCTTTCAAGCATTCGTTAAACCCCCTACCAAACGCTAAATGACAGCTCGCGTTTTCGTCGAATAACGTATTATAGAAAAGTACGCCCGATTGACTAATCGGCGAATCGTAAGGAATTAACGCAACTTCGCCAAGCTTCGACGCACCTTCGTCCATCGAAATCATATACTTGAGCAAATCTTCGCCCTTTTCCGCTTTGACTTCAACCGCTTTACCGCCAACAAAACGAACGGAGAAATTTTCAATCACTTCGCCCATATACGAAAGGGGCTTCGTGGAATATACGATACCTTCAACCGAACCTGCTTTAGGAGAAGTAAATACTTCTTCCGTAGGGATATTCGGATTAAACACTCTGCCTTTCAAAGTTTTTTCGTCGCCACCGCAGAAAACGCTGTCCCTGTTTAATTCCACTTTCAAATCCGTCCCGTTTGAGCTTTTAATTTCAACGTATTGAAGCTCTAACGAGTTCAAATAATCGCAACGCGACGCAAGCGACGCGTTATGTTCTTTCCACGCTTTAATAGGATTTTTCCCGTCCGCTCTCGACGTGTAAAGAATAACTTCCCACATTTTTTCAACGGCTTTCTTTTCAGGGAGATTCGGGAATACCTTTTTCGCCCAAGCCTTACCGGGTACTGCGGCAATACACCATTGGTGTTTATTTTCCATCGCGTCGCGATACGGTTTAATAATCGGATATTGCGCGCGACGAGCCTTGCTCATTTTTTCTTGGTCGATACCGTTCATACCGTCAGGGTCTTCCGACTCGATAAACAAACGACAAGACAAATCGTCCGCTTTATATTTCCATTGCGCCTCCGCCCAAGGCGTGAGCTTTGAAAGTTCTTCTAAACTGCGGTAATTCGCATTGAGCTTTGCAACCGGTTGATAACTCCAATCTACGAACACCGATTTTGCGCCTGCTTTATAACATTCTTCTACTACCATCGTAACGAATTCCGGTTGGTCAAGCCCTGCCGTTACGAATACCGTTTGACCTTTTTTTACGTTCAACCCCGTCTTTACGATAAGTTTCGCGTATCTTTGCAACTGCGTTTTTCTCATAATATTTTCTCCTATCGTCGCTTATTTGCGACGGTTATTTTTTCTTAAACTCGTACCTGCCTACGCCGAATACACATTTAACCGATTAAATCGTAGTTTATCGTTCTATAGAACAGTTCTTTTATTTTTTCTTCGTCTTTAGTTTGACCTAAAATCCACATAAGCTTGGTGATAATTCCTTCGTACGTCATTGCAAAGCCTTCTAAAATATCAAATCGTTCTTTTATGCCTTGCCCTACCTTATAAACGCTCAAATCACTACCCTCGTGTTGAACTTGCGTGGTAATTGCTAACGTCTTTCCTTTGCTTTTCCAATTCTCAATAACTTCGTAAAACCCGTAATATTCGCCTTCGGGAATACCTCCTGCACCGTATCCAGAAATAACGACGGCGTCGTTTAATTGGAAATACGCGTCAAGAATTTTGCCCGTCATTCCGGGCGTCAAACTCAAAAGCCCCACCTTTCCGTCCAACTCGTCGTAAAAAACGGGTTTATCGGATTTTTTACTTACGATATAATTGATAATTTTACCGTCGCGAATATTTGCAAGGGGCGGAAAATCTACGCTTTCAAAGGCGTTATAACTCTTCGTACGGATTTTTTTTGCGCGCGTACCCGCAATAACCTTGCCTTGGAATACGATTACAACGTTAGACGCGCTATCGCTCGTAGCGTACAGAAAACTGTCCCGAAGATTAATTCTCCCGTCCGTATCTTCTTTATCAATCGGTTTTTGCGAACCCGTAAACACGATGGGCTTGGGAGAATTTTGCACCAAATAGGAAAGCGCCGCCGCGCTATACGCCATCGTATC
Organism: Clostridiales bacterium; assembly: GCA_015055865.1. GTDB lineage: Bacteria > Bacillota > Clostridia > Christensenellales > Borkfalkiaceae > Scatosoma. The sequence continues at coordinate 17,651 of SVHK01000006.1, read as the reverse complement.
CGTACCGTGACAAACCACGAACCCGTCGTAATTATCATAATTTTCTTTTATCGTTTTTGCAATTTTTAACCAATGCTCGGGCGTTACGTTCGTGCTATCGATATTAAAAATTTGTTCGCTTGCCACTTCGCAAAAACTACGTATTTCGGGCACGTATTTCAAAAGTTCGTCCGACGTAATTTCAGGCGCTAACCCTTGCTCGCTTGCGCGAGAGGCAATCGTACCGCCCGTAGCTATTAACAATATCTTTTTCATTTTCACTACACCTTCCTTCGTAAAAAATCTCCTGCTTTTAACGGATAAGGGCACTTGATTTTATAACGCTCTTGCACCAATTTACAATCGTTTGTAATTTCGTTTTTTGAATCGTAAATCTCATCCGCTAGGAAACTTTTTTGGAAATTGTTGTCGGGTGATAAAACCTCTAAGCTTTCACCCTTTTTGAAACGGTTACGCATTTCCACGAGCGCATATCCATTCTCGTATCCAAGCACGTCCGCGATATATTTATAATCGCCTTTAGATTGACTATCCGAATAATTTACCGTTTGATTATTTTCGCCAAAGGCATACGCCGTCGTATATTCACGATGCGCCACTCTTTGCAATTCGTCCTGACTTAAAGAGAGATTCTCGCCGTCCATAAATCTGCGGTATGCGTTAATGACGGTAGCCAAATAATATCCGCTTTTCATTCTACCTTCAATCTTGAAAGAACTCACACCTGCCCTCTCCATTTCGGATAAATGCGCAAGCATATTTAAGTCTTTACTATTGAAAATAAACGAACCTTTCTCATCTTCTTCAAGGGGTAGCCAACCCGTTTCTTTGTTCGTCGGATTCAAAGCTCGAACTTCGTATTTCCAACGGCAAGATTGTACGCACGCCCCCCTATTCGACGAACGACCGTCTAAATAATCGGACAATAAGCACCGACCGCTATAAGAAATACACATCGCGCCGTGCACGAAAGTTTCCAACTCCGTTTCAGGGGAAAAATCTTTAATCTCCGCAATCTCTTTTAAAGAAAGTTCTCTAGCCAAAATAACACGCGAAACGCCTATTTCCGACCAAAATTTAACGGAATATTTATTCGTCGTATTTGCCTGCGTAGACAAATGTATTGCAAGATTGGGCGCAACTTTCTTCGCCAAATATACCACGCCGGGGTCGCTGACAATTACGGCGTCTACGTTAATTTCGTAAAGATATTTAAAATATTCTTCTAACGCCAAAAAATCGTGGTTTTTCGCAAAAATATTAGCGGTAACGTACACTTTCTTTCCTAAAGAATGCGCAGTTTTTACGGCTTGCGAAAGCTCGTCTAAAGTAAAATTATCCGCAAACGTTCTCAAAGAAAAACTTTTACCACCCACGTAAACCGTGTCCGCGCCGAAATGGAAAGCGGTTAATAATTTTGAATAACTCCCAGCAGGCGCTAACAATTCACTCTTAATCATTTTCTTCCCCCTTTCCTAAATACAAGGAAAGCGCAACGCCGTCCCCAACGTTCAATACGGACGTCATAAAGTCTGGAGAGCTCGTAACGACGTTCAAATACGAACGAATTTTATCGACGATTGAATGGCGTTTTTGCGGAGTAGGTTCTTCTCCACTCACCCAACCGTAAAGCAAAACGTCGTCAGCAAAAAGCAACGCGCCCTTTCTCATCAAACGCTTTAAATCGAATAAATATTTCTCGTATTGAGCTTTCGGTCCGTCCAAAAACACGAAATCGAACTTGCCGTCCATCATCGATAAAATCTCGCCGGCATCACCCAGGTACGAGTTCACGCGTTCTTCGACACCCAATTTTTTAAAATTTTCTTTCGCTTCTAAATATCGTTCTTCTTCCAGCTCGATCGTCGTTACTTTTGCATTCGGGCAAGCCATAAGCATTGCCGAAGCGGAAAGCCCAACAGCCGTACCGATTTCCAAAATGCGACTCGGTTGAAACGCCGTAAGCGTCAACAATAAATAATTCAACGTTTCATCGTCCGCAACGGGAATACCACGCGAAAGCGCGTCGGCACGTAAGACGGCGACGCGTTCGTCTATTTGTAATTTTACTAAAGATGCCGTGTATTTCATTCGTAAAATCTTTCCTTTATACGTCTAAAACGGATACGATAATAAGCGGAGATTGTTTCGTTTTCTTATATAAATAATTTTGCAAAGACTTTCGAACGAAAATCGCAAATTCGTCCTTACTTCCACACGAATAATCGTAAGTCTCCACCGCGCGTTGCACGACGGATTTAAGCTCTTTTTCTAAATCGTTATTCTCCGAGAACATAAACCCGCGTACTTCGATAATCGGTTCGTTAATCACGTAGTTTCCTGCTACGGCAAGAGAAACGGCAAAAATGCCTTCAGAGGACATTTTCAATCTATCTTTCATTACTTCGCTCGTTCCGTAATCCTCAAAACCTTCTCCGTCGATTAATCTCGTTCCAGCCGGAATATTTCCCGCAAGCTTAATAGAATTTTCCGTCAACTCTACACAATTTCCTATTTCCGTGATGAGAATATTCCTCGACGGCATACCCAATTCTTGCGCCAATTGTGCGTGGAGTTTTAAATGTCTGTATTCACCGTGCACGGGAATAAAGAATTTCGGTTTTAAAAGCGTAAGCAAAATTTTATGCTCTTCTTGACAGGCGTGGCCGGAAACGTGAATTTTTTCCAAGCTTTGATAAATAACTTTTGCGCCCTGTTTATACAGGTTATTAATTACTCGATAAACGGGCTTTTCGTTACCGGGAATAGGGGTCGCGGAAATAATAATCGTATCGTTTTCTCCAATTACGACTTTATTAAACTCTCCCGACGCCATTCGCGTTAAAGCGCTCATTGGTTCACCCTGCGTACCCGTTGAAACAATCAAAAGTTCGCCGTCAAAAAAATTTTTCGTCTTTTCAATATCGATTAAAATGCCTTCGGGGATTTTTAACTCGCCTATTTTAACCGCCGCATCGACGACTTTAAACATACTACGTCCCGACAAAGCGATTTTTCTCCTATATTTTACGGCAAGGTCGATAATTTGCTGTAATCTATGCACGTTGGAGGCAAACGTAGCGATAATCAAACGCCTATTCATATTCTCTGAAAAGAGATGGTCCAAAGTCGTACCAACGACGGTTTCGCTCATTGTATATCCAGCGCGTTCGATATTCGTCGATTCGCCCATACAAAGCAAAACCCCTTCCTTTCCAAGCTCCGCTATCCGTTTTAAATCAATCGGCTCACCCGCAACTGGCGTTAAATCTATTTTGTAATCACCGCTATGATAAATAAGCCCTGCCGGAGTACGAATCGCAAGCGCCACAGCACCGGAAATAGAGTGATTTACGTTAATAAATTCAACGTCAAACACGCCAATTTTTATGCGTTCTCCAGCGGTTACTACCCGTTCGTTTACGTCGTGCAAATTGTGCTCTTGCAATTTGTTATCCGCGAGCGCCAAAGTCAGTTTCGTTCCGTAAATAGGCGTATTCTCGTTCAACTCTTTCATTAAATACGACAAACCGCCGATATGGTCCTCGTGACCGTGCGTCAACAAAACACCACGAACTTTATCCTTATTTTGCGCAAGATAAGTTACGTCCGGCACGACGACGTCAATCCCAGGCATGTCCTCGTTATTCGGAAAAGTCAACCCAGCGTCTATCACGACGATATCGTTTCCGCACTCGATTGCCGTCATATTTTTTCCAATTTCGCCTACGCCACCAAGAAAAATAATTTTTACTTTTTTCTTTTTATTCGTTCGCGGTGACTTATCCAATTCAACGGCCGTTTGACCTGAAGGAAGGGACGCGCCTTTTTGGTTTTTATCCGTCTTTTGAATGGGCGTTTTTTTCTTTTTTACGGGTTTACTAGGTTGTTCGCCTATAGAGTAAGCGCTGACGTCCATTGGCGTACCCATCGATTTTTTTGAATTTCCGCCTTTTTTTCGTCTTGAGCTATTCGTATTTTTCCCCAATACGCGAGCTCTTTCTTCTAAAACCTTTTTGGCGTTTTCCGTTACCACAAAAGTCTTTCTTCTCGTTTTTTCGTTCACTTTTTTAATTTACTCCTTTATAATCCCCTTATCAATAGCAAAACTTATAAAGAATTTATCAACGTTTCCGCTTGCTTTTTCTTATCAATAAAACCAAGCCAAGAACGTCTTTAGGCTTGCCTAAGGTATGTAACGATAAGAATGCAATCACGCAAAGCATTGCCCTTTTTTTAATTATTTAAACTTATAAAATTAAACGCGTTAAAAAAGAAAGGGCCGAAAGTTTGTAATTTTCAGCCCTCATCTCTCTTATTTTTGTTTATACGAACTCAAATTAGAATTCAAACGCAATTTTCTTTTCTTTCGTTTCTTTAATCAAGCCTTTATCCAACAACTCTTTCGTCGTTTCGTATGCAAATTCTTGAACGTAATCAGTAGCTACATAATCGGGCTTTTTAACCGCACCAATCTTTTCCGCAAGAACACCAACCAAACGAATAGCTCTCTTTGCGCCCATTTCACTCTTAACTTTTACTTTGAAAGGTGTTGCTTGATAAGCTTTTTGGTCGCCAACGTTCTTTTGATGATATACGGTCGTCTTTAATTCAGGGTCTTCGGGGTTAAGCGCTACGTAGAAGCAAAGCGTCTTTCCGCAAATGTTCATTTTCGCAACGGTTGCGCGACCAAGATTAAATCTATCGCCGTGCCAACTTACAGTCGACTTAACTTTCTTATACGAAGCAAGTTCGTTTTTAATCATATCGTAGAAAACTTTTACTTCTTCGTCGCTTTGCTTAAGCTTCGCCGTAAAGCTTCTCTTTAAACGAACGACCATACCCGTTTCTGCGTCAACGAGCTCATTGCCTTCTTCCATATATTGGGAATCTTGCGCTACCGCGATTTCATCAACGGGCTCTTCAACCGTTTCTTCAGTTACGACTTCTTCAACTACTTCAGCCGGTTCTTCCGCTACAACTTCTTCAACTACTTCAGTCGTTTCTTCTACTACGGTTTCTTCTTGCGCTTCTTCAACTACTTCTTCAATAGGTTCTTCTACTTCCACAATCGGTTCGGAAACGAATTCAATCTTTACGGCAAGTCTTTCTGCAACCATATCCGCCAACTGTTCGTAATTCAACTTTTCAACGACCATTTCCGCAAGAGCCGTTACGTTAAGATTTTCACAAACGCCAAGCGCAACGTTTTCAATCCCTTCCGCGTCAAGCACTACGTCGTAAGTCGGAGCAACCATCTTCGCCGCAACCATTTCCGCAAGCGTTTCGTAATCAACGGGAGCCGGTTCAACGGGCTTAGGCATCTTCGATACGATTATATCGGAAAGAGCTTCGTAATCAATCGTTTCGGGCGTAGGCATTTTTGCAAGAACGGTTTCTGCCAAACGGTCGTAATCAACCGTTTCGGGAACAGGCATTTTTGCAAGAACGGTTTCTGCTAAACGGTCGTAATCAACCGTTTCGGGAGCAGGTATTTTTGCAAGAACGGTTTCTGCCAAACGGTCGTAATCAACTGCTTCGGGAGCAGGAATCTTAGATACTACCGTTTCGGAAAGACGTTCGTAGTCAATCATTTCAGGCGCGGGTACAGTTTCAGCAACAACTTCCGCGATACGTTCGTAATCAATCGCTTCGGGAGCTTCGGGTTGAGGAAGCTTTTCAACGACCTTATCCGCAACTTCGTCCGCAAGAACAACTACGTCCAAAACAACGGCTTGAATCATTTCTTCAATTTGCTTATAGTCAATCTTTTCAACAAAAGGCAACGATTCAACTACTTTTTCAGCCGTTCTTTCTACGATTCTATCGTAATCGATTTCCGTAATAACGGGTTTTTCAACGACTACTTCTTCTTCAGGTTCTTCAACCGTTTCAACAACTTCGTCCGTTACAACGGTTTCTTCAACGGTTTCTTCAACGGGTTCTTCAACGACTTCTTCCGTTTCAGATGCAACTTCTTCCGTCGTTTCTTCGGTTACGACTTCTTCGGAAACTTCTTCTACAAGTTCTTCCGTTTCTTCCGATTCTTCTTCAACTTCATCTTCAAGAATTTCTTCTTCAAGTTCTTCGTCGATAACTTCTTCTTGGTAAACAGTAAATTCTTCGCGCAACAATTCAAGAACGCGTTCGCTTACTTCTTCGACGATACGGGTATAATCAACCGCTTCGGGAATTTCAATCGCGTTGATAGCGTTCAAAATTTGTTGACTTTGTTCCGCGGAAGCAACGGTCGCGTTTTCTACGATTTCTTGCGTTTGTTCAATAATAGAATTTTCCGCTTTGATTACGGAAGAATCAATCATATCGTTAATCTTCGCATAATCTACCGTTTCGTATGTACCAGCAACGATTTCTTTAATTTTTTCAAGAAGTTCGTCGTTATCTTTTAAAGCTTCGATTTTTTCCGTCAACGCTTTAGACGCTTCTTCGATAGCAGGAATAACCTTTTCTATTTCAGATACGGCTTCGAGCTTTTCAGATACAGCGTCAACTTTACCCGACCATTCTTCGATTTTTGCAAACAAATCGTCGCTAATAAGATGCACGAGGTCTTCGTGAATCATTTGGTTTTGTTGATAACCATATTTAAGTTCTTTGGAAACGGCAAGAATCATTGCGTGGTTCTTCGCAACCATTTGCGTAGCTTCTTGTTGAATCGTTTCGCAATAAGCGTTAATTTGCAAAGCCGAATACTTCATTTCGTTGCAAATTTCACCCTTCAGTTTTTTCAAGCTTGCGACGATACCATTATAAAGCCCTTCAATCATAAGAGCCATTTCTTCCGCCGTCGAATTAGCCGTTTCTTGGTTGAGATTCTTCTTTTCTTGTTCCGACATTTCACACCTCTAAAATAGACTTGGTTTTTATCCGCTCGCAAGACTGTTTTAGCGAACGTCGCCCGTTTTTTTCTCTTTTGAGAACGGGCAATCGAACGAAAACCCTTTTTTTACTAGTCTATTATAACATATCTATTTATTTCGGTCAAGGATTTTGCCGAAAAAAAAGCTTTTTTTTGCGATTTTTTTAGTTTTTTTATTACTTTTTTCATTATCCATTTGGTTATTACTCTTTACTAAAGCAAAAAAACGGGGTTTTCGCCCCGTTTTCGCATTTTACCCGTTTTTAAATTCGCGCTTCTTTAACGAATTTTCTCCAATCAAACGCAAATCCAAATCCCCTTGCCGTTCGTCCCCGTTTGACGCCGTCTTTAAAAAATTAATATATTCCGCGTACTCTTTATCTCCGATAACGGGTACTTTATTTTTCTTCGTTTTATACGCTTTACCCATAGAAACTCCTTCTTTCGAATTTATTATGAGTATGCGCTAAGACAAGGTGTTTTATTCTATTTTTAATTCAAATTTTTAAAGCAAAATACAAATAATCCCACCCTTACCCTCGTTTACGACGCGCATCATCGTGCGACGAATTTTTTTACGAATTTCAACGGGCATAGCCGTCGTTTTTCCGTTTAATTCGTCCATTACGAGTTCTTTGAGCGATTTCCCAAAAATGTTGGTTTGCCAAACTTTTTCCGTACCGGCCTCGTAACTTTCAAGCGCTTCTTTTACAAATTCTTCCCCTTGCTGTTTCGTTCCGACGATGGGATTGACTTCGCCGGTAACGTCAATTTTAACAACGTGATACGCCGGCGCGCTCGCTCTAAATTTAACGCCGTAACCTGCGCTCTTTTTTACAAGTTTCGGCTCTGCCAACAACAGCTCCGTTTCCGTAGGCGCAACCATACCGTACCCTGATTTTTCCGCCGATTCGAAAGCCTCTTTTATTTTATCGTAATGGCGTTTACTTTCAGCCAACGAACATACGTATCCGAATAATTTATAATCGTCTTCAATCCCTTCTCCACATTCTTCGCTTAAAGTTTCAAAAAACAGTTTTTCCGTGGTATCGATAAAAATCTCTACCCTGCCTTTGCCTAAATCCATTATAATTTCTTTTGGCGCAACGTACCCGTCGTCGTCTTCGAATAAGTTTTCAAGCAAAAAACAATCTTTCATTTTTACGAGTGACGGTGCAATTTTTTCAAGCGCGCATTTTAAAGCGTCTATCCGTTTATTTTCTTGCGGTAACGATTGCAACCATTTGGGAATTTTGACGTCCACTTGTAAAACGGGAAACTCGAAAAGAATTTTTCCAAGCAACGCCAAAAACTCGTTTTCGTCCATTTTTTCCACGTTCAAAGCCACCACGGGTACTTCGTATTTTTTTTCAAGCTCGTCTTTTAAATCCATCGAATCTATCGGTTCTTTGCAGTTAAGTAAAATAACGAACGGCTTACCAATTCTTTTCAATTCAGACACGGCGCGTTCTTCCGCTTGAATATAATTCTCCCTAGGGATATCGGTAATACTCCCGTCCGTCGTAACCAATACGCCGATGGTCGAATGTTCGTTAATAACCTTTTCCGTACCTATTTCCGCCGCCCGTTCAAAGGAGATAGCCTCGTCCTGCCAAGGCGTCTTAACCAATCTTGGCTTGCCGTCTTCTTCAAACCCGTTCGCGCCTTCAACGGCAAAACCTACGCAATCAACCAAGCGGACGGACACTTCCGCGCCCTCCCGAATTTTAATTTTTTCCGCTTTCGCCGGCACAAATTTCGGCTCGGTCGTCATAACCGTTTTACCGTAGGAAGATTGCGGTAATTCGTCTACCATCACCGCGCGACGGGAAGGCTCGGCGATGGGAATGACGAGTTCTTCCATAAACCGCTTAATAAAGGTCGATTTACCCGTCCGCACGGGCCCGACCACTCCAACGTAAATATCTCCGCCCGTTCGGCTTGACATATCTTCGTAAACGCTGTAATTTTCCATCTAAAGACCTCCTCAAGCGGAAATAAAAAATCCCCGCAAATAAACCTTACTTGTTTACTATATGCGAGAATTTTTACCTTTATGAAATTATTTTTATTTTAGCTTTGCCCTGCGCCTTCGATAGCAATATAATCTTTATCGGAAGAAAAATCACGCGGTTCGTTATACTCTCCGCCCAATGCTTCGATTGCGTATTTAAGCTCTTGGAAGGTTACGAATCCAATCGACCTATCTTCGATTTTTTTCATCAAATACGGCAAGGCTCGTTCGTCTCCGTAAGACGCCAAATATCCGGCGCGCACGGGCACTTTGTCTTCGCTATCAAGAAATTCTTTGAGCAAAATTTCGTACACCTCGTCATCTCGCACCTTACAGTGGGATAATATTTCCAACATATACTCTACCGCTTTTCCGTCCCGATAATTCTTCATCGCTTTTTCTTTTATTTCGTCCGCAGACGAGCGCAAAATATCCGTAACGTCTGAACGCACGTCTTCGTCAAAACGATTATTCTCTAAACATTCAAAATATATGTCGCGCGCGCGCGCGTCCGCGCCCACGAGATTGACTATGTAATTAGCCACAACTTCGTCGTTCTCTTTTTCAAAAATAGCTAAAAGTTCTTTCGTCGCGTCCCTGCTTTCCAATTCCGCACACAAAAACTCAGGCACGGGCACGTCGCCGGTTAAATGCGCGTATAAGGTATCCGCTAATTCGCTTTCCGACATTTTCGCGTAATACTCTTTCGGCGTACACTTAATTTTGGCAACGAACGTATCCCCGAACTTTTTATAAAGACGCGGGATTACGTTCTCCCATTGTTTTTCGGTATATTTATTTTTGTTTTGTTCGATATATTGCGCCAACTTTTCATCAAACAAACCGTCAAAATCAATCAATTGCATTTTTCATTCCTTCCATTTTTTATTTTCATTTAGCTTATAACCCGCCTTAGCCGATTCTACCGTGGTAAGCAAAACCCTTACTCTATCGGCGTTCGCGTCGAAAGCAAGCGATACCGCGTCTATATCTTTTCCCATATCACGTAAATTTGCCGTCAAATAAATCGCGCAAGCGCAATCGTCAACGTTTTTTGCCTGCTCGAAACAATCGTATTTTTCCAAAGCTCTATAAAGCGTTTCCGACGCCGTCTTTATCTTTTGTGCGTAATCGGGGTTTACAATTACAAACTTCGACGCCGTACGCGCGTAAGCCGAAATAAATTTCTTTCTCGCTTTTCGCCCGATATTTATCGGCAATAACCGTATTTTTCGGTACACGTGATAAACGACCGCCCCAATCGTCGTCTCTTCGTTTCGTTCGTATAACAACCGTAAAATCTCTATTTTCAACAAATCCAAAACTTCGTTGTCGAGCAAAACTTCTTTTAAAAACTCGTCCACGTTAGAATGAACCGCTACCAAGCACGCCAAATATTGCAAATCGTGGTCCACGCCGTCCAACTCGTCAAAGCACCATCTAAAAAGCCCCGCAGTATGCGCGAAAATTCCTATTACTTCCGCCTCCGCTTTGGGCATTTTCCCGATTTCCATTAAAAATTGACAACGTTTATCCCGCTCCTTTTGCGATACTTGGTAAAAATATCCCAACTCAGGTTTTTCTCGTTCTTCCCCGTTTTTTAAAGACTCGTAATACTCTCTAACTTCTTTAAGAAAATGTTCCGCAACCGCCGCGTCGGGATAAATACCGCAAAGTTTCGCAAACGCTTCCATCGATTCTTCGTATTTGCCTGCATTATAAGCCGATACGCCTTTAAAATACAACAACTTACCGTCGTAAGGCGTTTGCTTTTCCAAAGCAGAAAAACGTTCGAACGCCTCTAAATGTAAACCGTTTTCACAACAAACCGTCGCAATCTTATATTCTTCCTCATCGTCTTTAGGTTGAATTTCGCAAAGCTTACGAGCAATTTCCAAGCTTCTAACCTTATCCCCTTCTTCAAAATACGCCGCCGACAAAGTAGAAAGCGCGCGAACGTTGTTCTCGTCCTGCTCAAGAGCTTCCAAACAAACCGTTTTCGCTTCCTCTACGTTTTCCGATAGCAATAACGCCAACGCGCGCATTTCTAACGAAAGAATATATTCGTTCGACCCCTTTTCGATTTTTTCAAGTATTTTTACCGCGTTTTTGCAATCCCCTTTTTTTAGCGCGCGCGACGCCTTATCAAGTTCAGGTTTATAATCAACCAATCTTGGGGGATAAGATATTTTCAAAGCGGATTTTGGTTTTTCAGAAAAAATATCGGCTATTTGATATTTTATATCATCGGGAATTTCTTCGTCGCTTTCTATTAGGCAATTATAATAAAAAGCCGACTGCGCTTCCTTGCCCATATTTAAATAATTCAATGCAAGACCTTCGTAAATATCTGGATAATCTTCTTCGCTCGCACAATCCAAAGCCTTGAACCAACAGTTAATTGCCGTTGAACTCAAACCCATATTCTCATAAATGTCCGCCAATCGAAAAAAACAATCCAACGAATCGCCGTATCGCTCAATTTCTTTGTAAGTAAAACGTAGCGCGGAAACGTATTTTCCCTCGCTGTAATATTTTTCCGCCAACGCGCTCAAGCGTTTTGCGCTAAAATCAATCCTTTTCGTTTTACCCACTATTCTCTCCGCTTATTTGTTTTTAAAAATCTCGTTCGCGTCCGTTTCATCGAACGTATAATCGCTATTGCAATAATGACAATGCACTCGCACCGCGCCGTCCTCTTTTACTATATTTCTAAACTCGTCTTCTCCTAACGAAACGAGTACTCCTTTTAAATACTCCCTTGAACAGTTGCAACGGTACTGCGCGGTTTTAAAGCTACACGCCTTTTCTTCCACACCGAAAACTTCTTTCGACGTTTCAAAAACACCCTTTTCCTTAACCGCTTCCAATATTTTCATTCGCTCCATTTGAACGGGAATTTTTGCAAGCGTTTCTTCGCTTGCAAACGGCAAAGGCTGTAACACGATAATCCCTGAAAACGCAACCCTGCCCTCGCCGTTTTCGACGTATTTCGTCGAAATAAAGGTTGGAAGTTGCTCGCTTATACGATAATATTCTTCAAAATTCTCGTCAAGCGTACCGTCTTTTATCAATCCGCAAGCACCCACGAAAGGACGTGAATACCCGTCGTCACGAACCAAAGTCAACGCCCCGTCGCCAAAAAGCGTTAGCGCAGTTTCTTGCCAATCTAAATATCCGCGAATATTTAAATTAGCGTTCCCTGAAGCCGTCAAATCAAGAATTTTTCCGCTCGTTTTAATAGAGAGCGAAACTTCTCCCGTCTGTTCTTTTAACGCCGAAGCCATAAAAGTCAAAAAAGATAACGCTTTCGCGAACGTTTCCGCTTTTTCGCCGGATAAATTATGCAATTTAATTCCTCCTTGAACGATTTTCGTCGTATCTGCAATCGTTAAAGATACTTGCTCGTCCCAAATTAAAGTTCTCAATACGTTCGTCATCTTCTCACTTCCGTTTCGCTATAAAAGTAATTCTATCGCTTTCTCGTTTATCCGAGCCCAAATGTCCTTCCACTTTCAAAACCTCGAATCCGACTTCTTCCAGCGTTTTCGTTATCTCGTTTTCATTATAAACATACTGCTCGTGCCGTTCATCCAACCGTTCGTATTTCCCGTTCGCGTTTTTTATGAAAAGCGTTACGTCCATAATTACTTTACTTTCTTGCATTGAATTAAAGCTCAAATAGGTTACGTCGTCGCGGTCGTCCACGCTTACAGTATTTGCAACCTTTTTATAAAATTTTCGTTCGGAGCTTATATCGAATACGAACAACCCGTTTTTATTTAAGGCGTCGCGTACTTTTCTAAACGCGATAGCAAGTTTTTCTTTCGGTATATAATTAAAGCAATCGTTAATCGCGCTAACGAAAGAAAATCTCGTCGGGGTTTTGAATTTAGTAATATCACCGAGCAAAAACTCACAACGCACCCCTTCTTGAGCGGAAAGAACACGTGCTTTGTCGAGCATCTCTACGGACACGTCCAAGCCTTTCATTGAAAAACCGTGTTTTTCAAAAGCGCGCGTAAAATAACCGCTACCACACCCAACGTCCAACCCTACGAAAGGCAATTTCTCTTTTTTCAAATACTCGTCCAACACCGCAATTAAATACTGCGACCAATTTTCATAGCCACAGTCGTCGTTAAGATATTCAAACCAATTCGCAAGATTTTGATACGCCGTATTTTTCATAAATTTTCTTCCGTCGTTTTATGGGATTTATACAAGAAAATCTCGGCGCGTTAACGCGCCAAGATTTTCCACTATTTCTTTTTATTCGCCGAGCATTTTGGGCGGTTTACGATTCTTCTTTTTCGAATCCGCGTCCTGCAAAGCACGTTCGCGTTCTTCAAACATCTTATTATATTCGACGTAGCGTAAATCGTTCTTATGCTCTTCCGCGTAAGCCTCGGTATCTTCCACGATGTTTTGCTTACTTTCGCGAAGTTTTTGCAAGTCTTCACGAGTAAATGCTTGAGGCAACTCGTAAACCTGCAAAGAGTCGGTTATAGGCTTAATGGGATTTGCAACCAACTTAGATTTTCCTTCCGCAAGCAACGCGCGACGGTATTCAATTTGCGCTTGGCTTTCGCTTTGCGCGGTCGTTTCTTCGTTATAAATACCTCTACCCACTTTCGCACCCTCAATTTTCGGGTTGATATATTTATCAAACAACCATTGCGCGAAATCCAACCAAACGAGCAATGCCCAAGTAAAGGCGAACAATACCAAAACCGTAATCGATATCATTATGAAAAACGTGCTCTCGATTAAGAACAACGCAAACGGCAGGAGCGCGATTACGCCGAAGAAAATAGTTTGCGGTAAAGAACCAATCGTGATAAGCGCCGAATTTTTTAAAAGGACGAAGAATTTTTGTTCATAGTTTACGCCAAGCGCAATCATCCAAAAAGACATCATTCCGGCAAATACTATCATCGCGTAACTCAATACGATAGCAATCATACCAAACGTTTCTTCCACGCCACTGAGTCCGCCCATAGCAATCATAAATTCGCAAGAATTAACCGCAGAAACGCTCAAAGCGAGCACGATTGAGAAAAACAGCGCCGTTTGCAACGCGTTTTTATAGTTAAGCTTTACCCCACGCCAAAAATCGTTCGCGACGAAAATACCTTCCGTCCAAACCATATTTCTAACTACGTACATACCGCCCGACAAACCAATCGCCGCGATAAAAGAAGTAAGCACAATTCCCAAAAGCACGATTCCGGCCGATTGCATCGAAAGCATTTCGGAAAGACCCTGAATATCGGGCGAAGCAGGATACCCTACCGTCAAACTCGCCCCAAACGGATAAATAAGATTATTTGCGTCCGCGAACATAGAACCGAGAATGAGCACTAAAATCATTGGAATAAAGAAAATAAAAATCAATAAATTGCTCTTGACTATTTTTCCGAAATTCCCTTTAAAAATATCCCAAAAGAGTTGCCAGCGGTTAGTAGGCAAAGTACTTCTCGCATACTCCTCGCTCCGCTCTTTTCCTTCTAACATACGAGCGATAAAGCCCTTGTTTTGTTGCGCCATAGTAAAACTCCCAAAAAATTCATTCACGCAAACGCTAAAACATTTAACGCGTCTACGCCGTATATTATATTCTACTACAAATTCGCAATTATTTCAAGGGAAAAACCGATTTATTTTGAATAAAATTTAAAAATAAAGAATTTTTTTTCAATCCAAGTTAAAAAAGGCGGTAAAATGCGTTGAAACTTTTGACATTTTCGTATAGATATGTTACAATAAATTTGTTAGCGCAAACTTTTAGCTAACCAAGACAGTATATTAAAAACGAGCGTTTCTTAAGACGGGAGAGCGCCCGTCTTTTATTGCATTTTAGGAGTACTTTATGAAGAAATACAACGTAGGCGTTATCGGCGCGACCGGTATGGTCGGACAAAGATTTTTAACTTTACTTGAAAACCACCCTTGGTTTAACGTAACCGTGCTCGCCGCATCCGAACGTTCAGCGAATAAAACTTACTCAAACGCCGTTGGGAATAAATGGGCGTTTTCTTGTCCTATCCCGAAAAAATACGCCGACGAAATCGTTTTAGACGCTGAAAAGGATATTGACGTTATCGCGCAAAAAGTAGATTTCGTCTTTTGCGCCGTCAATATGGACAAAGCGAAAACACGCGCCTTGGAAGAACGGTACGCACAAAAAGAAATCCCCGTCGTTTCCAATAATTCGGCGCACCGCTTTACCCCCGACGTACCGATGATAATTCCTGAAATCAACGCCGAACATTTAAGCGTAATCGCTTCTCAAAAAGAACGCTTGGGCACGAAACGCGGATTTATTGCAGTTAAATCCAACTGCTCGTTACAATCCTACGTTCCCCTTCTTCACCCCCTTAAAAAATTCGGAATTAAATCGGTGGCCGTTTGTACTTATCAAGCCATTTCAGGCGCAGGAAAAACCTTCCAAACGATGCCCGAAATCATCGACAACGTAATCCCTTACATTGGCGGTGAAGAAGAAAAAAGCGAAAAAGAACCCCTTAAAATTTGGGGCGAAGTAGTGAACGGAGAAATCGTTAACGCAACCGAACCCGTCGTTACGGCGCAATGCTTAAGAGTTCCCGTTTCCGACGGACATACCGCCGCCGTATTCGTAAATTTCGAACAAAAACCTACGAGAGAAGAAATCTTATCGGCTTGGGCGGAATTTTCCGGCGAACCGCAAAAATTGGCTCTGCCCTCCGCGCCCCAACAATTCCTTTGCTACTTGCAAGAAGACAATCGTCCGCAAGCAAAACTTGACAGAATGGAAGGCAACGGTATGAGCGTAACGGCAGGTAGACTCCGTAACGATTTCTTATTCGATTATAAGTTTATCGGACTTTCGCACAACACCTTGCGCGGTGCGGCAGGCGGAGCAGTATTGCTCGCAGAACTTTTAGCCGCAAAAGGATATTTTGACTAAATTTAAATTAAATATATAAATGGAGTAAATAAATATGAAAGGATTTTTTAACGGTAGCGCAACGGCACTTATTACTCCCTTTGACGAAAAGGGCGTAAACTTTGACGTTTTAAAAGAACTGATTGAATACCAAATCGCAGGCGGTACGGACGCTATCGTATTTTTAGGCACGACGGGCGAACCGTCCACGATGACCGAGCAAGAAATCGAAAGCGTAATGGATTTCGCCGTTAAAACGGTCGATAAGAGATGTAAAGTCATTATCGGTTGCGGTAGCAATAACACGGCGAAAGCGGTAGCTACGGCAAAAAAAGCGGAAAGCTACGGCGCGGACGGATTACTTGCCGTTACCCCTTATTACAATAAATGCACGCAAAACGGTTTAATCGCGTATTACAAAGCGATTTGCGACGCAGTTACTATTCCCGTAATCGCCTATAACGTACCCGGTCGCACGGGCGTAGAAATTCAACCTACTACGATGGCGAAAATTGCGGAACTCCCGAATATGGCAGGCATCAAAGACGCAGGCGGTAATATGTCCAAAACGATGGAAACGCTCCGCCTTATTCGAAATAAATGCGATTTATATTCCGGCGAAGACGCGCTTAACTTCCCTATTCTCGCAGTCGGGGGCGTTGGGGTTATTTCCGTGCTTTCGAATATTTTACCCAAAGAAGTAAAAGCGCTTTGCTCGTTGATAAAAGCGGGCAAACTTCAAGAAGCGGAAAAATTAAACGACGAGCTCTTGCCCGTCGCAAACGCTTGTTTTTGCGAAGTAAATCCTATCCCCGTAAAAGCAGGAATGAATTTAATCGGGTTTAACGCTGGAACGCCTCGTGCACCGTTAAGCGAAATCGAACCGCAAAACAAAGAAAAACTTGCAAACGCTATCCGCACGTTCGGAATGGAGATAAAATAATGAAAACGAGAATTTTAATTTGTGGCGCGTGCGGAAAAATGGGCGGAAACGTCCTTTCCCTGCTCGGCAACGACCAAACCGCCGTTGCGGTTGCAGGCGTGGATTTATTTCCTAAGGAAATCGGTATTCCCGTCTATAAAGATTTCGCAAGCGTTCAAGAACAAGCGGACGTTATGATTGACTTTTCTTCCGCAGAAAATTTACGCGAACGGCTTGAATACGCAAAACAAAACAAACTTGGCGTCGTTTTGGCTTCCACGGGTTTTAACGCCGACGATTTAAAACTCATCGACGAATACTCTAAACAAGTTGCTATCTTTAAAACGGCAAACTTGTCTTTGGGCGTCAATTTGATGCAAGCGCTTTGCAAAGTCGCCGCGCAATTTTTAGGCGAAGCTTACGACGTTGAAATCATCGAACGCCACCACAATTTAAAAAAGGACGCTCCGTCCGGTACGGCGTTAATGCTTGCAGACGCAATCAACGAAACGTTTGACGGCAAAAAGAAATACGTTAACGGGCGCGAAGGCATCGTGGGACAAAGAAAACGCGAAGAAATTGGCATTCACGCAGTTCGCGGTGGCACAATCGTCGGAGAACACGAAGTAGCATTTTGCGGAGAAGACGAAATTATTACCATTTCGCACAGCGCAAACAGCAAGAAAGTTTTCGCAATCGGAGCAATTCGAGCGGCGAAATTCCTTTTCGGTAAATCCGCCGGCTTATACGCAATGAAAGATTTATTATCCGAAGAATAATCAAAACCACCAGTTAAACTGGTGGTATGCACTGGCCCTTCAAGGGCATAATACTAGCGGAGCCTTAAGGCTCATTGAAAGGTTTGCCAACCGCAAAACAATCTCAGGCAGCCGCTAAAGCGGCT
>SVHK01000005.1 GCA_015055865.1 Clostridiales bacterium | reverse complement strand
TGCTCTTCCGATCTTGACAAGTGCAAAGTTTTTAGTATAATTAAATTGCGCGATGCAAACAGCGGACGGCTTTGGCGGATAAAAATTTACCCGTTCCAAAGGAGAATACGATATGAAAATTACTGAAGTTATCGGCGTTTTACGTTTGTATCATCTCGACGCGCTCCTTTTGGAGCTCCTCGAACGGCTTTTAGGCGGTCTTATTAAAAAGCTTATCGCTTTTAAGGAATTCGTCCACCGCATAACGGACCGTCTAAAAACAAAGCGTTGCGTAAATAAACAACCTTAAAACAAACACAACCGTCTATTGTATTTGTTTTATCGCTTATTTTTCGCAATAGAATCACCCTGAACGCGATTTGCGTTCAGGGTGGTTTGTTTTTTATCCGTTTTTATTCCGTCCAAATTTTAGACGCGATTTCCAATACTTCGTCCGGCGTTTCCGCTTTAAACAGTTTGTCCTTAAATACGGCCGCGCCACGCATACCTTTCACGTAAAAAGACGCCATTTTACGCATAAACACCGTCGTAAACCGTTCGTCAAACAGCTCTCTCGTCATTTTTAACTGACGGGCGAACATCTCGTACCTGCTATCCGCCTTTTCGTCAGAAAACTGACAAAAGACCTGTGGATTAAAAAGCGACGCGCGCGCAATCATAATCCCGTCCGCGCCCGTTTTTTGCATTAATTCCACCCCGTCGTCGTAGGAAAACACACCGCCGTTGGCAATTACCGGAATATCCACGGCGTTTTTCGCTTTTTCTATCTCTTTAAAGTTGACTTCGCCCGAATACATCTTGTCTTTCGTTCTGCCGTGAACGGTAATTAAACTCGCCCCTGTCCCTGCCATTCGCTTAGCAAATTCTTCAGTTACGATTTTTTCTTGCGATACGCCGATACGGAATTTCACCGTGATAATTTTACCGCTTTTGACGCATGCTTTGACGATTTTTTCGGCTAAAAGCGGATTTTCAAGCAACGCGCTCCCTTCGCCGTTTTTATAAATTTTAGGCACGGGACAGCCCATATTTATATCGACGATTTTATAAGCGGACAAATCTTCGCTCTCGCACGCAAGTCGCATTACGTCCGGCTCGCTACCGAAAATTTGCGTTGCGACAAGCCCTTCCTTGTCGTCGGTATAAAGTAATTCTTTCGTGTTCTCGCTCCCGTATTTCAAACCTTTCGCGCTGACCATTTCCGTAAAGCAAAGACCTGCGCCGTAAGATTGGCAAATCCGTCTAAACGGATAATTCGTATACCCGGCAAGGGGCGCTAAAAACACGTTGTTTCTCGTTTCCAAATTCCCGATTTTCAACGGCTTAAACATTACTTTCCCCCGTCAACTGAGCTTTTGCTTGAACGTAATAACTATCCCATTCTTCTTGCGTTAATTGAGTAACCTTTCTTCCGTCCTTAAGCGCTTTTTCTTCCGCGAGTGTAAAGCGTTTTGCAAACCGTTCCGCGCTTTCTTTGAGCGTTTTCTCCGCGTCAAATCCAGCCTTTCTACCCACGTTAACCGCCGAAAAGAGCACGTCGCCAAGCTCCTTTTCCGCGCCTACTTTATCGCCCGTAGCGTAAGCGGTTTTAAATTCTTCAATTTCCTTTTTCAAGCTCTCGACCGCCGTTTCGACGGACGAAAAATCCAAGCCGGCTTTGGACGCCCTTTTGCCGATTTTTTGAGCGCGGAGCGCGGCAGGGAAACACTTGGGCACGTCGTTGACGGAGTCCGCGAACGTGGTTTGGCTCTTTTCCTGCATTTTGTTTTTATCCCAAACGGAGAGCGCATCCGCTTCGTTCGTCGCCTTGTCTTTTCCGAACACGTGCGTGTGTCTGGTGATAATTTTTTTGCAAATCCCCGTCAGTACGTCCGTCAAATTAAAGCACGCGCGTTCTTCTTTCATTACCGCGTGGAAAACGGCTTGCAACAAAATATCCCCCGTTTCTTCAAGTATCTTTTCGTCGTCGTCGCAATCGATTGCGTCCACCAATTCGTACGCTTCTTCAATCACGTCCATTTTGATACTTTCCGGCGTTTGCACTCTATCCCAAGGACAACCGTTCGGCGCGCGCAATCTTACGACCAACTCTTTCAAGTCGTCGAGCGTAAAGCGTTCCTTTTCCAATACGTCCGTTTCGTCCAATCCGATTGCCGTCGAATAATCGTAACTCTTTTGTCTATCGAGTTCGTACGTTTTAATTTTTTTTGCCTTACCGTTTTTAACGAATTTCAACTCCGCTTCGTCGCCGAATAAATCGCCGAGCAAAAGCTTGACGTCGCCTGCGAGCGCTCTATCGTCCACGTCGTAAATCAAAAGGGGCAACGTAAGTCCTTTCTTCGCCCGTTCAAAAATTTCGTACGCGGAAACGGCGGTATAAGAACAACCTTTAAAATTAACTTTCTCGGCAAGCGCGCTAACTTTAGACACGCCACCGATAATTTCAATTTTTCCGCGCGTACTTCTTATCAGCTCTTTCACCGAATTATCTTCAGATGCCGACCCGTCCACGAGATAAATGGTATCGTCGCCCGACTTTAAAACTTCGCGCGCCAAATTCTTATTGAGCGTTTTGAACGAACGGCTCTTTTCGTACACGAAATCGAGCGTCTTATGTTCTACTCCCAGCCCTAAAACACTCTCATAGGAACGGGTATTTCCCGTTCTAACGACGATTTTTCTTCCCGCTTTTACTCCGTCCAAAATCGCGTTTTTGCCCTTCAAAGTCAAATCGCCGTTTTCTACGCCAAGTCCTACGATTGTAATCATTACGATACTCCTAATTAGTTCTTTGAAAAAATTATATAATAATTTTTCAAAAAAGGCAAGCGAATAGCCACTATTCGCTTGCCTTTTTAACACGGTTTAGGCGCAAATGGAAAACCAAATCCAATAAAAACGCGACGGCGTAACAAACGTTCGTTGCAATTACGGCGCCCATAATGGAAAGTTTGGGGTTTGATACGAGCCAAAAATCCAACGCTATTTTTACCGCGACCCCCACGCCGGTTGCCACGACGGAAAGTTTGGGTTTACCGCGCGCAGTCAAACACGCCGACGAAGTTTGCAAGCAAGACAGCGTAACCGCGCTGATAGAAAAGCCTTTCACGAGCCCAACCAAAATCTCTTTTTCCGTGCCCGACAACGAGCGGTAAACGATTCCGACCAACGGGGACGCAAAAAAATACAACGCGATAGCGCAAGGCAGGGAAACGAGCAAGGTAATCAAAATCGAACGGGCTACTTTTTTATGTGCCGTTTGCTCGTCTGCTTCAGAAACCGCCGGTACGCTCGCCGCCGCCAAGCCGTAACAAATCGACACGGGCAACCCGATAATTGTCACCGCGCCACCTGAAAACAAGCCGTAAAGCGTAACGGACAATTCGGTGTATTTATCCATTAATCGCACGAGCAAAACGCTTTCAACGAGATTGGATAAAGGCAACAACGCCGACGACGTGGTTACGAACACGCTCAAGGAAAGTATTTCTTTTATCTTGACCCTGCCCCTATCTTTCCCCAAAAGCTCCGTAGCAGGTACGCGTTTATAAAGCACTACCATAAAAATCAAAGCGACGAGCTCTGAAACGGACACCGCAAATAGCAAAGAAACGACGGCTTTCATCACGTCCGCGCGGTACAGGTATGCAACGAAAAGCCCTAATCCAACTTTAACGACTTGTTCTATAATTTCGCTAAACGCGGTCGGGCGCATATCTTTTAAGCCCTGAAACCAACCGCGAAACACGGAGATTGCCGACACCAAAAACACCGACGGTGCTAGCGCAACGTAGCCGTAAGTAAGCCCCGTTTCCCCCTGTGCTTTTGCTAAAAACGGCGCAAGGCCTATCATCAACGCCGTCCCCAATCCGCCAATAATTAAAAAGAGTTTCATTGCCGTAGGGAGTACCCGTTTTGCGCTTTCGCCTTTCGCACGTTCGCTCGCGACGAGCGTGGCAATCGACGACGGGATTCCCGTTGCGGACACCGTTAAAAGTAAGCAATAAAAGGGATACGCCATTTGGTACAAGCCTATCCCTTTTCCGCCGATTAAATTCGTCAACGGGATACGGTAAATCGCGCCGAGCAATTTTGCAATAAATCCGCCCGTCGCGACGGTTACCGCCCCCGATATTAGAGTTTGTTTCTTCATTTTCGAACACCGCCTTTATTTAAGCAAACGCAAATAAAGACGCATTTAGGGCGTGTTCGACTTATCCACGTTTGCTTAAAATAGTATTCGCAAAAAAATGACCTTTTAAACAAAACCGCCACGTTTGTTTTAAACGGGGCGGTTTTGTTTTCAATCATCCAACCTTATAAATTTTACGTAATAAACCGTTCGAGAATCATAATAATCCAAATAAATACTTTCGCCAAATTTCCACGGAGTACTCGCGGATTCGCTTATAAACCAACCCCAACAAATATATCCGTCGTCTGCAATCGCTCTTGGATATTCATCCCCCCAATCGTCTTCCGTTACGAGTACGGTTATCCGTTGACCTTGTTGTCCGTTATGCGAAATCCTACCACCCCCGCCCGACACTATTAATGTAACTTCTCTACCAAATATTGCTTCAACGTGAAAATCGTTGGTAAGTACGTCCGTACGCGTCGCCGTTTTTACTCCATCCGACCAACCATAAAACCCCCAACCGTCATCAGCCACCGCAGTCGCGCTTACCGTAAACCCGTTCGTTGCGTTTGCTCTATTCGCCGACACGCTAACTTGTCCTAACCCCGATTGAACGGTAACGCTATATTGGTAAAACACTCTAAATTGCGCCGTAACGCTTATATTCTCTTGTACGTTTGAATCTTGACGAGTCGCTGTTTGCACCCCGTCGCTCCATTGTACAAACTCATAACCGTTGTCCGCTACCGCCGTTACCGAGCTTCCGCTTTTACCCTTTTTAACCGCTTGTTCAATATTACCCACAATCGAACCGCCTACGTCCGCCCCATAAAAAAGCGAATAAACGGGGGAAATATCCCTAAATTGTGCTGTAACGCTTATATTCCCTTGTACGTTCAAATCCTGTCGAGTCGCCATTTGCACCCCGTCGCTCCATTGTACAAATTCATAACCGTCGTCCGCCACCGCCGTTACCGAGCTTCCGTTCGCGCCTTTTTCAACGGTTTGCGATACTTCGCCTATTATAGAACCGCCTGCACCCGCCGTATAAGAAAGATCATATCTATAAACTACGTACTCTAAAGCAAAGAATCCGGTGTCGTCGCCCATATATAAATTGGCATTATTTGAATCCTTTTTTTGCCCGTAAAAGAAAACTCTGTCTTTCCACAAATTTTCCGTATAATATCCCATATTCAAAGTGAAATATTCTCCGTTCCGAATCCCACTTGACGTCGTCGGGTTAAAAGTAAAAATCCATACAATCAATATATCTTCGTCGTCAAAGCCGACGGTCTTCGTATATGTTCCCGTTTCAGTAACTTGCCGATAATAACCATTCGTTTGTATATACATTTCGTATATTTCATACTGCCCGTTTTCATATAAAGAAATTTTTATTTCACCCCCGTAAGGATATACGTAATCTCGCGAATAAGTTCCATAAAAATCTTCATACCCTTCAGTACTTATTGTCGAGCCGTTTCCATTAGACGAGCCGTTTTCCCCCGTCCCCACCGACCCGCTTTCTTCATTTGAAAACAAATCACCAAAAAGCACAATGCACGCGCCGATCATTATACTCAATACAGACGCCAAAACCACTATTCCAATTTTTTTCTTCAAAATCATATTTCTCCTTTGTTTAATAAATGCAAGAAATTCTTGCATTATAATTATTATACAACAAGTTTTTCTTGCATGTCAAGTATTATGCAATAATTTCTTGCTATAATAATTAAAAACGGAGAAAATTTTGGAATGTTACGATTACGAGCTTTGCGAGAAGAACAAGGTAAAACCCAAATACAAATGGCGGAAATATTCAAAGTAAGCCGACAGGTGTATGCCAACTACGAAAATGAAATAAACCAACCGTCCTTGCATACGCTAATTATGATGGCGGACTATTTTGAATGCAGTTTGGATTATTTATTGGGGAGATCGGACGATTTGGGCAATATAAACATCTTACCCGATTACTCGTTTCAGGAAAATTTTTCTGCGGAAGAGCGGATGTTATTCAAAAT
Organism: Clostridiales bacterium; assembly: GCA_015055865.1. Lineage (GTDB taxonomy): Bacteria > Bacillota > Clostridia > Christensenellales > Borkfalkiaceae > Scatosoma. Next base: position 52,278 of record SVHK01000005.1, on the reverse strand, counting down.
TTTCCGCGAGCTCTCCATAGCCGATAAAAAGATATTATTGGAATACGCCAACTTTTTACAAGAAAAACACGGAAAATAAAATTTCCAAACAAAAAAATGAACAGATAAAAAAATCTGTTCATTTTTTTTCTATTTTGATATATTTTATTCCAAAATATTGCTTGTGATGAAATCCACGCCACACGCTTTCGCAAGCTCTGCGTGTTCGAGTTTATCAAGCGTCCAACAGTTCACTTTAATTCCTGCGTTATGCAGTTTTTCCACGAACTCCTTACTCACGCAATACCCGCAAAGGTCGGCGTCAAGTCCGTTATCGACCATAAACCGATATGTTTCTTCGCTTGCTTCTTCCGTCAAGAATTGCGCCGTCGCCGTCGGGTATTTTTCTTTTAACGCGACGAGATTTTCGCCTGCAAACGAGATAAAAATCGTCTTTTCAAACCAACCCAAGCCCTGAACGACTTCCGCTATTCCCCATACGTGTTCGCGTTCCATTTTATTTTTTAGCTCCAAGACCGCTACTTTATCGTACTTTTTACAAATGGAGATATATTCTTCCAACGTCGGCAAGAACAAGTCGGCGCGGTCGGTAACCCCGTCGGTATCTTTCATTCTAACGGCACGAAGGGTAGAAAAATCCGTTTCTTCCACGACCAAGTCAAGCCCTGCAATCCGTTTCAAATTATCGTCGTGCACGACGATAAATTTACCGTCTTTAGTTACGTGCACGTCCGTTTCTATCCCGTAATAACTTTTCACGCCCGCCGCGACGAACGCAGGGCAAGTGTTTTCAAGCTCCAAACCCGAAAGTCCGCGATGGGCAATCATTTTAATTTCGCCTTTATTTTCAAATTTAACCGTATCTTTCAATCCGTTTGACATATTTTTTCTCCCTTAATTGCGGTTTCTTCGCCCGAACATCATCAACACCCACACCAAAAACCGCAAGAAGTACACGAGCGAAGTCGCAAGCGCGGCAACGTACGTAAGCGCGGCGGCGTCCAAAACTTTATCCGCGCCGAGCGCTTCTTCTTCCGTCAAAATACCTTCTTCGACGAGCATCTTTTTCGCGCGACGGCTCGCATCGAACTCAACGGGCAGGGTAACGAGCATAAACAACGTCGAAAGCCCGTACAACACGACCCCGAACATCGCAAGCGCGTAGCCCAAATTCGAGCCTTGCCCTGCGTACACGAACACGTCAATCAAAAGCCCGATTAAAACGAGTGGAAGCGCGAGCCTTGACCCGACGTTACAAACGGGCACGAGAAAACTTCTCAATTTATACGGGATATACCCCTTTTTCTTTTGCATAACGTGCCCTATTTCGTGCGCCGCAACCGCCACCGCACCGACCGAATCGTCCCCGAACGTACTCGCCGATAAATTGACTTCGCCCTTGGTCGGGTGGTAGTGGTCGGTCAACTCTCCGCCCACCCGTCTAACGGAAATATCGTCCACGCCGTTCGCGCGAAGCAATCTTACCGCAGTATCGTACCCCGTCATTCTCGACGACGTGGGCACTTTTTTAAACGCGCGGAAAGTCGTTTTTACTTTATTGCTCGCGCTCATCGAAAATACCGCGCAGGCCATCAAAGCGATTAAAAACCAAAAATAATATCCCATCGTTACTCCTTATATTTGACGATAAATAGTTTTCACTATTATATAATATACGCTCTTTTCGTTGCTTTCAAACAACTTTTAACAAAAAAGCAAAAGATATTCCCATAAAAGCGTTCGGCTCATACCTGCCCCTTACATTTACAAATCCAAAGCGAATTTATAAAGGTCGGATTTAGAAACGCCCCTGTCTTTTGCCGTTTTTTTCAGCGCGTCCTTTTTATCCAAACCTAAGTCCATATAAAATTTAATATGCTCCGTTTCCGTCATAGCGTTTAACGGATTTTCTTTTTCTTTCGCGCCTTCGACGAGCAAAACGTACTCCCCGCGCTTTTCCTTAGCCAAACCATCGGATAAATTAAACTCTACGCACTCTTCGTGAATTTTAGTAATTTCCCGAACGGCAACCGCCTTTCTTTCCCCAAAAACTTCGTACATCGCCTTAACGTCCTTATCCACGTCTTGTGGCGCGGAGTGGAACGCAAGCGTAAGCTCCAAGTCCTTGTATTTTTCCAAAACCGCTTTCTTTTCGCTCTGCTTATCGGGCAAAAAACCGATGAATGCAAATCTGCTCGCATCTAACGCCGAAAGCACGAGTGCCGACAAGAACGCGCACGCGCCGGGAATCAACGTATAAGGCTCGGAAGCTTCTTTTAATATTTTACAAACGACGTTGCCCGGGTCGGAAATTACGGGCGTACCTGCGTCCGACACGACGGCGACGTTTTTCCCCATTCGGCTTTGTTCTAAAATCTTTTGCCCCGCGTCCGTTTCATTGAATTTATGACAAGCAAACAACGGCTTTTTAATCTCGTAAGCGTTCAAAAGCTTGAGCGTGTGGCGAGTATCTTCACAAAAAATCACGTCCGCGTCCCTTAACGTTTCTATCGCCCGTAAGGTAATATCTTTCAAATTTCCTATCGGCGTCGCTACAAAATAAACCATTTCTTCTTTCTCCTTGTTTTTCCTGCTTTTCCCGTCCAAAAAAATTTTACTTGTTTAACGTGAAACTTAAATTTAGGTTTTCCGTCAATTTATAACCGTCGGCAAAATCTCAGTCGCAGGCTTACCGCCCTTAACCCCTTCGATTAAAACGAGATAGGGTTTCGCGCCCGTTTTTCCCGCAACGAATTGAACCTTTTTCACTTCGATATTCACGTTTTTTAGCGTATAACAAATTTCCGCAAGCCTATCCGCGCGATGCACCATCGCAAGCCGACCGCCGAATTTCAACGCGAAAGCCGTCGCCTTGGCTATTTCTTGTAGATTAATCGTAATTTCCTTACGGCAAATCGCTTTTTCGTAATCGTCGTTTCCCAATCCGCCCCGTTCGTAAGGTGGATTGCAAAGCACAAGCGAAAACTTTTCTCGATACTTTTCGGGAATTTCCTGGAGCTTACAATTTACCGTTTCAAAGCAGTCAAACCCGTTCAGTTTTGCAGTTTTTTCGCTCAAAAGCGCAAGCGAAGATTGCATTTCAAATAAAGAAAAGGACAAATTTTTAAGTTTTTGACGGTTTAACGCGTAAAAATGATAAGCGACGACGCCACTTCCCGAACAAAAATCCGCAATTTTATCGCCGTTTCTCGCGCGCGCGAAACGGGACAACAACACGGAATCGGACGTAAAGCGGTACAATCTCGTGTCCTGCACGATTTTGAGCCCGTCCACGAGCATATCTTCCGCCACTTCGTATTCGCCAAGTTCTATCTCCATACTTTACCACACCAATATTTTTATAGTTACAGTATAACAAAAACCCAACGAAAAGTCAATGATATTCCCAAAAACTGCCGTTTTTAAAAGCATAGTTTTTTTAGTTTTAGCCAAACTTCTAACGTGGAAGAAAAACTTTTAAAAAATTTAGACGAAAACTTAAAAATATTAAAAGAGCTATTGCCTGCGCAAGACGTTTTAACGTACTCGTTCGAAACCAAAGACGGCGTTGCGTGCGCCGTTATTTACGCGGACGGAATGGTCAATAAACAACTTTTAGGCGAACTCGTCGCCCGTCCCCTGACGAAAATTACGCTCAATATCAAGCAAAACGACGGGGGCAGGTACGAAACGAACGAAGTTCAAGCGGAATTGCAAGAGTTTATTAAAACGACGTTACTATTCCCCGAACTCAAAGACGGCACTGAGTTTTCCAAACTGACGGACGAAATTTTAGACGGTAATTCGTTACTGCTCGTAGACGGACTTGATACGGGTTTTATCATAGGCGCAAAGCTATTGCCCGTCCGTTCAATTAGCGAACCGCCGTCCGACGTTGCGATTAAAGGGCCGAGAGAAGGGTTTATCGAAGATATTAAGACGAATATGACGCTCGTAAGAAAACGTTTAAAATGCCCCGAACTCCGTTTTGAAACGCTCAAAATCGGGAAACGGAGCAACACCCACGTCGCGATTAGCTATTTAGACGGAATCTCGTCGCAAGAAACTTTGCAAAAAATCAAAGAGCAATTACAAAAAATCAACGTGGATTGCATCGTCGATTCGTCTTATATCGCAGGTTTTTTAGCGCCGAGAAAACACTCCGTTTTCAAACAAGTCGGTTCAACGGAAAAGCCCGACGTGTTCTGCGCAAAAATCGCGGAAGGGCGAGTGGGAATTTTAGTGGACGGCTCGCCGATTGCGCTCACCTTACCGTTTATTTTAACGGAAGATTTACAATCGAGCGAAGACTATTTCATCTCGCCGTTTATGGCAAGCGTCTATCGCGGAATCCGTCTAACCGCTCTGTTCGTCGCCCTGCTTTTACCCGCGCTTTACGTAACGGCGCAAATTTTCAAGATGCAACTTTTGCCGTTAGGGCTAATGCTGACTATCGCAGGAAGCGTGCAAGGACTCCCCTTATCGCCGAGCTTAGAAATATTCGTCGTTCTCTTATTATTAGAAATATTAAAAGAAGCGAGTATCCGTATGCCGAAATACGTGGGTATGTCGCTCTCCGTTGTCGGAGCGCTCGTCTTAGGCGAAGCGGCGGTTTCGGCAGGGTTTTTATCCACGCCGGCAATTATCGTCGTCGCCGTTTCGGGTATTTGCCTTTACACCGTGCCCAACTTCGTGGAAACGGGTAGTATATTGCGTTGGATTTTCCTACTCGTGGCAGGGAGCGTCGGCGTATTCGGCATCGTACTCTTCGTAGCGTTTTTACTCTATTATTTAGTCGGCGCAGACGGATTCGGAACACCTTTGCTCTCGCCGTTTTCCCCTTTAACGACACAGGATTTGAAAGATACGATTATTAAATATCCTCTGGAAGAACTCCCTAAACGCCCGAACGTATTCCGTTCTAAAAACAAGACTCGCTATCGCCCAAATAAAACGGATAGCAAAGGACAAGAACAATGACAACCACCGTTCAACGCATACCTGCTATGCCCAAATCGAAAACAAAGAAGCAAGAAGGGAGCTTTAACGCCCGTCAGCTTTGCTTTTTTTCGGCGTTTATCGCGCCCCTTTCTAAACTATTAGAAACTCCGTCGTTGCTTTCGCAATACGCTTTAGGCGACTTGCTTTTACCGACCGTTTTGCAATACCTTTTACAATCGAGCGCGCTTGCCGTCTTACTGTTTATCCTTTCTAAAACGGGAAAGGGGTTTTTCACGCTCGTCAACGAAAAACTCGGCAATATCGGCGCAAAGATTTTTTACGCGGTCCTTTCCGCGTACTTTCTTTTCTCGTCGCTCTTACCGATGATTGAGCTTGAAAAATTCTCCCAAGCCGTCTTTTACGACACCGCGCCGTTCGCCTTTACCTTTACGCCGTTTTTCTTTTTAAGCGGATTTATTTGTGTTAAGGGTCTAAAATCTTTCGCGCGGATTACGGATATTTGTTTTCCGCTCTTTCTCCTTTCCTTTTTCGGCATTATTTTTATGTCCGTGGGGGAAACGGATTTCGAAAGCATTTTACCGTGGTTTGAATTTCCGTTTTCTAAAATTTTCGACGCAGTCAAATTTACCACATCGCATTTCTCGGACGCAATTTTATTCTTGCCACTATTAGGGGATTACCGCTACGAGCAAGGCGACGGCAAAAAAATTTATTTTTCCTATTGGGCAGGCGGTATTTTCGTACTCCTTTTTCTCAGCGTATTTTACGGGATTTACACGACGATTGCGCCTGCGCAACACTATGCGTTCACGAAAATCGCGCAGTATTTTCCGGCTTTGAAAACGGTAGGGCGAATCGACTTAATTTTCGTCTATCTTTTAACGGTAATTTTGTTTTTCGCAAACATTTTACCCGTTCGGCTTTGCGTACTTTGTCTTGAAAAAACGACGGACTGTAAAAACAAAATCGTGTTATCTTCCATCGTCAACGCAGGGCTTTTCCTGTTCGTGTTTTTCTTTAATAAATACCAAAATACCGTATTCGAACTCGTTACCAAAACGCTATGGTGGGTATTCCCCGTCTTTTCCGTTTTACTCCCCGTTCTTTGCCTACTCTTGCTTTTAGGCAATAAAAAACCCAAAAACCGCACTCGAAAAAATACTGTCAAGGAGAAAAATTATGCGCGCTAAAAACACCGTCCGATACTATTTGTTGGTTTGCATCGCGCTCGCCTTTTTATTCTTTTCCAACGACTTCGGTTTAACCGACGTCCAAAAAACCGCGCTCGTCATTGCGGTTGGGATTGACAGAGAAGAACAAGAATTTATCGTAACTTCGCAAATCGCCCTGCCAAAATCCGAACAGGAAGGGGAAAACACCCAAAGCGCGCAAATCGTGAGCAAGGGTAAAACGGTCGCGGAAGCGTTCGAACAAATCAACGCGAAAACGGGTTGGTATCCAAAACTCGTCTTTTGTCAACTCGTCGTCCTTGGCGAAAGCGCAGCCCAAAAGGACGTTTTCGATTGCTTGAATTTCTTTTTACGCGACGAATACCTTTCCAACGGTTGCCTACTCGCAACCTGCGACGGCTCGGCGCAAGAAATTTTAAATGCCAAAAACCCCGTCGAAGAACTTTCCGGCTTAGCGGCGCAAAAAGTGCTTTCGCCCCACTCCGAACGGGTGGGCACGGTTTTACCGTCCACGTTAAGAGAGTTCGCCGAGCAATACTACGCGGAAGGTAAAAGCGGTTATTTGCCCGTTTTAAAAGCCGAACCACCCCAAGAAAAAACCGCACAATCGGATAAAGGCGGGGAGCAGGGTCGAGATGAAAGCAGTTCGCAAGAAAAACAAAGCGGAGAAAACTCGCAAGGCGGACAAGGTCAAGCGGGACAAAGCGGTAAGCAAAAGCAAAAGGGACAAGACGAGAAAAAAGTTTTTTCCGCGAGCGAAACGGCGCTGTTCGTGAACGGCGTAAAAGTCGGAAAATTGACGACGGAAGAAAGCAAAACGTTCGCTTTTGTAAAAAGCAAATTACGGCTCGCCGCGTATTTAGTCAAAGAAAACGAAACGGAATACGCGTTGAACGTAAAAAGGAACACCCCAAAACTGAAACTTTCGATTGAGAAAAAAGACGAGCCCGTTTTAAAAATATCTTTAACCGTTACCGCAGGAATTTTGGACGGCGCAAAACTACAATCCTTAGAAGAAACCGCCGACGCAGGCAAAATCCCGAACGGCGTATTGCCAAGCGCCGAAGAAAAACTCAAAACCGACCTAATCGCGCTCTTTGAAAAAACGCGAACGCTCGGTTGCGATATTTTCGAATGTCAAGAAACTTTAAAACGGAAAAATTACGAATACTATCATCAATTAAAGGACGAAATTTTAAAAACCGTGCGCTTGGAAACGGAAGTAAAATTCCAAAACGTCCGATAAAAAATAAAAAGTTTTATTAATTCGCTTGATAAAACTTTTTATTTGTGTTATACTAAGAAAGCCAAACAAAACTCCATATAAAAATTATCGCTCTTTTTCTTTTTAAAGGGTATTTTAACCATCTTTTGTTCATAATCATTTATAGAATTTGGTAAAAACGCAAATTCACCAAAATGATTATGTTCAAATAGCGTAATTTTTTGAGTTTTGTTTGGCGACAATTGGAGTTTGCGTTTTTCGCGCTGACTTCGGTTGGCGCGTTTTTATTTTGCTTAGAATATCTTCTCAAAAGTTTGCAACACCCATGGAAACGCCCTGCGGATTATTCCGCAGGGCGTTTTCTTTCGTTTATTTAACTTTTTATTTTTTAGGTTTCATCGTCGGGAACAAGATGACGTCGCGAATGGTGGAGCTATCGGTAAGGAGCATTACGAAACGGTCCAAACCAAGCCCAAGTCCGCCCGTGGGGGGCAAACCGTATTCCAACGCATTGATGAAATCTTCGTCGACTTGCGCGCTCGTGTTCCCTTTCGCGCGTTTCGCTTCCACTTGTTTTACCATACGTTGTTTTTGGTCGATAGGGTCGTTCAATTCCGAGAACGCGTTGCCGTATTCGTGACCGCAAATGAAATATTCGAAACGTTCGGTGAACGCAGGGTTGCTCGGCTTACGCTTTGCAAGGGGGGAATTTTCCACGGGATAATCGTAAATAATGGTGGGTTGAACGAGTTTGTCTTCTACGAACGCGTCGAAAAGCTCAATCAATACCCAACCCTTAGTCGCGTTTTCGTGTTCGAGCTCTACGCCGAGCGATTTCGCAACTGCTCTTGCGTCTTCGTCCGTTGCCCATTCGTCGTAGTCCGCGCCCGAGTATTTCTTAACGGCTTCAGCCATCGTCATTCTCGTCCAATCGCCCATATGGATTTCCGTACCTTGATAGCTAATATCAAGCGTACCGCAAACGTTGAGCGTTACTGTCTTATAAAGGTCTTCGATTAAATCCATCATATCAAAATAATCGCTATACGCTTGATACATTTCAATCGAAGTAAATTCAGGGTTATGGTAAGCGTCCATACCTTCGTTACGGAAAATTCTACCGACTTCGTAAACCTTGTCAAGCCCGCCGACGATAAGGCGTTTTAAGAACAATTCCGTTTCGATACGCATATACATATCCAAATCCAACGCGTTGTGGTGCGTTTTGAACGGACGTGCGTCCGCGCCGATTTCCAACGGCAAGAGCGTGGGCGTATCTACTTCCAAATACCCCAACCCGTCAAGGTATGCACGAATTTCTTTCAAAATTTTGGAACGGGTACGGAAAGTCGCTTTCACGTCGTCGTTCATAATCAAATCCAAATGGCGCAAGCGGTATTTCAGGTCTTGGTTTTGAAGCCCGTTGTATTTTTCAGGCAAGGGCAACAAGGATTTCGTGAGCAGGGTAAGCTCGGTAACGTGCACGGAAACTTCGCCCGTTTGCGTTTTGAAAACGTATCCTTTAAAGCCTACGATATCGCCGATATCCAAATCCTTTTTATAGGACATATAATTTTCTTCGCCGATGTCTTGACGGGTTACGTAAATTTGAATGTATCCGCTCTTGTCGGAGATATGGGAAAAGGACGCCTTACCCATAATACGACGGGACATCATTCTACCTGCCAAAACGACCGTTTTACCTTCGTAAAGTTCGAAGTTTTCCTTAATATTTTTGGAATCGTTATCAACGGGATATTTTACTTGTTCGTAAGGATTTTTACCTTCAGAAACGAGCTTTGCAAGCTTTTCGCGACGAATTCTCGCCTGTTCGATAAGCTGTTCTTCTTCCTGTTCTACGCTATTTACGTTATTTTCCTGCATAGTGATTTCCTAAACCTTTTTCGTTAGAATTTTTCTCAATAAAATTGATTTCAACGCGTACACGGGTGCTCCGTTTACGCGATTTCGTCGATACGGAGCTGATAGTTTCCGTCGGGCGCGGGAACGGTAACCACGTCGCCGACTTGACGTTTTAAGAGCGCCTTACCTACGGGCGATTCGTTGGAAATTTTATTTTCCATAACGTTCGCTTCCGTCGTACCGGTGATTTCGTAAACGACCGTTTCTTCCATATCGATATCGTAAACGGTGACTTTCGAGCCGATATGCACGAACGAATTATCTGCGTTTTCTTCGATGATTTTCGCGTTCTTAATCTTATAATCGAGCTCTACGATTTCCCCTTCGTTCGCCGCTTGTTCGTTGCGCGCCGCATCGTATTCCGCGTTTTCAGACAAGTCGCCGTGGCTTCTTGCTTCGGTGATACGTTCTACGATTTCTTCTCTTTTGACCGTTTGTAAATATTTCAAACGTTCAACCGCTTCTTCGTAACCTTTCTTCGTCATATAAAATTTATCTGCCATAAAAAACTCCTTTCGCTCCGCAAGTAACCGTTTTTTTGTGCTACAAACGTGCCCGTAAACGAAAAAACCGCTCTTTTTACAGAACGTCAAAATACAACCGTGACTTTTCCCTTACCGAAAAAGCCACGGCAAAATTTATTTACTACGTTTATTATACTTAATTTTCTATCCGTTGTCAATAAAAAACCGAGCAATTTCTATGAAAAAAACGAAATTTTAGCGATTTTCAACCGATTTTCGGCAAAAATCTTCCGTTTTCGTCAATTTTGAATACAAAAAAACTAAAAAATATTCTCCAAAAAGAGCTGGTCGTAGGAAAAATATTCAACGAAATCACTCTTCGTGAACTTGACGTGGTTAAAGGTTGCAAAATTAAAAATATGCGTCTTTAAAAGCACGGGCGTGGGAATATCCAACGCTTGCGCTATTTCCACAATATAATCGAAAAACTTGGAATACACGAGTTTTTCGTCCTTTTCAAAAACGATTTGTTTTTTTATTTTTCCGTTCGTTATAAGTTTTGCCCAAATTTTCATAGTAGTTTCATTATACACGAACGCAGAAAAAATGTAAATCGTTTTATAAGCCTTTTTGTTAATTTATCATATTTCTAAAACTTTCAAAATATACTAAAAAGCAAGCCGTAAAAATCCCAAAATCGGTTTTTACAAAAAACGCCTTTTTTCGTCTAAACTATCGAAATTACGACCGTTACTTTTTTATACAATAGGAGATGCGAAATGAAAAATCAACGCGCGAACTTAAAAAATATCCTTTGCGTTAGTTCTATCTTCACGCTTATTCTTGCGCTCGTGTTTTTCGTCCAACACTTGGGCTATTCGACGATTGAACAAGTCAAAGCGAACGCGACGAAAAGTTTACCTATCTATTCGGTGGCACGCGAAGATAAAAAAATCGCTATCTCGTTCGATTGCGCTTGGGGTACGGAATACACGGATACGCTCCTTCGCTATCTTGCGCAAAACGATATAAAATGCACATTTTTCGCCGTTCAATTTTGGGTGGAAAAGAACCCCGAATACGCGAAAAAAATCGTGGACGCCGGCCACGAACTCGGTACGCATAGTCGTACCCACTCGTATATGAGTAAATTAAACGAAGCCGAAATCAAAGACGAACTTCTCACGTCTATGAACGCGATTGAAAAAGTTACGGGACAAAAAACCAACCTTTTCCGCGCCCCCTACGGGGATTACGACAACCTTTTAATCGACACGGCGACGGGTATGGGGCTTTACACGATACAATGGGACGTGGATAGCTTGGATTGGAAAAACTTATCCGCCACGGAAATCGCGTTACGCGTCGTCAACGGCGTCAAATCGGGGTCGATTATCCTTTGCCATAACAACGGCTTACACACGGCGGAAGCGTTGCCGATGATTTTTTCGACCTTGAAAAACCGCGGTTACGAGTTCGTACCCATCGGCGAACTCATTTATAAAAAGGACTATACCATTGACCCGACGGGAAAACAAACGCCGTTAAATTAGTCGTTCAACCCGTACCTGTATACGGGATTTCGAAAGAATCAAACTACGAACTATGAAAAAAATAACGTAATTTTTACGATTTGGAGGTTATTATGAACTACGTTACGGAAAAAAACAACAGGGTGTACGTTATGGGCGAGATTGTGAGCGACGCAGTCTTTTCGCACGAGATTTACGGAGAAGGCTTTTACGAGTTTTTCGTGGAAATCAAACGACTTTCAGGGCAAGCCGATATTTTACCGGTTACACTCTCGGAACGATTAATTCAAGGGGGTATGCTCGCCAAAGGCAAAACGCTTTGCGCGCTCGGACAGTTCCGTAGCTATAACAAGCTCGAAAACGGAAAATCCCGTTTGATGCTGACGGTGTTCGTCCGCGAACTGTTGACGGAAATTCCTGAAAAAAATCCCAACAATATCCTTTTAAGCGGATATATTTGCAAACCGCCCGTGTATAGAACGACTCCGTTCAACCGTGAAATTGCGGACGTACTCGTTGCGGTCAATAGAGCGTATAACAAGTCGGACTATATCCCCTGTATTGCTTGGGGCAGGAACGCGCGGTTCGTCAAAAATCTGAACGTAGGGGACAGGGTTGCGATTTCGGGACGTATTCAAAGCCGAGAATACCAAAAAAGGTATTCGGACACGGAAGTTAAAACGATGACCGCTTACGAAGTTTCCGTATCTAAACTCGCCACGTTTGAATCGGGCGAAGATTTCGATATTGAAACGGAGTTCGATTTATATTCTTTCAAAGACCCCGCCGAAGAACGTGGGAGCGTTGCGGAATCGGTATAATATAAATATTGTAATTATAAAAGAGCGATTTCTTAATCTTAAGAGAACGCTCTCTTTTTTTGTCTATCTACTTGACAGTTTTTGTCGAATATGGTATTATAATTAGGATAGGATTTATCCTATAAAATATGTTAAGGAGTTTTATTTATGGAAAACACAACCGCTAAAAACGATCTCGTGTTGGACGTTCACGAAGTACCTGCGAAAAAATCGCAATGGGCGCTTTTGTCCATTCAACACATTCTCGCGATGTTCGTTGCTTGCATCACCGTACCTTTAATTGTCGGTACGTCTATCCCTGCAACGATTATCTCCGCAGGCGTGGGTACGCTTATCTACATTTTGTTTACGAGTAAGAAATCCCCCGTCGTACTTTCTTCGTCCTTCGCGTACATCTCGTCGATGAGCGTAGCGTTCGCGCTTGACGCAACCCCCGGCGACGGCGTAACGGGTAACTACCTTGCGCTCGCTATCGGTATGATTTTGGTCGGGCTTATCTACGTCGGCGTTGCACTCGTCATCAAGAAGTTCGGCACGGCTTGGCTTTTCAAACTTTTACCTACCATCGTCGTTGGACCCGTTATTATGGTTATCGGTCTTGGGCTTGCAGGTTCGGCAATCAATAACCTTACCGGCGCGGCGGCTGGCACGTATAACCTTATTTATATCCTTTGTGGCTTGGTAGCGTTGTTCGCAACCGCGATTACCGCGCACTACGGCAATAAAACGTTGTCCTTAATCCCGTTCGTTATCGGTATGGGCGCAGGATACCTTACCGCGCTTATCTTCACGGGTATCGGCCATCTCGCTAATTGGGACTACGCAAAAGTTATCAACTTCGCGCCCGTCGTCAACAACTTTAAGGACATCACCGTTTCCAGCTTCATCGGTTACGATTGCTTCGCATTCTTGAATTGGAACAACGGCACGTTCGAAATCGGTCAAATCATTACCATCGTTCTTGCGTTCGCGCCCGTAGCGTTCGTTACCATTTGCGAACACATCGGCGACCATCTCAACCTTGGTGGCGTTATTAATAAGGACCTTTTGAAAGACCCTGGTTTGGATAAAACCCTTATGGGCGACGGTATCGCAACGGCGGTTTCCGGCGTACTTTGCGGTTGCGCAAACACGACCTACGGCGAAAACGTAGCGGTTGTCGGCGTTACGAAAGTAGCGTCCGTACGCGTTATTATCACGGCTTGCTTCGCAACGATTGCGCTCGGTTTCTTCACTCCGCTTATGGTTGTGGTTCAAACCATTCCCGCTTGCGTAACGGGTGGCGTATCGCTCGTTCTTTACGGGTTCATCGCTTCGTCGGGCGTTAAGATGCTCATCAACAAAAAAGTCGATTTCTCTATCGCGCGTAACATCTTCATCGCTGCGTCCATTCTCGTTGCAGGGATTGGTGGTCTTACCCTTCAATTCACGATTGCAGGTCAAGCCGTTACCGTTACTTCCACGGCTGTGGCAATGATTCTTGGTATCGTCCTTAATATCGTTTTGAAAGAAAAGAAAACCAATAATTAACGCTTTGCGTTAAATAGACTTAAGCTCTTCGGATTCGGAGAGCTTATTTTTTATTCAGTCGATTATTTTGACAAGATTTTACAAAAAGTTCGTTGATTTTTTCTTGCGTTTCCGTTCTTAAACCAAAAATATTTTCATATAGTAAAACAAGAAATAAGCGAAAGCAAGGAGAAAAGTTATGAACGAAGAAATTGAGTACGCTGAAATGTTAGAAATCCCCGTATCGACCGTAAACGTCATTCGAAAAAACAAAAAAAGCAAGCGCGCGGAAACGAACGATTCTTTAAAAGAAAAAACCATCTCGCTCGTGAACGAGAGCGCAAGTTTTAACGCCGAAACCGAGCAAACCGAATATCCCAACCTTTTTTCGGAGAATATCGACGACGCGAACGGCTATTCGTCTAATTTCGATGACTCCGTACCGTTTATTCCCGTCAGCTCGAAAAAAGATAAAATTCAATCGATAGTTTTGAAAGCGGAATTTGGGGTAGCGTGCGCGCTTTGTATGGGTATCTTTTTAACCAACGTATGGATGCCGAAGAGCGCAATTAACACCTTCTTCCGTTCGCTCGTGCCCGAAAAGGAAACGGTGGACGAACGCGATTATACCGATTTCACTTTGTCGAGCGTGCTTGGCGCAAGTAGCGAAGCGCAAATGACTTTGTCGCCTACGGGTATTTTAACGTTCACGCAAGAAGGTTGCGTGTACCCGACCGCGGACGGTACGGTATCCGAAGTTACGCAGGACGAGAACGGGAAATTTATCGTTAAAATTGCGCATACCGACTCGTTTTCGGGGATTATCGACGGACTTGATTACGTGTATTACGCCGTCGGTCAAACGGTCAAACACAACGTTCCCGTCGGGTATTCGAACGGGGAAAACGAAGTGCAGGTTACGATGTACTCGGACGGCAACCTACTCAACTGTTTCGCCGTTACCGAAGATAACGCCTTAGAATGGGTTACTCAATCCAAGTGATTGAAGAACTTTCAAAGTTTTTTATAGAGAAAAAGGGTTTTAACAAACCCTTTTTTTCGCCCCGTTCTCGCATTAAAAACAAAAATCAAGGGTACAGGGTTGAGAATAACGAAAAAACGAAAATCGTTTTGCACCCCACCTTTTTTCTCGCCGGCGTTTTTTATTCGTTGACGGGAGATTTGCCGTTCTTTTTAATGACGACGCTCGTCGCGCTCGAACACGAGCTTGCGCACGCGTTCGCGTCGGCAAGGCTCGGATATAAACTGAACAGTATTTATCTAATGCCTTACGGCGCGGTTATTGACGGCGATTTAACGGACGTTAGTTTGACGGACGAAATCCAAGTCGCCTTAGCAGGTCCGCTATGCAATCTTTTTACGGCGTTAGCGTTCGCCAGCCTTTGGTGGTTTTATCCGATAAGCTACGCCTACACGGATACGGCGTGCTTTTTGTCGCTCTCCGTCGCACTCGTCAATCTTTTGCCCGCTTACCCCTTAGACGGGGGCAGAATTTTAAAATGCGCGTTGATTTTAAAACTCTCGCGCGGAAGTAAAGAGACGGGTCGCATTGAAAGAAAAGCGGAAAGAATATGCGTCGCAATCACCGTACTCCTTTCCGTATTGCTCGTTTTCGGATTTCTCTATCTTGCGAAACGCGGTACGCCCAATTACAGCGTTTTAGGGTTCGTATTCTTCCTTTTGGTCGGTTGTTTAGGCAAAAAACAGGACGCCCGATACTTAAAAATAGGGTATTCGAATTTATCTGCGCTCTCGCGTGGCGTAGAAATTAGACGGGTCGCGGTGCTTGAAAGTACGCCTTTAAAATCGGTATTGCGTTACCTTTGCCAAGGCAAATACTTGCTCTTGGAAGTGTACGACGGCAACGAAAAAAAGGTGGGCGAAGTCCGGCAATCGGAATTTTGTGAAATCTTCAAAACGGCGTCGATTTACACTAAAATAGGCGAAATTTTACCAAAAAATCGTTAAAAAGAGCAAAAATAACGCAAAAATTAAGCAAAACCCCTTGCCAAAGGTAAGGGGTTTGTGTTATACTTGTCAAGTTGGTTTTATTTAATTTCGATTTTATGAGTTTGTCAATGCAGGGTTCGTTTTTAAATTGACGAAAGGAGTTCAATGAAAAAAGAATGTTTTTTCGACCGTTACTGCGGTCAACAATTTTACGCCCTGCTCGAAGACGGGATTTTAACGGAATTTTCCGCTGAAAAGGAAAACGCCGGTACGCCCGTGGGCAACATCTATAAAGGTCGCGTCGTCAACGTGCTTTCCGGTATGAACGCGGCGTTCGTCTATTGCGGTTTAGAGAAAAATTGCTACCTGTCTATGGACGAGTTTTACACCGATTATTCCAAATACGACGGTACCGTGATCGAGATTAACAACGGTTTACATAATTTGGAAATAGGCGACGAAGTGCTCGTTCAAGTCACCAAGCCCGCGCGCGGTAACAAGGGCGCGAAAGTGACGACTATGCACTCGCTCGTCGGTAAAAATCTCATTTACTTGCCCAACACCGGATTTTTAGGTATCTCCAAAAAGATTACGGACGAGGCGGAGCGAGAAAAGCTTTTAAAAACGGCGGAAAAACTCCGCGATAGACAAAACGAAGGGTTCGTCGTGCGCACCCACGCCACGCTCGCTACGCCCAAACAACTTAAAAAGGAAAGCGAATATTTAAAAACGCTGTATTTAGATATGCTCAAAAGGGCGGAAACCGCGCCCGTGGGCACGCTTTTGTATCGCGACGACGATTTGCCCGCGCGTATTATCCGCGACAGTTTCGGCGAAGATTTAATCGCGATTCGCGTCGGCGACGAAGAGCTTTATAATAAACTTTTAAATCTCGTGCGCTTGCAAAGAGATATCCCCGAACGGAAACTGATATTCCACAAAAGCGAACGCGCAATGTTTAGAGAGTTCGGGATTTCGCAAAAATTATACGAAGCGGTGGGAGCTACCGTTCCGCTTGACAACGGCGGTTATATAGTCATCGACCAAACGGAAGCAATGACGGTCGTCGACGTTAATACGGGCAGTTACGTAGGGGACACCAATCACGAAGAAACGGTCTTTACCGTCAATTTGGCGGCGGCGAAAGAGATTGCTCGGCAAGTTCGCTTGAGAAATATCGGCGGTATCGTCGTCGTCGATTTTATCGATATGTTAGACGAGTCGCATAAATCGAAAATCACGGAAGTTTTGCGAGAATTTTTGTCCAAAGACAAAGCGAAATGCAACGTTTTGGAAATGAGCGAACTTTGTTTAACGCAATTCACTAGAAAACGAATCGGCAACGAAGTAAACGAATATCTTTTAAAACCGTGCGCTCATTGTAAAGGCAACGGACACGTCCACGAAGACGTTTTCACTCTCGCGCGTTTGCGCGCAGACCTGCTTGATTGTTTCGCCAACGGTTTCAACTCGGCAATCGTCGAATTAAACGAATCGATTATGCGAAAAATCTTAACCGAAAACATATTCACGCGCGAAGTGAACGGGCGGTGGAAAGACAAACGTGTTTATCTCGTTCCGCATAGAACGTATAGAGAAGACTATTTCTCCGTTCGCGGGGACAACTCGGAAGTCCTGAACGTACCCGACAACGCAAAAATGCTGTATTGATTAAATTGAAAGGAAACGCCAAACCGCGAGGATTTTCCTCGCGGTTTACTTGTAAAATTTTTCCAAATTCTATTGACAAATCAGTGATTGCATGATAATATTTTATTGTCAGTTCCGCCTATAAACGTATATAAATAAGAGAAATCTATGAAAAAGAAAATTACCCGTTTGATTTTAATAATCTGTTTAATGTGTCCGTGGGTTCTTTCTTCATGCGAAAAAAAGCACTCTAATAGAACCCGCCAAGACGCAGAAGAACTCGCTAAAAGTCAATTCGGCTTACAAAAAATTTTGGCAGTAGGTTCCGGTACGACGAATAATGCGTTGTGTGACGAGCTGGATATTAAAAGCAAATCCGCTTATTACGTTATGGGAAAAATCGCCGAAGAAGAAAAATTTATTCTCGTGCCCTACCACTCCGACGAAACCGCTTTTGAAATAGAATGGCTATTTGATTTTTCATTTGAACAAACAATGACTGCTCTAAATGAATATTTAGGGTATGACGTTTACGAACAGGTATATAGTAAATTTTTAACCAATAAAGATAAGATAGGGTATTTTGTCTTTGAATTAAATGAATATATTATTTATGACCGCTTAAAAGCAATATTAAACCCGAAAGCGGAAAACGTCATAATAGATTGCGGATTGATGGTAATACTTGAAGAAAAATATTTTATCGTTCAAACAAACGGCGAGTTAGCGTTTTTCACATTATAAAATTTAATAAAACGGCGAGCCGTAGGGAACTTCCCTACGGCTCGTTTTCACAGTTTCGGCTATTTTGCAACGCGCCGAAACTACGTTGGCTAACAACGCCTAAATTGTATTGAGTTTTTCTATCTTTCTTTTGCGGTTTGGTTGTTCGTACCCGTAACCGACCAAGCTTGTGCTTGGCGTTAGATACGAGCAACAACGCCTAAGTTGTATCGAGTTTTTCTATCTTTCCGCTACGCTTGGGAGTTGCCTTCTCGTCAACCAACCAAGTCTTTGCTTGGCGTTAGATACGAGCAACAACGTCCCGTTGTATCGAGTTTTTCTATCTTTCTTTTGCGGTTTGGTTGTTCGTACCCGTAACCGACCAAGCTTGTGCTTGGCGTTAGATACGAGCAAGACAAGGAGAGCGAGCATTTTCGCAGGGAGCGTACTAATCCGTACGCGACCAAGAAAACGCGGAGCTCGACGCAGTATTGCGAAGAATTATACGCTCAAAGATAAGTTTTGAGTTTCTTTTCGAACTTCTCTTCCAACGCGATGAACTCTTGCAATAAAGAGCAGATAGACTCGTCGGTGCAATCCGCTTCCCCAGCGGTCTTTTTAAGCGCGGTAATACCCATTACCGTGCCTTGAATCATCATTTCAGCAATATGACCGCGCGACGCGTCCGTAAGCGTACTCATTTTAATAGAGCCCCACATCATCGCTTTCTTAACGGGATTAGGTTCTTTTAGCTCAATGCCTTTATCCCTTGCAATCACGCAAGCTTGAGAACTGATTTTCTCGTAAGCGTCGTGTTGAGATTGGATTTCATTACGCAAATCTTCGTCCTTCGTTTCGGGTAAGATATTGGAAATGGATTGTAAAGCAAGTTGGCAGTTACGATAAATTTCCGCCAAAACTTCTTCGTCTTTTTTGCAGTTTTCTTTTTCTTCCATAGGTTTTCCCTCCTGTTTTTTAGTATTTTGGGCGAAAAACAAAGAAAATATACGAAATTTAAGCAAAAATAGTTGACTTTCGTTTTCAGATTTGATATATTTATACTTGAGCCGATAGGAACGGGCTTTTTTTAAGTTGCTTTTTTGAAGCGACGCCTTGGGTTCTTCGAGACTGGAAAGAGGAGGTAAAACTGAATGTACGCTATTATCGATAACGGAAATAAGCAATACAAAGTAGCTGAAGGCGACCTTGTTAAGCTTGAAAAACTTACGGCTAACGAAGGCGAAGAAGTTTCTTTCAAAGTGCTTATGGTTTCCGACGAAAACGGTATCAAAGTGGGCGCAGACGTTGCAAATGCGAAAGTAACCGCTACGGTCGTTAAGCAAGACAAGGCGAAGAAAATCATCGTCTTCAAGTATAAGGCTAAAAAGAACGAACGTAAAAAGCAAGGTCATAGACAACCCTTCACCGCAGTTAAAATCGAAAAAATCGTTCTCTAATCGATTGAAAGGATTTTCTGCATCATCTTTGCTAATTAAGCAAAGCGTAAAAATTTAAAATAAGGAGAAATAAAAATGATTTTTATCAGTTTATTCGCTCATAAGAAAGGTACCGGCTCTTCCCACAACGGTAGAGATAGCGAAGCCAAAAGACTTGGCGTAAAACGCAGCGACGGTCAATCGGTTCTTGCGGGGAACATTCTCGTTCGTCAAAGAGGAACGAAAATTCACCCGGGCGCAAACGTAGGTATCGGTAAAGACGATACGTTGTTCGCTTTGGTCGATGGCGTCGTTAGATACGAAAGATTGGGCAAAGATAAGAAACAAGCAGTCGTTTACACTTCTGCTAACTAAATTTAAAACTAAAAAGCACTCGGCTTACCGAGTGCTTTTTTCTTGCCTTTTGTGAATTTTTCATAAAATTTTCGTCTTTTCGGGAAAGTACGCCTTTATCCGCTTGCTTTCGCAAGCGTTTTTAGGTAAAATAATAGATAGAAACTAAAATTCCCCGTTCCATGCAAACAATTTGGGGCGAAAAAGGTATAAAATGGACGCAAAAATCACAAAAAAACGGTTGAGCCAAATGCTTTCTTACGATTGGTTGAAAATACTTTTAACCGCCGTCGCGGGAATCGTCGTTTGGTCGCTACTTTTCACTATCACCGCCACCCGTATTCAACCTTCGCAAAGTTTCGGGTTTTACACCTACACGGGCACTAACGCCACCGCTAAGTTCGCGCAATTACCCAACCGTACTGAATCCTTGTTTTCCTACGAAGTAATTGAGCGAACTACGGAAGATATTAGCTCGTACGGCGAAGAATACGTGACCCAAGTTATGGAAGCCCGCTTAACGACGGAAGAAGCGGACGTGATTTTCGTTGCAAACGTTGACGGCGGTTCTATTCAATACACGCTCGACGGCGAAACGCATACGACCACTTATTTGGAAGATTTCTTATACCGTTTCCACGCTTACGCGTACCGTTTGGACGGCGAGAACGGATACCTTCAACAAATGCAAAACTATTTGAACGCCTACTACCTTGGCGATTACACCAACCCCGACAATATCGACGTGGCGAAAATCGAATCGGATTTTAGAGCGAAAGTCAAACAAACAAAAGACAAACGCTATAAAACGGAAGAGAAAATCCGCGTTGCCGTACAAAACGAAATTGAACGCATTCAACAATACCGTCAGTCGTTTATCGACTTCAATAATTATCTTGAACAAGGCTATATCGCTTTAGAAGAAACCACGCTGTACTTTAACAACGAAAGCGGTGGCGATGCGACCACGATAACGGCGTGTTTCTCGATTAACCTTTGCCCCGACGAAACGTTGATGGGCGAGCTTAAAAAAGAAGTGTATTACCGCGTAACCGACGAAGAAACGGGGGAAATGAAATCCGCTATTCAAGATATGAACCTTGTAATTATCAAAGACCAAACGCAAAATTACGGCTTTGACTTTGAAAAACTGACTTTCGTCACCTATCTCGTCCAAACGTACTGCTCGGCGTTGAACCCGACCGCATAAAACCGCGTTTCAAGGGAGCAGGTACGAGATGAAA
This sequence comes from Clostridiales bacterium, assembly GCA_015055865.1. Lineage (GTDB taxonomy): Bacteria > Bacillota > Clostridia > Christensenellales > Borkfalkiaceae > Scatosoma. Next base: position 31,274 of record SVHK01000005.1, on the reverse strand, counting down.
AAATTTTTATCCAACAAAAAAACACGTGAAAACTGCCACGTTTATAAGATGCTTGCCCGTCAAAAGAAAGACAAGCATCTTTCTTTCCATACGCCGGGGCACAAGGTTAAGGGTTGGGATATTACCGAACTTTCCTATTCGGACAACTTGTCCGACCCCACGGGTTGCATCTTAAAAGCCGAAAGGGATATTTCCAAGATTTTAGGCTCGAATACGAGTTTTATTTTAACGGACGGTAGCACTTCGGGGATATTGTCCGCGCTGTACGCGGTAAAATCACTCGGTTTAAAAAAACTCGCGTTCCCCGTCCGTTCGCACAAGAGCGTGTACAACGCTTGCGAACTTTTAGGCTTAACCCCGTACCCGTTCGATACGGGCTTTTCAAACCGATTACCGACCGCGCCGACCGTAAAAGAAATAACCGACGTTATTTGCGAAACGGACGGTGTACTTCTCACTTCCCCCGACTATTACGGTAATATCCCTAATTTGTCGGAAATTAGACGCCTTTGCGACGAAAAGGGGAAATTTTTATTAATCGACGGCGCGCACGGCGGTCATTTGCACTTTGATAAAACCCTTTATGCCGGCGAATACGCCGACGTTTGGGTAGACGGCGTACATAAAAGCCTACCTGCGTTCACGCAAGGAGCGGTGGTTTCCGCAAGAACGGAAACTTTTGCGACCGCGCTCAAAAAGGGCGTAGATATTTTCCGCACAACGAGCCCGTCCTATCCGATTATGGCGTCCGTCGAATACGCGGTCAAATACCCTAAAAATCAAACGCTTGAAAAAAGCGTTTTAGCATTCGCAAAAAAATATCCAGAATTTTTAAAAGTCAACGGGGATTGGACGAAACTTTGCCTAACGGTCAAAGACGCGTTTTTTATCCAAAAACAATTAGAAAAAGACGGCTTTTTCCCCGAATTTTGCGACGGAGAAACGATTATGTTCTATTTCTCGCCCGCAACGAAAAAGCGTGAATTTACCGCTCTTTGCAAGCAAATAGAACGGCTCTTAAAAACCGCAGAACGCCCCAACGGTACAGGGCAGGTATCGGGTTTTTTGCAAGAATTAGATAAAAACGCGGAAACGGAGTGGGTGGAGCTTGACGAAGCCGTCGGCAGAATTTGTTCAAAGACCTGTGGATTATTCCCCCCCTGCACCCCCCTTATCCAACGGGGCGAAAAAATTGATAGCGGAAAAATCCGATTACTAAAAACCGCCGACAACGTATTCGGCGTACGAAACGGCAAAATCGCCGTCGTTAAGGAGTGAAAAAATGGAAAGAAAAGGAAAGTTCATCACGTTTGAAGGTTGCGACGGGTGCGGAAAGAGTACGCAACTTAGAAAATTAAGCAATTATTTAACCAAAAACGGCGTTCCGCATATATTTACGCGCGAGCCGGGCGGTGGTAAAATCTCCGAAGCAATCCGCGAAATTCTTTTAAACGGCAAGAACTCCGAAATGACGGACGAATGCGAAGCCCTTTTATATTCCGCGTCGAGAGTACAACACTTGCACGACAGAGTCCAACCTGCGCTTGACGAAGGCAAATTGGTGGTTTGCGACAGATATTTCCACTCGTCGTTCGCCTATCAAGCGTTCGCAAGGGGTTTGGGAATGGATTTTATTAGTAAAATCAACTCTTACGCGATTGAGCATTACACGCCCGACGTCACGATTTTTATCGACCTTTCGCCCACCGAAGCGTTCGCAAGAAAGAAAGGCGCGGACGAAAACGACAGATTAGAACAAGCGGGAATGGACTTCCACAACCGCGTGTACGAAGGGTATTTAACGCTCGCAAAAACGGATAAGTGCGTCGAAGTCGTCAACGGACGCCAAACCCCCGACGAAATTTTCGCGGACGTTTTAGCGATTTTGAAAAAGCGGAACTGTTTATAGTCTTAAAGGAGAAAAATTATGTACGATGTGATTATCGTAGGCGGTGGACCAGCCGGCAGTACTTTTGCAAGACTTTTAAGCAATAAGTATTCAGCGCTATTGATTGACAAGAAAAAAACGCAGGGCGGATTTGAAAAACCGTGCGGTGGATTGCTTGCGCCCAAAGCACAACAAGCCCTTTCAACGCTCGGCGACACCCTGCCCAACGCCTTGCTTGCCGACCCGCAAATTTTTGCCGTCAATACCATCGATTGCGATTCGGGGCTTATTCGTACCTATCCAAGAGAGTACGTAAATATGGATAGGCATAAATTCGATATGTGGTTGCTTGATAAAGTAGGCGAAAACGTAGAAAAAGTAGTCGGCACGGCAACGGAAATCACTAAGACGGGAGATACCTTTCAAGTCAAATTTAGAACGGACGACGGCGAAGAAAAATACGCGGAAAGCAAATTTCTCGTCGGCGCGGACGGGGCAAATTCCTGCGTTCGAAAATTCGTTATGGGGAAAGATAATTGGCGTAGATATATGTCCATTCAGCAATGGTTTGAAAACGCAAACGAAAAACCGTTCTACGCGTGCGTAATGGATAGCGAAATTACCGATTGCTATTCGTGGGCGTTGATGAAAAACGGCAAATTCATTTTCGGTGGCGCGTATCCTGAAAAAACCGCCAAAACCGCTTTTGAAAAACAAAAAATCCGTTTGGAAAAAGACTACGGCTTTAAGTTCGGCGAACCGATAAAAACGGAAGCGTGTTTCGTATTAAGACCGAAAAACGCAAAGAGTTTTTGCTTTGGTAAAGACGGCGTATTTCTACTCGGCGAGTCCGCAGGGTTAGTATCTCCAAGCGGACTTGAAGGTATTAGTTCCGCGCTTTTTAGCGGTATGTATTTAGCGGACGCTTTTAATAAAAATCAAGGGGGTAAGTACGAGCCGAAGGCAACCGTTATTTTAAAATCGTACGTCAAAAGCGCAAACAAAATCAAGCGCAGATTGCTTTTAAAACTCTTAAAATGTCCGCCGATGTATCAGCCTTTTTTAAGAAAACTCGTAATGAAATCAGGCTTGACTTCTATCCCTGTAATCAAGAATCCATAAAGATTAAAATAGCCACACCCAAACGGGAGTGGCTATTTTTATTAATTAAATTTGACTGTCCTTGTGCGGGTTAGGTTTCACTAAAACGGTTTTATAATCGGTATAAACCACAAACCCTGCCTTACTCTTGGACGGTTTTTTCACGAACCGCTTTTCGCAATAATCGACGGGAATTTTGTCGGCGTCACGCCCGTCCGAATAGTAGGCGCAAAGCTCGGACGCTTTTAAAATTACGCTATCGGGTATTTCTTTTCCATCGCGCAAAATAAGCACGTGCGACGAGTGGTATTTTTGCGTATGCAACCAAATATCGTTCGGGCTTGCGCTTCTTACGAGTCTGTCGTTTTGGATATTGTTCCTGCCTGCGAACACCCTAAACCCGTCGAACAGGTACGACCTAAACGGCGTTTCAACTTCCTTTTTCTTACCGCCTGCCCGTTCTTTTTGGGGACGGATAAGCCCTAAATCAATCAACTCGGTTTGGATTTCCTTTAAATCCCTTTCGTCTTCGGCAAGCCGTATCGCCGTTTCCACGCTCGCCACGTATTCAACTTCCTTTTTCTCCGTTTCGAGCATCGGTTCGAGAATTTCTTTCGCGCGTTTTTGCTTGTTATAGATTTTAAAATATTTTTGCGCGTTCTTTTGCGGAGATAACGTTTCGTCCAATCGAATTTTAATGCTCGGACAATCGGGCTCGTACCAATTTTCGAGCATACATTCCTTTAACCCCTTTTCTAAGCGGTAGGAATTCGCCGTTAAAAGTTCGCCCTTAATACGGTTCTCGTCCGCGTTTTCCGATTCTTTCAAGCGTTCGAAAACGTCCTGCATACGCTTGGCTTGTTTTTTCTTTAACCCCCTAAGCGCGCTTTCCAGTTTTCTTTTTTTATCGTCAAAGCCCTTTTTTCTCTCGCGGTAGGAATAAAACTCGTCTTCCGCTTTGCAAAGCGACAGCGTTTCCTTTCCGCCGTCCACTTTAAACGCGAAAAAGTCACAAGGAATACCGTTGTTATACACGACGCAGGGGGTATTTTCTAATTCTTCGAACGCCCTTTTTAATTTATTCGCAAAATCGTCCACGCCCAATTTTTTAACCAATTCGCGCGCGGTAGGCAACGCCAACCCCGACACGTTTTCGAAAATAAACCGCGCGAAATCTTCTTCGTCAACGCCTGTTTCCTGCCGAGTGGAAAGGTAGTTTTTTATTAAAACTTCGATACCTGCCCCGTCGGTTACGGATAATTTGTCCTGCGGTTCAGGATAACAATACTTAGCGCCCGAGAACAAAATACGTTTTAAATTATCGTCCAGCGCCGTACTTTTCAGCGCACCTAAAATCACCCCGTTTTCGCATAAAACGACGTTCGAATATTTCCCCATCAATTCGCAAACGAGCACGCGGTTGCTTTCCGAAAAATCGCCCGTGCATTTGAGTTCGATTTCGATAATCCGTTCAAAATCCTTTTGCCGAATTTCTAAAATTTCCGCGCCGACGATATGTTTTCTAAGTAGCATACAAAAATTTGGCGCGACGGGCGCAGGCTCTTTTTCGGTTTCCGATAAACAAACTCTGGCGTTCGACGCATTTGTTGATAAAATGAGTTTAACCGCCTGCTTTCCGGTGTATATAATAAGGGTAAGCTCGTCTTTATCGACCTGCGAAACACGGTTGACTTTGCCGTGAACGAGTAAAGTATTCAATTCTTGCGCCAAACGGCGAATGTGGAAAGCGTCCTGAGGCATAGTACTCCTTTTTCGTTGGGTCGATGAAAACCGTAAATTTTTGAAAAATAAATCCTTTTTCATAAATTATAGCGTAAATTTCGAAAATTGTAAACAAAAACGCTTTATTTTCTTTAATAAATATGGTAAAATGTAGCGGATAGGGTAAAATTTTTTTAAAACTGCCCTGCGTTAAAATTAAAAATAAAAAAAATCAGTTTGATTTAGGAGATTTCATTATGAAGTATACCACCAAAGCAGCAGAAAAAAGCACCGTTAAAATCACGATGACCTTTGACGGCGAAGAATGGAAGGAAGCGATTAACAAGGCTTACCTTCAAACCAGAAGCAAGTTTGCCGTAAACGGTTTCCGCAAAGGCAAAGCGCCTAGAAACGTAATCGAAAGCGCGTACGGTAAAGGCGTTTTCTTCGAAGACGCGCTCAACATTCTCTTCTCCGAGAACTACCCCACCGTGCTTGACAAGAAAGCAAAAGACTTCACGGTAGTTGGCGACCCCGACGTTTCCGTTGAAGATTTCACGGACGAAAAAGTTTCGCTCGTTGCTATCGTTCCCGTTAAACCCGACGTAAAAATCAGCGCTTATACGGGTATGAAAATCCAAAAATTTGAATATACTGTTAAGGACGAAGAAATCGACGCTGAAATCGCAAGATTGCAAGACAGAAACGCGCGCAAAGTGGAAGTTACCGACCGTCCCGCGCAAAACGGCGACATCGCTAATATCGACTTCGTTGGTACGGTTGACGGCGTGAAGTTCGAAGGCGGTGAAGCGCAAGGTTTCGACCTTACGCTCGGTTCGGGTCAATTCATTCCCGGTTTTGAAGACCAAGTAGTAGGTATGAACGTCGGCGAAAGCAAGGACGTAAACGTTACCTTCCCCGAAAACTACCAAGCGGAAAACCTTAAGGGTAAGCCCGCAGTATTCGCGGTTAAATTGAACGCAATTCAAGGCAAAGAACTTCCCGAAGTAACGGACGAATTCATCAAAGAAGCAACGAAGATGGAATCGCTCGACGCGTACAAAGCAAAGACGAAAGAAAGATTGCAAGTTCAAGCGGACAGACGTTCCAACGACGCAACCGAAAACAGCATTTTGGAAGCAATCGCTAAGAACGCAGAAGTTGAAATTCCCCAAGCGATGATTGAAAGAGAAATCGACGGGCTCGTACAAAAATTCGAATATCAACTTATGTACCAAGGCTTGAAACTTGACGATTATCTCAACTTCTTGAAAGTTCCGAAAGCGGATTTTAGAAAGAACTACGAAGAACAAGCGAAGAAGAACGTTTTGAGCCAACTTATTATCGGTAAGATTATCGAAACGGAAAAAATCGAAGCAACGGAAGCGGACGTTGACGCGCAAATCGCAAAACAAGCTGAATCGGTTGAAAAGTCGGTTGAAGACTACAAGAAGGGTATGGACCCCCGTCAATTCGATTATATCCGTAGCGATATCATCATCACCAAGCTCTTCGACTTCTTGAAAGCAAACAACGAAATGTACTTGGAGGAATCCAAATAATGGAAAAGAACGTACTCGTTCCCTACGTCGTCGAACGCACTTCGACGGGCGAACGCTCATACGATTTGTATTCTCGGCTTTTAGAGGACAGAATTATCCTTTTAAGTGGAGAAATCAACGACGCAGTGGCGAATACCGTCGTCGCGCAACTTATTTACCTTGAGGGCAAAGACCCGAACAAGGACGTCAATTTGTATATCAACTCTCCGGGCGGTAGCGTATCGGCAGGTATGGCGATATACGACACGATGAACTATATCAAGTGCGACGTATCCACGATTTGCATCGGGCTTGCGGCTTCAATGGGCGCGTTCTTGTTATCGAGTGGCGCGCGCGGAAAGAGATTCGCCCTGCCCAACTCCGAAATTATGATTCATCAACCCCTTGGCGGAGCGCAAGGTCAAGCAAGCGATATCAAAATCCAAGCGGAACACATTCTTCGCACTAAAGCGAAATTGAACCGCCTTTTGTCCGAAAATACGGGCAAAGACCTTGCTACTATCGAACGCGACACCGACCGCGACAATTATATGTCCGCGGAAGAAGCACGTCTTTACGGGTTGATTGATAGAGTTTTCGTTAGAAGATAATTCTTGAGCAAATGCAAACGCGCAAAGCTCCATTCGGGTTTTGCGCGTTATTTTTCCCTTACCCCCACCCGTGTATGCGTTGAATGATTTTTATTTTTACGCAATCAATATCCTAAAATTAAGTTTAATAACAATTAAGGAGTTTATCAATGCCGAAAAACCAAAAGCATTGTTCGTTCTGTGGTAAAGAACGAGAATTAACGCAACTTCTAATCGACGGCCCGGACGGCGTCGCTATTTGCGACGAATGTATCACGATTTGCTCGTCAATGCTCGAAGAAACGAAAACGAAAGAGTTTTCGTCCGAAACGTTCGAATTGAAAAAACCATCGGAAATCAAAGCCGAACTCGATAAATATATCGTTGGGCAAGACAAGGCGAAACGCGTGCTTTCCGTTGCCGTGTATAACCATTACAAACGCATTAACGCGCTTGCAACGAAGAACGACAAGAACGACGACGGCGTAGAAATCGAAAAGAGCAACGTGTTATTGCTTGGCCCGACGGGTAGCGGTAAAACCCTACTCGCGCGCACGCTCGCAAAAATTTTGAACGTGCCGTTCGCAACGGCAGACGCAACCACGCTCACCGAAGCAGGGTACGTTGGGGAAGACGTTGAAAATATCCTGTTAAAACTCATTCAAAACGCGGACTACGATATAGAAAAAGCGCAACGGGGGATTATTTACGTCGACGAAATCGATAAAATCTCCAGAAAGAGCGAAAACGTGTCCATTACGCGCGACGTATCGGGCGAAGGCGTACAACAAGCCTTGCTCAAAATCATCGAAAGCACGACGGCAAACGTACCCCCGCAAGGCGGTAGAAAGCACCCCAATCAAGAATGTTTGCGGATTGACACGACGAACATTTTATTCATTTGCGGTGGCGCGTTCGTAGGTTTGGATAAAATCGTATCGTCGCGAAAAGACGATTCGTCGCTCGGTTTCGGCGGTAAAGTGAAATTAGGCGCTAACGACGCGGACTATTCGATGCTGGACGACGTAAAACCGCAGGATTTGACCAAGTTCGGTCTTATCCCCGAATTCGTCGGCAGACTCCCCATCGTCGTCAACCTTGACCCGCTCGACGAAACCGCGCTCGTGAAAATTTTAACCGAGCCCAAAAACGCGATTATCAAGCAATACCAAAAACTCGTTGGTTACGACGGCGTTAAACTCACGGTCGAATCGGACGCAGTACGCGAAATTGCGCAAACGGCAATCCGCTTAAAGACGGGCGCACGCGGACTTCGTACCATTATTGAAAGCGTTATGACGGAAGTAATGTACAAAATTCCGTCCGAAGAAAACGTGGAAGAAGTTGTCATCACGAAAGAATGTTTGACCAACGGCGAACCGCCCAAACTCATTTATAAGCAAACCGCTTAAATTTTATTAACGATATATGAAAAAACCGCACTGCAAAAACTGCAGTGCGGTTTTGTATTTAACGGTTGTAATAACTACGAGAAAGCACATAAAAACGAGCCAACCGAAGCAAACTTTAATTCCATTTTAAACTTATAAAATTGATTCGTAATCGCACGTTCCGTATAAAACGCGGACTACTTGAATTTCTTTATTTCTTATACGATAAAACGCTACGTAGTTATTGACTATCAACTTGCGTAAAGTCTTGTCCCTTACGTATTCGTTTTTTATGTACGGGCAACTTTCAGGAAAGGCGCAAACGTTCTCAAACGCCTTTTCAAAATCATTAATTTGTCCGATTGCCGCAGTAGGGTTGCAAAGTTCAACGGATATATAGTCGAATATTTGCTCCATATCAAGCTGAGCAAAAGGGAAAATCTTTAATTGATATTGGTTATTTTCCATACTTTGCCCTCATTACGCCGAAAAATTCAGCTCCGCTTACGGGCGTTGCTCCGTTTTCAACGTCGTCTAAACTTGCGTTAATAAGAGTCGCTGCCTGCATTTTTGCAAACATTTCTTCATAAAGTTTAACGCTCATCATAATGGCTTCACCGTAACCGTTTTTTGTTATAACGATAGGTACGGGGCTTTCTTTACAAGTTTTCATAATATTTGCAGTGTTTTTAAGTTCGTTTACAGGTAATATTTTAGGCAAAGGTTGAGTCATAACTTTTTTCTCCCATTAATAGTATATTCTTATTGTGTCCTTATTATACCATAATTTGTACCAAATGTCAATATCGTTACGTCAATTAGCCTCAAAAAATTTTAAAAATCTTGCCATTGAAGTCTGATTATAATATGAACCCCAAAAGTTTTTTAATTTTGGGGTTCATATTAAACACGAGATAGTGCGGTTTTGTATATTAAATTTTATTCAAGCGTTTGCGTTGATTCCACCGTTTTGCCTTCGCGTTCGGCAATTTTATTTTCAATCAACGTACGGGATTTTTCCGCCAAGTCGTGGGAGTTTTCGCCTGCTTGCGCGTGGAAACAATCCAAGAAATCTAAATACACTTTCGTCCTTTTAAAGGGCATATTTCCTTTGACTTTTTCCGAGCCGACGACGGAAGTTACGACGACGGGCGCGCCCGACTTAACGGCAATTTTAAATACGCCGTCGTGAAACTCGCCAAGTTTTCCGTCACGACTTCTCGTGCCTTCAGGGAATACGGCAATTGAACAGTCGTTCTTTTTAATTAAGTCAATCGACTTAATTAGCGTTTTCATTGCGTTTCGGGGATTTTCTCTATCAATGGGCATAAACCGAATACGGGTCGCGAGTTTGTTCACGAACGGGATTTGGAAATTTTCCGGTTTAGAAATAAACACGAACTTGTATTTTCTAAGTACGTAGCGCAACGCGACTATTTCAGAGAAGGAACGGTGATTACAAACGAGAAAGAACCGTTCGTCTTTCGGAACGTTTTCTATACCCGAAACGATAATTTTCATATTGCAAACTTTCGTAATCAACCAAGCCAAAACGTTTACGAGCCATTCGTGATAAGGGCTAAATTTATCGTATTCCTTTTTCGTATCGACGAAAATGAAACTGAAAAACACCACTAACGCAAACAACAGTACGAGCGCTAAAATTCCGCCAAGTACGTATAAAACTATCATTTAAGTAACTCCTATTATGTAATTTCAAAGGGGCAGGTACGAGTCCAAGCCCCTAAAAGTATTTATTCAATAGCGTTATCTAACTCACACGCAACGGTATAATCGTCTTGCGTAATTTGTTCGTTGTCCAAAAGGTATTTCGCGTAAGAACCGAGCGTTTCGCCTAAATACGCGTTGGAATTTCCACGAATTTTATTTAACAACCACGCGAAGAAAATTTTGCAATCGCCAAAGAACGAGAATCGCCAAGCGTATTTTCTGTCTTGCAACAACATTTCTTCAAAGGACGTAGTTTCATCGCCCACGCAAACGAGCGGATTAATCAACCCCGGTCGAACGGTAAATCTGTCTTTTTCTACTTCGTCTTCGACGAATTCCGCTTCCGAACGGAGCATCGGTTTTACGCCGATAAAACTCAATTTCCCCAAGAAAACGTCCACGAGTTTGGGCAAATTACAAAGCTTATAAGTTTCCAACCATCTGCCGTAGCGACCGAGCAATTCGCCGTCGTTATCGCGGGATTTGAATTTATTTAAAAGAACGACTTTTTCCTTTTTACCGACCCGAATTTCCTTTTCGTAAATGCTCTCGATAACGCCGTCGTTTTCTTTTTTGAATTTATTCGCGCGAATAAAGACGGTTAAAAACAAAGGCGACGTAAAAAGCAAACAAACGCTTGAAACCACGACGTCGAACACACGTTTGAAAAACCAACGGTAAGTCAAACAAACGACCGCCAACAGAGCGACGAAATCAAACGTCAAAATAATCGCTACGCCGTACCAACTGTTTAAAAATTCTTCCATATTTCCCCCTTAGCCTTCGCTCTCTTCCGCCAATTCTTCGTCTATTTCATCAAAGAATCCCTTAGACGCTTGCAAATCGATGACTTGCGCTATTTTTTCTAAAATTTCGTCCTTGCCAAACCCCGTTTCCGAGCTGGTTGCGATTAAATTTTTCTCGCCCAAATACAAATCGGCGGCAATCGCTTTTTTATGTTCTTTCACTTTCATTCTTGACAACTTATCCGACTTCGTCATTACGACGGTAAAGGGCAAGGTATAAAAGTGCAAAAACTCCATCATTTGCGCGTCGTCGGCAGTGGGGTCGTGCCGACTGTCGACGAGCATAAACACGTGCGAAATTTTGTCCTTTTGTTTAAAGAACTCGTCGAGCGTTTTCGCCCACTTGATTTTTTCCGATTTAGAAACTCTCGCAAATCCGTACCCCGGTAAATCCGCCAAGACGAACTCGCCGAAATCAAAATAATTCACCAATCTCGTCCGACCCGGCTCACTACTCGTTTTTGCAAGTTTTTTTCTGTTCGCGAGCATATTGATAAACGAACTTTTCCCGACGTTGGATTTACCGCAAACGGCAATCATCGGTTTTTCGGGCGAAATAAACTGTTCTTTCTTCGCGGCGGAAGTAATAAAGCTCGCGTTTTTAATCACGACTTTACGTTTAATTTCTTCATTCATCTCAACCATGGTATGCTCCTTTTTAAATTATACGGTGTAACCGTACGGCAAGCCAACGGCTTGCATTAACGCCTTACGGCGTGAAAGACGAAATCATAGATTTCTTTTATGAGTCCGTTTATACAGGGGCGTTGCCCCTTGTAACCCCGCAAGGGAATAATTCCCTTGACCTTTTTATAAAAATACTCGGTCGAAAACTTCTTCGACGCTTTCCACGGGATAAAACTTCACGTCCTTTCTAACCGTTTCGGGGATTTCTTCGATATCCTTTTCGTTGCCAGCCGGGATAATGACGTTTTTAATCCCTATTCTGCGCGCGGCAAGTGCTTTTTCTTTTAATCCGCCGATGGGCAACACTTTACCGCGCAAGGTGATTTCACCCGTCATCGCCACGTCTTTACGGACCTTTCGATTGCTAAACACGGACAAAATCGCCGAGGCAATCGTAATCCCTGCGCTCGGCCCGTCTTTGGGGGTCGCGCCTTCGGGGACGTGGATATGCACGTCCGTTTCTTCAAATTTTTCTTCGTCTATTCCGAACTTCTTCGCGCGCGAACGGATATACGTAAACGCCGTGAGCGCGGATTCTTTCATTACTTCGCCAAGTTTCCCCGTCAAACGGATTTCGCCTTTACCGCGCATCGTGGTCGCTTCAACGGTCAACGTCGTACCGCCAACCGCCGTCCAAGCCAGACCCGTAACCGCGCCGACTTCAGCTTCCTTGCGTTTTTCATCTTGTTTAAACCGAGCCGAGCCGAGCAGTTCTTCCACGTCTTTTTTGCGTAAAGTAACGCTCGAAAAATCTTTCTCATCCGCAGTTTTTACGGCGATTTTTCTGCACACCGAACCGACTTGGCGTTCCAAATTTCTCACGCCCGCCTCTAAGGTATAGCCTTCGATTAAGAATTTCAAGCCGTCCGCAGAGAATTTTACGCTCTTTTCTTTCAAACCGTTCGCTTTGAGTTGTTTGGGTAAAAGATACCGCTTTGCTATCTCCGTTTTTTCTTCGTGGGTATAGCCAGAAAGTTCGATAATCTCCATTCTGTCGCGCAAGGGCGCGGGAATGGTGTCCAGCGTATTCGCGGTCGCGATAAAGAGCACCTTGCTCAAATCGTAGGGGTATTCCAAGTACCTGTCCCTAAACGAAACGTTTTGTTCAGGGTCAAGCACTTCCAAAAGCGCGGATGCGGGGTCGCCTCGCATATCCGACGAAACTTTATCGATTTCGTCGAGCAAGAACACGGGGTTGATAGAGCCTGCGTTTTTCATCGCGTACAAAATCCGACCGGGCATCGCGCCGATATACGTCCTTCTGTGCCCGCGGATTTCCGCTTCGTCTTTCACACCGCCGAGCGACATTCTTACGAATTTTCTACCCAACGCGCGCGCAACCGATTGCGCAATACTCGTTTTGCCTACCCCCGGCGGTCCGACTAAACATAAAATCGGAGCGTTCATACTGCCCGTCAGTTTGAGTACCGCAAGGTATTCTATAATCCGTTCCTTGACTTTTTCCAAGCCGTAGTGGTCTTGGTTTAAGACTTTGATACAATCGGCGAGTTTTTCCGTATCGTCCGTTTGTTCCGTCCAAGGCAATTCCAAAACTTGGTCAAGATAGCCCGTAATTACGGTGTACTCGGGGGAAGTGGGTTGCATTTTACCCATACGGTCGACTTCTTTGAGCGCTTTTTCTTCCAAGTCCTTGGGCAGGTTTTTATTCTTAATTTTTTCGCGGTATTCGTCTTCTTCTTTCCCGTCGTCGCCAAGTTCGGTGTGAATGGCGCGAAGTTGCTCTCTTAAGAAGAAATCTTTTTGCGATTTATCGATGTTTTTTCTTACCGCGTTTGCGATTTTGCGTTCCACTCTTGAAATTTCCAGCTCGTCGTTTAAGCATCTGTCAAGAAGTTGCAACCGCTTCAACGTTTCTTTCGTTTCAAGAATTTCTTGCTTGATTTCCAAACGCACGCGCATAACGGAAATAAGTAAGTCCACGAACACGTCGCTATCATTGCAAAGATTGATTTTTTCAAGCGTTTCTTTCGCGAATTTATTATCTTCCGTAACGACGTCTTTTAACAGCGCCCTTGCGGTACGTACGTAAGCTTGTTCCATCACTCCGTCGCCGTGAACGGGTTCTATCTCTTCCGTATAAGCGACTTTGCAACCGTCTATATCCTTGATACATTTCCATTTCGCGCGATACAGTCCATCGCAAACCACGCGAAGCGCGCCTGCCGTTTTTACGACTTGTCTAATCGTCGCAACCGTGCCGTAATTATATAAATCGTCGTCGCAAACGTCTATCTTGGTAGGGTCTTTTTGCGAACAAATAAACAAGTACTTGTCCGCGGTAGCGGAAGCTTGTTCGATGGCTTTTAAAGTCATATCTCTACCGACTTCGAAAGAAATCGACGTATGCGGAAAAGCCACTTTTCCGCGCAAGGGGACGAGTGGCAACGCTTTCTTTTTTAAGTTCGTTGTTTTGTACTGTTCTTCTAATTGTATTTCCATACTCTATTCTTACCCTAAAAACCTTTTAATCAAACGCTTTTTAATAAAAACTGCGCCGTTTTTAGTCGGATTTTAGTTTTGAAACGGGGGCAGTCGTACAAGCGACGCCCCCGTTATGTTTTTTACTTGACTTTTTTTAACTGCTTTTTATTTTTTCTCGTCCGTTTTTCCGTAAGAATAATACTCTTCTTTATAGTATTTCTTATAACCAAGGTCCTTACTCGCTTCGGGTTGATAATCGTTGACTACGACGCCCAATACGTTGATTTTAGAGAATTTCAAAGTCTTTACGGTCTTGGTTAAATCGCTCATATACGAACGGAGATGTCTGCATACGACCACCGCGCCGTCCGTTACGGGCGCAACGGCGAGCGCGTCGGAAACCAAAAGCAAGGGGGGCGTGTCGTAGATAACGTAATCGTAACGCTCTCTTAACTTTTTATCTAATTCTTTCATCGCTTCGCTTTCAAGAAGTTCGTAGGGCTTAGGGGAAGCAATTCCGCAGGAGATATAGTCAAGAGATTCTTCATTTCCGCTCTTTTTAATTACGTTTTCTAAATCTACTTGTCCGGAGAGATATTCGCTCAAGCCTATTTTACTGCTACCTTGGAAGAATCTTGCAACTCTACCTTTTCGAATATCCGTATCTACCACGATAACTTTCGATTTCGACGCCATTGCAAACGTTTTAGCCAAATTGACCGCGACCGTCGTTTTCCCGTCTTCAGGGTAGGAAGAAGTAACCATTACGGAAACCCCGCCTTGCGTCTTTTTGGGAATGGAAACGGAAATGGACGATTTTAATTTACGGAAAGATTCCACGAAGTTGAATTGGGAATCCACTTCCATCAAAAAGTCCTTACGGGTTTCTTTTTCACCGACTTTCTTTTTGATATTTTTCAAATTTTTAAAGGGTTTAGCCATTTAATTCATCCCCCTTTTTTTCCGTTTCGTTTTGCGGAAGAATGTTAGGGACAACGCCAAGCACGGGTACGCCTATTTTCTTTTCTATTTGTTCTGTTTCTTTTACTCTCTTATCCAGTCTATCCGCAGCAATGACTACGATACAGCTAAGCACTGCGACTACTAAACCTAAAATCGCGCCAAATTTAACCGTTTCGGTAAACGTGTAGTTTTCGTTCATACATTCGACGATGGGGTACAAGGGAGTAACCAACGTACAAGTCGTTTTGTATTTTTCTTCGTCAGGGTTTAACATCGTTCTTTCAACGATTTTAGGAATTTTTTCCTGGAGTTGAGTAAGCAACTCAGCCGTAAACTCCTTGTTGTAAATTCCTTGTTCTTTCACTTCTAACGTAACGTAAATGAAGTTTTTGGATTCGGTATCGAGCGTATTTATTTCCGTTTTCGCCGTTTTACTGTATGTAAAAGTCATAGACGATTTTACGGTGTTTATTAATTGGTTATATTCTTTTACTTGTCTTGCGTAAACGTCTGGCTCAGCCGTAGGGTCGGGTTTTTGAGGTAATCCTTCGATGTTCATACCCGATACGAACTCTTCCGCTGTTTTTTCAGTGCTTAAAAGCTTAATCATCGTGTCCATTACGGTATGACCGTACGTGCCTGCAAAGATACTGTTATCTTCGTCCATACTACTAGACGTCTTTTCAGGCGATACGAAGAAGGACATTTCCGTACCGTAATAAACGACGTTGTACGATTTCAAATATCCAAACGTTCCACCCACAATAACGCCTGCTAAGAATAAGACGATAAGTAAACGGAGTTTTGCAATTAAACACGAGAAAATGTCCGCAATTGAAATTTCGTCTTTTACTTTTATTTCGTTTTCCATAAGTTCTCCTTACCAAAAAAAATTTACCGTTTTTACGTGAATAAAAACACTTCTCAATCTATTATAACATCTTTTATCCATAATGTAAAGCATTTTTTTCTTCTTTCCTACGATTAACCGCTACAACGCTTGCAAATTTTCGTAATTCGTGGTATAATGGATAGGTAAAAGTATAATCCGAACCAACCGAAAACGGAGATTTTATGCAAACTTTGATTAAAAATACTAACGCTTATAAACTTTTAAAAGTCGAGCGCGATGAAAATAGATTGAGCCACACCTATTTGATTTTAATGGACGACGCTCGCTCGTTAAAAGAAACTTTAAAGGTTTTTGCAAAAATCTTTTTTTCTTGCGAAAGCGCGCAAGGAAATTCAAAAAAGGAAAGAATTGCTAATCTTATCGATAAAGAAAGTTTCTCGGATTGTTTATTTTTTCCAAAAATGGACAAAAAATTCACCGTTGCGGACGCGGACGAAATTAAGGAAGAAAGTTCTTTAAACCCCGTCGAAGAAGATAAAAAATTGTTCGTGATTAGCGATTTTGCCGAAGTTGGCGTCGCGCAACAAAATAAATTATTAAAGCTTTTGGAAGAACCGCCGAAAAACGTGTATTTTTTGCTTGGCGCAACCACTTCCTATCCCATTTTGCAAACGGTACTTTCGCGCGCTAAAAAAATGGAAATCTCTGCCTTTTCCGAAGGGGATATTTTGTCTTTCTTACGGCGTAACTACCCCGAAAAAGCGGAAAATATCGAAGAAATGAAAGTTTTTTCAGCGACTTCCGGTGGTAGCGTAGGCGTTGCCAGAAACGCGCTGGAAGGCGGGTATTTTTCCGAACTTATTCAAGACGCCTTTTCGCTTTGTTTAAAGACGAAAGAATTGCCCGTTTTAGCAAAAAAATTAGGGGATAGCAAACGCAAAAAAGAGCTAATTTCCTTTTTACGGTTAATTTTTAGAGACGCTTTATTTATAAAAACGAACGCAGACCCGTTCTTCTTGTTATTGAGAACGGACAGGGAAAGAACGCAAAAGGTGGCTAACAGGTATTCGTTGAACGCGTTACTGTATGCGCAAGAAGTATTGACGAGTACGGAAAAACAACTTAAATTTAACACGAACTTTTCTCAATGTTTAGAGATTTGTTTTGAAAAAATAGAAAAAAGAAACGAACGGTAAGGTAACAGGTAAAATATGGTAAAAGTAGTAGGAATAAAATTTAAAACGGGCGGAAAATTATATTATTTTTCCCCTAAAGAAGGCGAGAAATACGAGCGCAACACCCCCGTCGTCGTAGAAACGGCAAAAGGGCTTGAATACGCGTGGGTAGTTTTCCCTGAAAAAGAAATTGACGAGAGTGAAATCGTTTCGCCTTTAAAACAAATTTTACGGATAGCAACGCAAAAAGATAGCGAGTTTTACGCGTCTTGCTTGGAAAAGAAACCGCAAGCGATGAAACTTTGCAAAGAGAAAATTATCCAACACGGTTTGGAAATGAAACTCGTAGATTGCGAATACGCGTTTGACGGAAGCAAAATTGTGTTCTTCTTCACGGCGGCGACGAGAATCGATTTTAGAGAACTCGTAAAAGACCTTGCTTCCACTTTTAAAAACCGCATCGAACTGCGTCAAGTGGGTACGCGCGACGAAACGAAATATTTGGGCGGTATCGCGCCTTGCGGACGGGTATGCTGTTGCGCAGGGAATATGCCCGAATTTAAAAAAGTAAGCATAAAAATGGCGAAAACGCAAGGTTTATCCTTAAACCCCGGTAAAATAAGCGGTATTTGCGGACGGTTAATGTGTTGTTTAAGCTACGAAAGCGATTACTACGCAGACGCGTATAAGCAAATGCCTAAAATAGGCGCGGAAGTAACGACGCCCGACGGAAAATCTATCGTCGTTTCCGTCAATATGTTAAAAATGCAAATAAAGACGAAAATGGACGATAAAAACGGCGGTTGGATTTATAAAGATTACGACGTTCAAGACGTCAAATTTAAAAAATCTAACCAACCTGAACAGGAAAACGAAGAAAACGAAGAAAACGAAGAAGAATAAAAGATTATGGAATTTTTATTTATCGACGGCGAAGAAATTTGTATATATAAAGACGGAGAAATTTCCGAATATAAAAGCGTTTTTATAGAAAAATATAAAGACGCTACTTTGCGCTCGATAAAATCAAGTGAATGGCGTAAAAAAAGCCGTACGGAAATGCTTTTAAACGAGTATTACTCTTTCGACGACGAAGACGAGTTTAAGGTAAAAATAAATTCTGCTTGGCTCGTCAACGACAAAACGGAAATTTTATACTCTTTTACCGTCAACGAAACTTCGGGGATTTACAAAAAATATCTTAATGAAGAAAATAAAACGGAAGCGCACGTCATCTCTTCTAGCGAATTGGAATTTTCTTCTATTTATTATTACGACTACGGCGTCGTTGCTTCGATTAATAAAAACCAAATTACGAGCGATATCGCCGTTTTTTCAAAAGACCTTTCCGATTACAAATTAGTCACGAGCGGAGATAGTTTAGACGAAAACCCCTATCTTCACACGGACGGGAAAATCTATTTCAACTCGTACGGGGTAGCGCGCGACGAAGTAGGAAACTGTTTAGGATACGATAGTTCAGAAATTTATTCATTAGACGTTAAGACGATGGAAATTAAAGAAATCGTCAATAATAGAAAATATTCTTTAGTTAAACCCGTACCGTACAGAAACGGGTTGTTGATGATAAAAAAACCGACGGAAACGGAAGAAAAATCCAATATATTTTTAGATATTTTAATGATTCCTGTCCGTATTTTACAAGGTATCGTCGGATTTATTTCAGCGTTCGTTACCTTCTTTTCAGGGAAACCACTCGTAAGCGACGGTGGAAGTTCGAACGGGTACACGCGCTCTAAAAATTTAAAAACAGATGAAAAACGATTATTCGTTTTAAACAACTTCCTAAACGTCGAAAAGGAAATGAAAAAGAATAAACGGGATAGATTTCCAAGTTTTATACCGAAAAGTTGGAAACTTATCTTGCTTAAAAATATTGAAACCGAAGATAATATAATTCAACAAACTTACTTATCGGGAATTGCGGATTATTGCGTTTTAGACGAAAATAATATTATAGCAACCAACGGAAAATACGTATTCTTAATAAAAGACGAAGAAAAAAATTACAAAGTAAAAGCACTTTTTAAAACGAGCTGTTGTTTAAAAGTTTTTCCCGTTCCTGAAAAAGGTAAATCCTTTAATGAAGAATTATTCAAATTTTTATAAAATATTTTTTAAATACGTTACTCCTGCGTTTAATTTTACTTGCTATAAAAATCTATAACAATTTTTAATCAACTTTAACTAGAGTTTACTTTACATAAAGTAAACTCTAGTTTATTTATTTTACTTCATAAAAAAATAAATAAAAATAATTGACTTTTTTTATTTAATTGCATATAATAAATATGTCACAACCGCTCTATAAAAAGAGTTTTTAAATATAAAAATAATAGCAAGTTTTTTTGGATATAATCAAGGTAAGGATTATATCTATTATCTCTTTTACAAATTCCAATTAAACTTGCGTTTATGTAAATAGGTTGTGACAGACTTTTAGAGAGTGGTATATTCTTACAGTGCCGTTCTTTTTAAGAACGGCATTTTTTATATAATAGGTATAAGATATGGAAAATTCAAAAGAAAAATTATTTAAGGAATTATGTAAAGCTTATTTTCAAGAAATAAGCTTAGAAGATTTGCGTCGTTATGGTAGGCATTTAGAATTACAAAAACCGACAACTTTAAAAAAAGAAGATTTAATAAACGAAATACTTTTAGTTATTTGCGATGAAAAAAAGCCATCGCGAAATCTTAGAGGTGCGCCTATAAAAAATACAAGTTTTTTACCAGAAATTCCTTTACAAATAGAAAAGTTTCGCGAAGAAATTTTTGGTATTAGTTATAATATAGAAAATACGACAATTACTAAAAATAAAAATAAAGAAAACTTTTTTAATAATTTAGTAGTATTAAATTTATCCTTATCTATTAATGAATTAACTAAAGAACAAAAACAATTAACACTTAAACTTTTAGAAAGTCTAACGAAATAAATATAATTTACAAGCGACGGAAAATTCCGTCGCTTGTTTTAATTCTTATTTATATAAATTGTTTTTTATCTTTATAACGGAGATTTTCTTTCTTTACCTTGTCCGCGCGGATACTTATTCGGCGTGGGCTTTAATTTTTTTACGAGAACTAACGTTCTATCGCCATAATCTTCCGGTAAAGAATAAGCATATACGTTTTGTAATTTACCACCGAGCGTCTTATACGCCGATTCCGCTTCTTTTATCTCCGTCGTATCTCCGCTTTTATACGCGATAAATTCTCCGCCTACTTTTACGAACGGCATACAATATTCACTTAAAGAATTCATTCGCGCAACCGCCCTTGCCGTCGCGTAATCGTACTTTTCCCTATGTCTATTGTCCTTAGTAGCGTCTTCTGCGCGAATATTATAAATATTCATTCCTTTAAAAGCGAAGTTGTCCACAACTACTTGTAAAAATTCGCATTTTTTCCCAACGCTTTCAAAGAGAGAAAAACTCAAATCTTCCCTAATTATCTTTAATACCATCGACGGAAATCCAGCCCCCGAACCAATCTCGGCAACCACCGCGTTTTTTTGAAATAACCATTCCCCGATAGCGCTATCTAAAAAATGTTTATAATAAACGTCTTTTTCTTCCAAAATAGTCGTTAAATTATACTTTTTATTGTATTCTATAAGCAGTTTTCGAAATTCTTCAAACTCTCTTTTTTTCTCGCTAAATACAATTTCTTTCGCTCTTTCTATTCTTTCGTTCATATTCTTTTAACCGTACGTATTCCTTTTTTTAATAATAAATTACTTATCCACCCCGTTGTGCAAAGCTTATCCACACTGTTGATAAGTTCTGTTAATAACTTCCTTTATTTTTATAAATATTACTTACTTTTTTATAAATATAAATTTTGTTAAGTTTTTTACATTCGAGTTGTCCACTTGTTCACAAATTATCCACAATTTAATACACATTTTTTTAAGGGTTTATACACATATATAAACGTCGAAAATTCCTTTATAAATTAAGGATATTTGACAAATTTTTTAAAGATATTCACATATCCACAGCCCCTATTATTACTACTATTATAATTATTTTAATATCTATATATGTAGAGAAAGATTTTCTTTCCTGACGGGATAATTTTTTTTAAAGAAGTCTTTTTATTGAATTTAAACGTATATAATATTATCCGGATTTTTTTGTTTAAAATAGTTTACGGTATAAGCCGTACCGCCGTTATCTTTTCTTAAATAGGCAATTAAAAAATCCGATTTATTTGCCATATAACGATTTCTTTTCAAAAGACAACCTTTGTAATATTTTTCAGAAACTAATAATCTCTCGTCGCATTTTTCTAATAAGTCGAAATATCTTATTTTATCTTTTTCAGAGAAATATTTTTCTTGCTCGTAAAAAGGAACGCAAGCGATTAATTTAATCGGGTATTTTTTCTTTAATTTAACGATTGTTTCGCCGGCGATTAAATCAAAACCCATCGCCATACCGCAATAAAAACAATTCACGTTTTCTTCTTTAATAAGGCGTTCTATTTCCTTTTGTAAAGTGTTCAAAGAAAAACTCTCGTCTAAAAATCTATGGCCCGTAAAGGCGCAAGAAAAAGTGGTTTTATTAATGTTTTCGCAATCTATTTTAAGTTCTTTCATAAAAACATTATAACACGAATTAAAAAAAAAGAAAAGCAAAATAATAAAAAAAATCTTAACTATTTGCTTGATTAAAAAAGGCTTTTATGGTAAAATATAAAGGTAATATAAAACGAATAGCTTTGTAAATTAAATCTTTTTATTTTCAACAAAAAAGATAATGACAAAGCTTAATAAATTAACAAAAGAAGTAACCGACGGTTTTTCTAAAAAGGAGTGAAAAAAATGAAATTTTATTGCGAAGGCGTTTTATTGACCGACGGCGCGGTAACGGTAAGCAAAGCTTGTTCTTCTAAAACTTTGATTCCTGCTCTTGAATGTATTAAAATAAGCGCGTATAACGATACTTTAACGATGACTGCGTACGACGGCGAACTTTCCATCGAAAAGAAATTAAAAGCAGAAGTTTTTGAAGAAGGAGATATTTTGGTAAACGGTAAGTATTTTACCGATTTCATCTCGAAAATTTCGTCCTTTAACGTATCCGTCGAAACGGACGGTAGCGGTATTATAATCAAATACGGCGATAACGCAACTAAAATGCTCGCGCTTCCCGCGTCCGATTTCCCGTTCGTAAAGAAAGAAAAAGGGGAAGAATATACCGAAGTAAACGCGAAAGATTTTAAAGAACTTATCAGTAAAACCGTCTTTTGTTGCGCGACGGACGAAAGTCGTCCTATTTTGAAAGGTTGTTTGCTTGAAACGAAAGGGGACAAGTTGGAAGCGACTGCGCTCGACGGGTTTAGATTGGCGGTTTACGAATGTGAAAAAGTAGGCGGTACGGATATGAAAATCGTATGCCCTGCAAGAACGTTGAACGAGATTTCAAGAATGATTAATAACGAAAACGAAGTTTTACAACTTTTCGTTTCGAAAAATACCCTTTCCGTTGCCGTGGACGATACCGTTTTGACTTCGCGTTTGTACGTTGGCGAATTCGTGAATAAAGACAAAATTTTCCCGCCCGCGTTCGCATCGGAAATCACGGTAAAAAGAGAGCCGTTGATGAGCAGTTTGGAAAGAGCGTCCATTTTGAATAGGGGCGAGAAAAACAGTTTCGTTATCTTCGATATCAGCAATAACGGGTTAAGAATAACGGCTAATTCGGAAATGGGTAACGTTGACGAAACGATAGAGATGAATTTGAGTGGGAAAGAGCTTAAAATAGCGATGAACGGAAAGTTTATGGCGGAAGCGTTGAAAGCGCTCGACGAAGAAGAAGTTAAAATTTCGTTCAATAGCAACGTTGCGCCGTTCACGGTAGAAAATATAGAAAATAAAAAAGGAATTTACTTAATTTTGCCCGTAACTGCGAACAATTAAGTTAAAAAATTATATAAAAATTCAAAAGAAAGAGAGTAAAATAAGCAAAAATGCTTGACGATAAAGAGCGTTTTTAGTATAATAAGTAGAGATTTTTTCGTGAAATAATTTTTAAAAAGAGATTATAGACGAAAAACGGATAAAAAATAAAAATAATATTGGTAATAAAACAGGAGAGAAACTATGAAAAGAACCTATCAACCTAAAAAAAGACAAAAGAGCAAAGTACACGGTTTCCGTAAGAGAATGGCAACGACTGCCGGCAGAAAGGTGCTTAAAAGACGTAGAGATAAGGGTAGAAAGAGACTTACTCACTAATGTAAACGAAAAAACCGCCTAATCGGCGGTTTTGCTACTATCAATAACTAATTTTGTTTTAAAAACGCTAAAAAAATTTTTAGCCAAGAACGCTTGAAAGGGGAAACGGGACGAAGTTATGCAATATTTAAGATTAAAAAAACCGTCGGATTTCCAAAAACTTTTCAATAAAGGAAAGCGCGGATTTTCCCCGTCTTTAACCGTATTGTATTTCCCTTCCAAACAAAGCAAGACTTCGATGGGGATTTCTATCGGAAAACGGCACGGTAAAAGCGTAAAAAGAAACAGAATAAAAAGACTTCTTCGCGAGGCGTTTAGAGCGACTCAACGAGAAATGAAAGGAACTTATTCTATCGTATTACTTCCTAAGGTCTGTGAAGAATATTCCTTTCAAACGTACGTCCAACACTTGAAATGGATTATCAAAAGAGAGAAAATGTAACAATAGAATTTTTACCGTTCCTTTTTAGTAACGGCAAGTATTTGCGAAAAAAAGTCTTTTTCCCTTTTGTAAAAGGACTTTGTATGCGCGCTATCATTTTCTATCAAAAACACCTTTCAAAGCATACCTGCCTATACCGTCCGACTTGTTCGCAATACACCTTAGAGTGCATTAACAACCACGGCGTAATTATAGGGATTTTGTTGGGGTGTTGGCGTATTTTGCGTTGTAATCCGTTTTCTAAAGGGGGGTATGACCCTGCGCCGGAGAATTATTTTAAAAAACGCTGGGTATTATAAACGTCGGTTATTTTTAAGGGCGGTTTAATAAAAGGCTGTCGCGTTGTTTGGTTGATTTTTCGCTGAAAATAAATTTTAGCTAAAATCAATCGTTTTTAGCGAAGAAGCCTAATAAAAAATTAACAGGAATATAATGATATGGGATTATTTAGCTCGTTAAACGCTGTGGGGATTACCCTTTGGGGACAAACCTACGACGTATATTTGAATTGGATTGGTAAAATTATCCGTTGGTTAATTGAAACGGTCGGTAACGTGGGATTAGGCATTATCGTATTTTCGTTGCTTTTGAAAATAATCGTTATGCCGTTCGACGTTATGCAACGCGTTTCTATGCGTAAACAAAACGCAAAAATGAAAGAAAACCAAGAAAAAATGGCGAAATTGCAAAAACAATACGCGAACAATAAGGACCTTTATAACCAAAAGGTTATGGAAATGTATAAAGAAAGCGGTTTCTCGTTGTTCTCGTCCTGTTTGCCGATGATTTTGTCTATCGTCATCTTCATCGTTGCAATTGGCGCGTTCAACGCTTACGCGCAATACGCGAGCGTCAGCAATTATAACGATATGGTTAAAGCGTATAACGCTAAACTCGAATCGTACTGCCCCGACCTTGAAAACTACGAATATACCGTAGACGATACGAACAACGTCGTTATCGTTAAGGGTAAGGACGCGAACGATTATATTTATTATACCGTCGCGAAACCGTCTGAAGGCGAAATCACGAAAGAGTATATTCAAACGGCGAAAAAGAGCTATTTCGTGGACGATAGCAAAATGTACGTCGAAGGCGGAGAATTTAAGGCGGAAATCGATAAACTTTTGGAACAAAAGAACGAAGACGGCTCGCAAAAGTACGACGTTGCGAACGCGTGCAAGCAATATATGATTTCTTTAGCGCAAGACGCAGTCGTTGATTCTTACGAGAGCGCAATCGGCGAAAAGACCAAGTTTTTATGGATTAAAAACATCTGGATGACGGACGCGTCTTACGAACACCCCGTAACCGATTACAAAAAATTCGAAAGTAACGCAAAGAACGAAAAATTCGACGTAAACGGCAAGGAAGTAAGCTATACGCAAGTACAAACGGACGTGTATTCGGAAACGACTTACGAAATCGTAACGGCGAAGTTGGATAAGCAAAAGGACGCACCGAACGGGTTCTTTATTATGATTTTGTTGTCCGTTGGTACGATTTTGCTCCAACAATGGATAACGATGCGCGCGCAAAAGGAACAATCTCAATTCTCGACCGTAGACGGTCAAGGCGCGCAACAACAAAAAATGACGATGGTTATTATGACCGTTATGTTCGCAATATTCTCGTTTATGTATTCCGCGGCATTCTCTATTTATATGGTAACGAGCAACGTACTTTCTCTTATCTCGACGCTCGTAATCAATAAAATCGTCGATAAGAAAATTGAAAAGAAAGAAGAGGAAGCGTTGCAGGCAAAGTACAACAATCGTTTCCCCGGCAGAAAATACGATAAAAAATAATAAACGCAATAAAAAAGCGAAAAGTAAAAGGAGAAAAAATGGCAGTTATGGAATTTACGGGCAAGACCGTCGAAGAAGCGATTGAAAACGGTTTGAAAGAATTAAACGTAGCCCGTGAAAACGCGGAAATTCGCGTTTTGGAAGAAGGGAAAAAGAAATTATTCGGCTCGGTGAAAGCGCGCGTAGAAATTACCGTAGCGGACGAAACGAAAGAAGAAGTTGCTCAAGAGCCTATCGCTAAAACGGGCAAACAAACGGACGGTGAAAGAGCAGTCGAGTTCTTGGACGGCTTGTTTAAAGTATTAAAGATAGACGCTACGACTACGTTGGTTAGCGAAAAGGAAAAAATCGAAATCAACGTATCGGCGGAAAACAACAACGAAATTATCGGTAAGCGTGGCGCGACGATTGACGCGATTCAAACGCTCGCAAGCGCGGTAGCGAACACGGGTAGAGATAAATACGTACGCGTGGTGGTTGATTGCGAAAACTATCGCGAAAAGAGAGAAGAAACGTTAAAACGTTTGGCGGAAAACCTTGCGCAAAAGGCGATTCGTTTGCAAAAGAAACTTCGTCTTGAAGCAATGAACCCCTACGAAAGGAGAATTATCCACTCCGCTCTTTCCGAATACGAAGGAATTAAAACGCAAAGCGAAGGAAAAGAACCTCAACGCTATATCGTGATTATTCCCGACAACGTAGCGGACGCGGACGCGCCTGCAATCTCCGTCGGCAACGAACGTCGCGGTGGTAAAGACAGACGCGGTAACGATAGAAATTCTCGCGGTGGTAGAAATAATAGAAACGGCTCGAACCGTGGCGGTTTCAATAAGAAACCTTATAACCGTAATAGCGGTGGCAACTCTAAACCGACGGGCGGTACGGCGATGAAGGATTTTGATTTCTTCGGCACCTTCCTTGGCAATAACAATAAAGACAACTAATAAAAGAAACGGTCTACGTAAAAGTAGACCGTTTCCTTTGTTTGGCGACAAAAGACGACTACGCGGATTGTACCGCAATAGTTCTTTTTAATGAATGAAAAGTGTAGCAAATATATAAGAAAGATTTGGATAATAGAATTATACCATAATTTTTTAGGAATTTGTTGACTTCCTACAAAACGTAGGAAAAAAATTTTACAAGCAAGCCCCTTTTTAAAAAAGGGGCTTGCTTGTAAATAATAATCAAGTTTTTTCGTTGAGTTATATCGGTTATTTTTTTAATTTTTCTATCGTCAGATAAAGGGGTACGCCTAAGCCGTACACGCAGGCGGTTTCCGTGATGAAAATGGAAAACGCGCTATACAGGTACGCGGTGAAAAGGGTCGTGCTTGAGCCTAAATCCCCGCATAAAAAGACGATTACGTACGGGATAATGAGCGTGTTAAAAAGCACGGGCGAGAAACCTCCTAAAAGGAGCTTAAGCCATTTTTTAGAAATTTTCTTCCCGATTAAATACGTGCAAAAGGACGCAAGCAGGGTCGCGAGCGAGCCGAACACGACGTCGTAAAGGAGAAAGGGCGAAAGTAGGTTGGATAAAATACACCCGACGAAAAGCGCCCATACCGATTCGGGGAAAATAAGCGGTAAAATACAAAGCGCCTCGGCAGGTCGGATTTGGAACGCGCCAAAAGCGACGGGAGCGAAGGCGTAATTGAGCGTGGTGTACAAACCGGCGATAGCGCCGGCTCTGCACAGCCGTACGGTGTTAAATTTTTTCATAATAAGTACCTCGGTTTTTTTATTTGGAAGTGTTTACCGAAAACCTTCCCTTCGTGGGTATTATACCACGAAAAATATTTTAAGTCAAGAAAAAATCTTTTAAAAGATAAGCGAGAACAACAAATTAATCGGATTTTCGTGATAAATCACGTGCACGAACAAAGTTTGATTGATAAACTCGGTTATTTCAGGCGAAGTGAGTAAGGCGAGCAAAGAAAAGAGTATGCACACGGTCAGCGCGCCTTTGATAAACCCGACGACCGCGCCGAATACGGTATTTACCGCGCCGAGCAAGGATACGCTCGATACGAGCGAAGTAAGGATTTTTTCAACGAACGTCAATACGATTTTGCAAAGGATAAAAAGGATAATCCCCGTCAACACCAACGCCACGAACGGCGCGACTTCGCCTGCGATATATTGCGCAAGCGTCGTACCTGCCGGCGCGTCTATCCCTTTAGCACTGATTAAATCGATTAAAAACGTGGGTAAATTCGCTTCGGAAAGGGCTAACAATAAGCCTTCTTGGGTTGCGTCCGCTTGGAAAATTTCGCCGGACAAAGCGCCTTGAATTTCTGTAAAAACAAGTTCTTGTAATCCGAACAAACCGTTTGTTGCTTCCACGACCGTGGACGCGCAAAAGAACGCGACGACGAACGCGACGACGGTAATAATTAACCCGAATACGCAGGTAATAAAACCTTTCTTCGCGTCAATCAATGCAAAGATTAAAAGAGCTATGATAACGGCAATATCTACTAAAATAGCCGTTTGAAACGCATTTAAACTGAATACATTGAACACTTTGTAAACTCCTTTCTTGTTTTTCTCTTTTTAATTTTATTTTAAACTTGAATATAAGTTTATTATATCATATAAATCGTATTTTTTCAAGGAAAAATCGTATAAAAACGGGCGGTTTTGTGAATAACTTTTGCATTAACTCCCATATTTTTCTTAAGGAGCGATTTTATGGAATATTCTTTTAACGTTTTTAACGCTTATTCGAACGACGGAATTTGTTCGTCCGTCGATAAAATTTTAAAATCTTTACCGCCCCAAAAACTCGCCTTTCCGCCCGTCGTCGTTTGCATTGGTAGCGACCTTGCAATCGGCGATTCGTTGGGTCCCGTCTGCGGTTCTTTACTTAAACACAAAACGCAAGGCTTGAACGCGTTCGTTTACGGCACGCTTTCCGCGCCCGTAACCGCAAAAGAAATCAGGCATATCCGCGCGTTTTTAAAAGAAACGCATAAAACCAGCCCCATTTTGGCAATCGACGCGGCGGTAGGGGACGCGGGCGACGTTGGACTTATCAAGGTGATAGACGCTCCCCTACACCCCGGCGCAGGCGCGAATAAAAAACTCGGTAGTATCGGAGATTTGTCGATTATGGGCATCGTCGCGGAAAAATCGGTAAAAAGCTACGCGCTTTTTAATACCACTCGGCTCAATCTCGTCTATAAAATGTCCGAAACCATCGCAGACGCGCTCTCTAACCTACTTTGGAACAAAACGGCGTTGTAAATCACTTTACATCGCCTTAAAAAAATATTATACCTACTCTCCGCCCGTTTAGATAGGCGGAGATAATTTTTTTCACAATATTGTGGAAAACTCACAAAAGTTATCCCCACCGCTTTGCATAAACGAATGAAAAACTGTAAATTTATACTTTTATAGACGTGAATAAACGTTCGGAAAAAGGGGTAGTTGTGGACAAAAACAAGTTGTCCACCGCAGTTTTTTCGATTATGTGGATAACTTTTTCGCTTATTACGCAAACTACGACGAAAAAAGGCTAAATTAAGATGAAAACACCCGAAAAAACCCTTAAAATGTGGAAAACTTATCCACATTAGGAAAGATGAAGTCAAAAAAGGAAAATAAATACTGTGGATAAGTTGTCGAATTTGGGGGAAAAATGTAGTAAATTAGAGAAAAATGCGCGCAAATACCCAAAACAAACGTTTGGATTTTGAGTTATCCACCTAAGAAATGTGGATAGTATAAAAGTATGAATGTTTAAACGCTGAATATTTTGTGAATATTGTGGATAACTTTCGATTTTTCTATCGTCAAAACGCAAGAAAAATTCTTTTATTTGCTTTACGGCGTAAGAGAAAGAGAATTTTCATCAGCGGAAGCAATAGAGCGTATAAGTTGAATAAAATGGCGCTTTGACGGAAAAAGTCGCTTTTTCGAGCAATATTTCTTGACAAAAAAATTTAAAATCTATATAATAGTTTCTTGTGTAAAAGGATATTACAAGATATTAAAAATTTTTAAGGATTTTTTTGAATGGACGAACAAAAGCTGGAAAGACCCGTAGAAGAAGTTGGTGTGGACGGGGTAAAAAAGGAAAATAAAATGGGCGCAATGCCTATCAATAAGCTATTGCTTTCGATGGCGATACCGATGATGATTTCTATGCTCGTGCAGGCGCTTTATAATATCGTCGATAGTATTTTCGTTGCGAAGTTAGGGCAAAACGCGTTCAACGCGGTATCCTTTTCCTTTCCCGTACAAAACGTAATTATCGCGATTGCGTCGGGTACGGGCGTGGGTATGAACGCGCTCATTTCCCGTTCGCTCGGCGAAAAAAATCAAGAAAGGGCGAACGGATTTGCGATGCACGGGTTGTTCCTTGCCTTGATTAGCTCGGTATTGGTTATGCTCGTCGGCGGATTTGGAGCGGAGTTTTTCTTCCGTTCGCAAACCACGAACGAACAAGTTATTCAAGACGGTACTTCCTACGTTTTAATTTGTTCGCTTTTATCCTTCGGCGTAATGGGGCAAATCATTTTTGAACGGCTGTTACAAAGTACGGGAAAAACTACCCTTTCGATGCTCACGCAAGGGTTTGGCGCGATTATTAATTTGGTGTTAGACCCCATTTTGATTTTCGGACTTTTGGGTTGCCCGAAATTAGGGGTTGCCGGCGCGGCTTGGGCGACGGTTATCGGACAAATTGGCGCGTGCGGATTAGGGTTTATTTTAAATATTAAATACAACAAAGAACTTTCCTTGAATTTCAAAAAATTCCGCGTGAACGGGGGTATGATTAAGGAAATTTATCGCATAGGGTTCCCGTCTATCTTGATGCAGTCTATCGGTTCGGTAATGACGTATATGATGAACAGACTTTTAATCGATATTGAAAAAACCGAAACCGCTGCCGCCGTATTCGGCGCGTACTTTAAATTGCAAAGTTTCGTAATAATGCCGGTAATCGGGCTTGGAAACGCCTTGACGCCTATCGTTGCGTTTAATTTGGGCGCAAGACGGAAAGACAGAATGAAACAGGCGTACCGTTTGGGGCTCGTTTACGCGATTGCGATTATGCTCTTAGGCGCTTCGGCGATGATTTTCTGCCCTAAACTGTTGCTCCAACTTTTCGACGCGTCCGAAGCGATGATGGGTATGGGCGAAACGGCGTTCCGTATCGTAGCGGTTGCCTTATTGTTCGCAGGGTACTGTATCACCACGAGCAACTTTTTCCAAGCTTGCGGAAAGAGCGTGTATTCCCTTTTAATGAGTTTAACCCGTCAACTTATCGTACTCATTCCGCTTGCGTATTTGTTCGGTTATACGCTCGGCTACCAGGCGGTATGGTACGCAGTACCGCTTGCGGAACTTGCGTCCGTCGTGGTGGCGGTGTTTGGGTATCGCTCCATCAATAAAAAGCTACTTGCGAATTTATAAAACGAACGAAAAATCCGTACCGCTTTTCCCTTACGGGGGAAGCGGTATTCTTTGTTTTTCGACCTTTTTCTATTTGAGCGCGGGGTAGGGTGTGTGCAAAATTTGTGATGATTTGTTAAATCTTTTGAATATGGGCGTAGAAATGCTTGAAAATTGCATATAATTATGGTAAAATAAGACGGTATAAAAAAGGAAAAATTTTCCGTTAAGGAGTAAAACATTGAACAGAAAATCTAAAACTATACTTTGGATAACGCTCGGCGTCGTTGGTTTGATTGTTATCGGGATTCTTTTCTCGGATATCATCAACCCTACCGAAACGTTGTCTTGGACGGAGTTTATGACCAAGCTCGCGTCCGGTGAGATTAACAAAGTCTATATCGACGCCTATAATTGGACGGGGTATGCAGGGACGGAGAAAGTTTTTGAAACGGTTT
>SVHK01000038.1 GCA_015055865.1 Clostridiales bacterium | reverse complement strand
CGCCCGACACACCGCCCGTATTGTTGGCGATAATCGGTCTTCTTCTTTCAATATCAATCGCCATACCCGTCAACGTATTGATAAGCGACACTGCGTCCGCGCCACCGTTTTCCGCCGAGCGCGCGTTGGTTGCGATACTCTCTACGTTCGGGGAGAGTTTGACCATCAACGGAGTCTTTTTTAAACCGTTTTTTGCATAACGGGTAACTTCTTCCACCGTTTCCGGTTTAATCCCGAACGCCATACCACCGCTCTTTACGTTGGGGCAAGAGATATTGAGTTCGACCATATCCACAAGTCCGTCGAGTTTTTCGCAAATATGTTTATAATCTTCAAGCGTTTTACCCGCAACGTTGGCAATCACCGCCGTACCCGTCGATTTAAGCCATTCCAAATCGTATTTGATAAAATGCTCTACGCCGGGGTTTTGCAAACCCACTGCGTTTAAAATCACTCCGCGCGATTCCGCGATACGGGGCACGGGATTGCCAAGCCGAGCGTCGAGCGTCAAACCCTTAGTCGATACACCGCCAAGTACGCCGATATCGTAAAGTTCGTTAAATTCACGGCCGAACCCAAACGTTCCCGACGCCGTAATAACGGGGTTTTTTAATTGTATTCCACAAAGATTAACCGATAAATTAGCCATAATTTTTATTTTTCCTTATTGTATATTGCAAGAAAATTTCGTAGCGCGTTAAAACGGAAACGCCTAAATTGCATCACTTAATAACCGCCAAAACGCGGAGAACCTAGCGCAACGTCCCGTTGCATCGAGTTTTTCCATCTTTTGTTATCGCTCGTTTGAAACAAAACTGACCACCGTTAAAACGCGGAGAACCTAGCGCAACGTCCCGTTGCATCGAGTTTTTTCCATCTTTTGTTATCGCTCGTTTGAAACAAAACTGACCACCGTCAAAACGCGGAGAACCTAGCGCAACGTCCCGTTGCATCGAGTTTTTCCATCTTTTGTTATCGCTCGTTTGAAACAAAACTGACCACCGTCAAAACGCGGAGAACCTAGCAGTTCAAGGAAAGCGAGCATTTTCGCAGGGAGCGTACTTAGGCGTACGCGCCCAAGAAAACGCGGAGCTTGACGAAGTATTGCGACGGTTATACGCGTTTAGTTAAAGTATAACATCTAAAGCATTAAAGACGGGTCCGTCTTTACATACCCTTGCATTTTTGCCGTTCGTCATCGCGCAAACGCATACCAAACACGCGCCGATACCGCAACCCATACGTTCTTCCAAAGATACGTAGCAAGGGATATTCTCTCTTTCGACGACTTTCTTAAGCGCGCGGAGCATCGGCGTAGGGCCGCAAGAGAGTACGACGTCGGGGCGTTCGCCGTTTTGCAAGGCTTGTTCGAACGCTTGGACGGAGTTCATTTTCTCGCCAAAACTCCCGTCGTCCGTTACGCCGATGAATTTATCCGCCTTTTCAAATTCGTCAAGCCCACAAACCGCGCCCGCGTTTCTAAAACCGATATACGCGGAGATATTCTTTTTTCCTTGATATTCACGAAGCACGGAAATCAAAGGAAAAATCCCAACGCCACCGCCAACTAACGCGATTTTTCTTTCGTTTTCTTCTACGAAGAACCCGTTACCGAGTGGCATAAGTACGTTTACACGCGTACCTGCTCCCATTTGCGCAAGTTCTTTCGTCCCTTCGCCCTTTAATTGATAGCAATAAGTAACGAGATTTTTTTCGACCTTGCAAATAGCGATAGGTCGTCTTAATAAATGCTGACCGCCGATTAAAATATCCCCAAACTGACCGCAACGAACGGTTACGTCTGCACCGACGTCAAAGGTAACGGCGTGGATATTTTCCGCAATTTTTTCATTTTTTACGATAACTGCCGAATAGTCTTTCATAGTTTATTTTCCCATTTTACCGATTACGGTAGACAAATCTTTTTGCATCGCAAGACAAGCGGAACGAGCCGCTTCGTAATACGTACCGCCGAGTTTTTTATACGCGCAAAGAATACCGCGCGAGTTGTTTACGACCCCGCCTAAACCGTTCGCGCCAAAACAGCTTTTCAACATTTGAGCGTTACCGCCTTGCGCGCCGTAACCGGGGATTAAAAAGAAGGTGTGCGGTAACACTTCGCGAAGCCGAGCAGCTTCGGTAGGATGAGTCGCGCCAACGACCGCGCCAACCGCCGAATAACCGTATTTACCAATCGTACTTTCCCCCCATTTTTCTACCAAACCGCCCATATACTCATACACGGTTTTACCGTTTTCCAGGACGAGATTTTGAAGTTCGCCACTCGACGGGTTGGACGTTTTCACGAGCACGAAAATACCCTTGTCGTTCTTTTCGCATTGTT
The DNA here is from genome assembly GCA_015055865.1 of Clostridiales bacterium. Lineage (GTDB taxonomy): Bacteria > Bacillota > Clostridia > Christensenellales > Borkfalkiaceae > Scatosoma. Next base: position 8,809 of record SVHK01000038.1, on the reverse strand, counting down.
CCACGAACGGCGCGATACCGTCCGTACCAAGATACCCGTTGACGGTTACGTAGTCGGCAGGGAACGGCTTGTACGCCTTATCGTTGACTTGCGTTTCGCCAAGGAAGGTTTTCGCATAACAAGACGCGGTCGAACCGATGTCGTTGCGCTTTGCGTCCGCGATAACGACAAGGTCTTTTTCCGCCGCGTACTTGAGCGTTTCTTCGTACGCTTTCATACCTGCTACGCCGTACATTTCGTAGTACGCGATTTGCACTTTAACCGACGGCACGACGTCGCGAACGGTATCGACGAGTTTTTTATTAAACTCAAAAATACGCTCGGACGCTTGTTCAAAGGTCGTAACGCCTTGTTTCATCTCGTCGGGCAAGTAATCGAACAACGTGTCAAGACCTACGCAGGTCGGGTTTTGCATTTCAATAATTTTATCTATTAATCTATCCGTAATCATAATTTATTCTCCTATCTATTTTGAAAGCGACGCCTTACGGCGTGAGTAACGCAATCAAAGATTGCTCTTTGCGTTCCGTCAAGCGTTATATACTACTTTACCGTCAACGATAGTAGCTTTCACAACGCCCGTCAACTTACAACCGTCAAACGGCGTGTTCTTACCTTTGGATACGAGTTCGTCCGCTTTAACCGTCCATTCTTCTTCTAAGGACGCAAGCATTAAATCCGCGACTCCGCCTTCTTCGATTTTACCGCCCTCAAGCCCTAAAATTTGCGCGGGGTTCAAAGACATTCTTTGCGCGATTTCAGGCAAAGTCAAAAGACCGGTTTTATAAAGGTGGGTAATCGCGAGCGAGAAACTCGTTTCAATACCGCTAATCCCGAACGCAGCAAGATTATATTCCACGTTCTTGTCGTCTGCGTGATGGGGCGCGTGGTCGGTTACGATACAATCGAGCGTACCGTCCTTAAGCCCTTCTAAAATCGCTTGCTTATCCACTTCTTCGCGGATAGGCGGATTCACTTTGGTGTTGGTATTGAAATCGCGAATTACGTCGTCGGTAAGCGCGAAGTAATGGGGACAAGTTTCCGCCGTTACTTTTACGCCCGCGCGTTTCGCGTCGCGGATAAGTCTTACACCGCTATGCGTGGAAACGTGGCAAATATGCACGGGTACGTCCAAGCTTTCGGCAAGCGCTATATCGCGCGCGATAACGATGTCTTCCGCAGCGCGTTGAATCCCTTTCAAGCCTGCGAGCGTGGAGTTGAACCCTTCGTTGACGACTCCGCCGTCCACCAAGTCCGCGTCTTCGCAATGGCAAAGGCATTTGATATTAAATCCGCTTGCGTATTCCATCGCAAGGCGCATCAAACGGGTACTCTTTACCGTTTTCCCGTCGTCGGAAATGGCAACCGCGCCAACCTTTTTCATTTCGCCTACGTCCGCTAAAAATTCGCCTTTCAAACCTTTGGTAATCGCGCCGATAGGGTGAACTTTGCAAAGCCCGACTTCTTTTCCGCGGTTACGGATATAGCTTACGACTACTTTATTGTCCGCAACGGGGTCGGTGTTGGGCATACAGCAAATTTGCGTAAAACCGCCTTTTACCGCCGCCTTAGAACCGCTTTCAATATCTTCTTTATGTTCAAAACCCGGTTCGCGAAGATGCACGTGCATATCGATAAGGCCGGGGAAAACGTACAATCCGCTTGCGTCGAGCGTTTCGCCTACGCCCGTAATTTCGTCCGCAATTTTCGTAATTTTACCGTTTTCGATTAAAATATCTTTTTTTGCTACGCCGTTTTCCAAAACTACGTTACCGTTTTTAATAATCATAACTTTCGCTCCTTTTCTCTCGTTATTATTTCAAAGATTTTCTGTACTGTTGCAACAAGAACAACAACGCCATTCTAACCGCTACGCCCGAAAGGACTTGGTCTTCTATACGGCTGTTATCGTGGTCAATCATCGCGCTCGTCAACTCTACGCCACGGTTTACCGGACCGGGGTGCATAATTATCGCGTTAGGGTTTGCGTAAGATAAAATCTTATCGTCCACGCCGTAGAAATCCGCGTACTCCGCAAGCGACGGGAAATTTCCGGCTTGTTGGCGTTCGAGCTGGATTCTAAGCCCCATAACGACGTCCGCGCCGTCCACCGCTTCTTCCCTTGACGAACAAAGTTTCGCGCCGAGCTTGTCTATCCCTTTGGGGATAAGCGTTTCAGGCGCGTACATTCTCACGTCCGCACCTAATTTTTTCAAACCGAACAAGTCCGATTTCGCAACTCTGGAGTGCTTAATATCCCCCAAAATCGCGACCTTAAGCCCTTCGATTTTGCCAAACTTTTCTTTCATCGTGAGCATATCGAGCAAGCCTTGCGTGGGATGTTCGTTCATACCGTCGCCGGCGTTTAATACGCTCGCTTTGACCGTCTTTGCCAAAAGGTAGGGCGCGCCCCCCATCGGGTGACGAATAATAATGAAATCGTTCTTTTGCGCGTCCAAAGTCTTACCCGTATCCACGAGCGTTTCGCCTTTCGCAACCGACGACGACCCAGCCGAAATATTTATCGTGGTCGCGCCCATATACTTTGCCGCAAGCTCAAAACTCGTTCTCGTTCTCGTACTGTTTTCGTAAAAGAGAATGGTTGCCGTGCAACCTTCCAAGTGCGGAAGTTTCTTAATCCCTTGCTTGACGAGTTTCTTCATATTCCCGGCGGTTTCCAAAATCTCGTAGATTTCGTCCGCCGTCGCGTCTATTAGACCCAACATATCCTTTCTTTTTAACATATTCGTAACTCCTTGCTTTCTTCTTAGGACTTTATTTTACAATTAGAACGCAGTCTTCTTGCGCGCCGAGTTCGACGAATTTCATTTCAATTCTCTCGCTCTTTGACGTCGGAACGTTTTTACCGACGAAGTCCGCGCGAATGGGGAGCTGACGTCCGCCCCTGTCTATCATTTCAAGCAGGTAAATGCGTTTTGGTCTGCCGAGCGAAAATACCGTTTCAATCGCCGCGCGAACGCTCCTGCCCGTAAAGAGCACGTCGTCGCATAAAATAACCGTCTTGCCTTGAATGGAGAAATCGAAATCGTTGCCCGTAAATTCGGGGACAAAAAATTCGCTCACCAAGTCGTCGCGTTGCATAGTAATATCCAACCCTGCGCAAGGCAAAACGACGCCTTCCAATTCTTCGAGTCGTTTGGCAATCCTTTGTGCGACGATTTCTCCGCTTCGCTTAATTCCCAACACCGCCACGTCGTCTAACCTTCCGACCTTTTCTAAAATTTCGTTGGAAAGTCTGGTTATCGTACGACGTACGGCGTCTTTGTCCATAATCAAATGTTCAGACATAACGCTTCTCCTTTTCAATCAACAAAAAACGGTCCTAAACGGAAACCCGTTCAAGACCGAAATTACGCAAACAAACCGCGCGGTGATAAAAACCGCGTATCGTATTCTTTTGTCGTTCGTCTTGTCGGCATCTCCGTACCGCTCTTAAAGATTATTTACATTATAACACTTTAAAGAGCAAATGTAAAGTTCACAAGCGGTGTTTTAAAAAATTTCTAATAAATTTTTACGAGTCTAAAACCCGTTTTGTCGCAGGACGTCAAACGGTACTCCACGCCGTTCTTTTCAGTAACTAACGGAAAAAAAGCCGAACCGTGCAAATGCCCGAACACTACTTTTTCCACGCCCTTTTCTTCGAAAAGTCTAGTAAAATTACTGTCTTCTTTTTTTAAATTGAACGGGGGATAATGAATCATTGCGATTATCTTTTCGTCGTTTTCCTTACGCTTTTCGGCGTCCAAAAACGCCAAGCGGAAACGCTCGCTCTCCCGAAGATAGAGTTTTTCGTCCGTTTCGCTAAAATCGGGCGAACCGGGACAAGTCCAGCCCCGCGACCCAACGATCACGAACTCGCCTATTTTAACGGAATCCGTTTGCAAAAAATAAAAGCTTTCGTCGGGCGCGCTGTCGCGAAGTTTCGAAATGCCGTTCCACCAATAATCGTGGTTACCACGGATAAAGACCTTTTTCCCCGGCAGACCTTTAAGACAGTTCAAATCTTCTATCGCGTCGGATAACTTCATCGCCCAACTCGTATCGCCCGAAAGCAATACGACGTCGTCGTCTTTGACTTTGAAGAGCCAATCGGATTTTATTTTTTCAAAATGCCCTTCCCAATTCCCGCCGAACACGTCCATCGGCTTGTCCGAATTAGTCGAAAGATGCAAATCACTAATCGCGTAAATATTCATAAGCCCATTATAGCACTTCTCTTTAAAAAAAGCAAGGATTTGAAAAGAAAAAATCCGCCGTCTAAAGACGGCGGAAAGAAATCGTCAGCACTTATTCGTTTGACAAGCGCAAGGACGGGTTTGCGGATAGAGCGGAAGCTCGAAAAATCCCGCGCAAACTTCTTGCGAATATTCCTGCGCAGGCGGAATGACGCAATAGCCGTAACTCGGTACGAGAAGTTCGACGGGCATTACCACTTTCATAATAATCGTTACGCAAAGATTTGCGATAAAATTACCCGTCGTGGTATCGAACGTCGCGTCGGGCGCAACTACGCTCACCACCGCCTTGACGTTAAAAGGCATAATGGACGGCGCAGGCACGTACAAGAATACGTCTTGATTGAGCGTAACCGTCGCCGTTGCCGTACCTTCTACGCCGTTCGCGTCGGTGTAGAGTACTTCAACGGGAATAGACACCGTCGCTTGCACTCTTGCGCAGGGTTTATCCGATTGACGGTCAATGACGAGATTGGTAACGGTCCCTTCGCTCGTTAAAGACCTTGCGCTGATAAAAGTTAAGGGTAAAGTGGGGTCTGCGGGCGTTTGCCCCGTCAATACGAGAGAATAATTCTCAATTTGCGTTTGACGAATCCCCGCGTCGAAAACTTTTTCGACTTGGATACATACTTTCTCCGTCAAACCGTTGAGCGGATTTCCGGTAATTGCTCCAGGGCATTTATCCGATTGAAAATTGGAATAAAACGACATAGTAACCTCCTGTTCGTCTGCCCAAGCCAAAGAAAATATGTACGGTCGCGCTCGGGCTTTTTTAGTAGGCTTTATCGCAAAGAATAGTTGATTAAGCCTTTTACTATACGATATGCGCCAAGCTTAAAAAAAGTGCCTATCCCTTTATAACCAAACTTTCAACGTCGGATACAAAATTTTTCCGTTCTTTTTTTCGTAATTTTCTTTCGAACCGCAAAGCAACGCCTTGCTATCCCCCGCCTGCACGGTATATAAATCGCCTTGTGGCGAAGGTAAAATTAATACCTGCCCCGACCAAACTTCGCTTTTCAAGTCGTTTTCCTTAACGATAGCGCGGACGGGTAAACGATAGGTTTTCGCGATTTTTTCTACCGTTTCTCCGCTTGTTACCTTATGCAATTTTTTATATTCCAACTTTAACATCTCTTTATTATATGCGTAAAATAATTTATCTATGCTCTCATATTTCACCGCTCGTCCGCGTACAATATCGTATGAAAAATACTCGCGTTGCTCCCTTTTTAAAAACGACCGCCGTCGTCACCGCCCTTACCGTTATCGAACGCCTACTCGGTTTTTTCTACCGCATCGCGCTCTCCAAAAAATTAGGCGAAGAACTGCTCGGCGTCTATCAAGTTTCTTTCTCCGTTTTCGGCGTATTTTTGACGCTGGGAATGGGCGGTTTGCCGATAACCGTTTCAAGATTCATCTCTCGTTTCAAGGCGGAAAACAATCCGCAAAAACAAAACGAAACTCTTTCGGCTGGATTTTTAATCGCGTTTCTTTGTTCCTTTCTTCCCGCGCTCGGTTTTTGGCTGTTCGGACGGTTTTTCACTACCCTACTCCCCGACGAACGTTGTTTACCTACCTTAAATATCCTGCTCGTCGGCGCGATTTTTTCTTCGCTTTTCGCCGTACTTCGCGGACGGCAATGGGGGAACAAAAAATTCCTTGCCCCGTCCTTATTCGAACTTTTAGAACAAAGCGTACTCGTACTTTCGGGAATACTTTTTCTTTCCTTGGATTCAAACGTACCGCTTTTAGAGCGAGTGGCTTGGGCGAACGTACTTTCGTACGCCGTCGCGTTTTTCGTCGCGCTCGGGTTTAGTATTTTTGAAAAAAACGGGTTCGGCTCTCCCCTGCCCCTTGCAAAAGAACTTTTTCGCTCGTCCCTGCCCATTACCGCGGTAAGAATTTTTAGCTCTTTGCTCGTTTCCGCCGTCGCGGTACTTCTTCCCCTTATGCTCGTTCAATCGGGAACGTCAAATACGGACGCTATCAAACTTTACGGCGTATTGACGGGTATGGTTTTACCCGTACTCTTTATTCCGGCGACCTTAATCGGCTCGCTCTCGCTCGTACTCTCTCCCCAACTTTCGGAAGATTTCTATAAGAAAAATACCGTCCGCTTAAAGCGGAATATCCACCGCGGTTTAACGCTTTCCGTTTTGCTTTCGGGATTATTAATTCCGCTCGTATTCGTCTTAGGCGAAGACGTCGGGAATTTACTCTTTTCGTCCGCGACCGCAGGAGAAATGGTCAAAAACGGCTCGCCTATCCTTTTACCGATGTCCCTTTCTATGATTTCCACTTCGATTATGAACGCGCTCGGCAATCAAAAACTCAGTTTAAAATACTACCTTTTCGGTGCGGTAACGCTTATTGCGAGCATCGTCTTTCTTTCATCACCTTTAGGCGCGTATTCCTACCTTGTCGGTATGGGCGCAAATTTTTCACTAACGGCGGTTTGCAATCTCGTATTTTTATGGAAAAACCGGCTCGTTTCGAGTGGTTTTTTCAAGAAATTATCGCTTGTTTGCGCCTTAGTTTTACCCGTCGCTTTATCCGGTCAATTTTTAAAAGCAATTTGCGTACAAACGCTCGGCGCGTATTTTTCCATCGCACTTATTGGGCTGGAAATCACGGGTTTTGCTCTTGCGCTTTGGTTTTTTACGCAAAAGAGTCCTAATAGAAGAAAAAAGTTATAAAATATTATGAAAATCAAGCATTTTTCTCGTTTGTATCCTTGACAATTCGGCGTTTTTGTTCTAAAATATTGATATTCGTGTAACGAATATTTTTACGGCATTTTTGCAAAGGAGAATTCTTATGGGCTACAAAACTCGTGAATGGCGCAATTCGATGCGCGTTCGACTTGACTACAACAATATGACGGACACTTTCCTTGGCGACAAGGGTTTTTCCGCAAAAAAACTTTCGTCTTATAACTCCCGAGCGCTCAACGCGTTCAATTACGTAAAGGAAAACCGCGGTAAGGACGAATTATATATGGGTTGGACGGAACTTCCCTATAACCAAAAAGAAATCGTTGCGGATATCTTAACCACCGCGCGCAACGTAAGAAAGAAATTCCAATACTTCGTCGTGCTCGGCATCGGCGGTAGCGCGCTCGGTCCTATTATGGCGTTCAACGCGCTTTGCCACTTGCACTACAACGACCTTCCCCGTTCCAAGCGTAAAGGACCTAAGTTCTACGTAGAAGACAACGTTGACCCCGTGCGTATGCGCGATTTATTGGACGTTATCGAACCGGAAAAGACTTGCTTTAACGTCATTTCCAAATCGGGCGCGACGAGCGAAACGATGACGCAATATTTAATCATTCTCGACCTTTTAACCAAAGCCGGCGTAAACGTTAAAGACAACGTTATTTTCACGACGGACGAAAAGAAAGGTAACCTTAAAAAGATTTCCGACGAACTCGGCGGAATTAAGAGCTACGTTCTCCCCGACGGCGTTGGCGGTAGATTTTCTCAACTTTGCCCCGTAGGGCTTTTGCCTGCGGCGGTGCTCGGGATTGATATCAACGGCTTACTCGCAGGCGCTGCGTATATGGACGGACTTTGCTCCCGTTCCGCACCGAGCAAGAACCCTGCGCTTATGAGCGCGGTATTGCAAGTAGCGGCGATGGAAGACGGAAAGAATATCGGCGTTATGATGCCCTATTCGGACAACTTGAAATTCCTTGCCGATTGGTATTGCCAACTTTGGGCGGAATCGCTCGGCAAGAACCAAACGCTCGACGGCAAACCTTGCAACGTCGGTCAAACCCCCGTTAAATCGCTCGGCGTAACCGACCAACACTCGCAAGTTCAACTCTACGCGGAAGGTCCTTACGATAAAGTAGTTACTTTCCTTTCGTTGGATAAGTACGGATGCGAAATGCCCATCCCCCACGGTTGCGAAAATATCCCCGACGTCGCGTTCCTTGGCGGACACACGATGGAAGAACTCATCAAAGCGGAAAACGACGCGACCGCTTACGCGCTCACGAAAGCAGGCAGAATGAATTATACCATTTATTTACCTGAACTTAACGCGTTCACGCTCGGTCAAGTCTTGTTCCTTTTCGAAATGCAAACTGCTTACGCAGGCGCGATGCTCAATATCAACACCTTTAACCAACCGGGCGTAGAAGAAGGCAAGAAAGCGACTTTCGCGTTGCTCGGTAAAGCAGGCTACGAAGCAAAAAAAGAAGAACTCAATTCCCAACCCGCAAGAAACGAAAAATTCATCATCTAAATTCAAACGTTTATAATTAAAAACTCGGCAAACTTCGTAAGGAGTTTGCCGAGTTTATTTTTGCCATTTTTTCACGCGGTCAAGACCGCCCGTATTTTATTTTCTAAATAAATCTTTAAATTCTTTTACAAGTCTTTTGTCGGCTAATGAATCTGAAAGAACCCGAAAATCTTCTTTTTGAATAGCTATATCATAAACGATGATAAGCTTTTTCTTTGCCATTTTCGCTACCTCGCTATCATTACTTGATGCTCTATTATATCATAATTTGGTGATAAATTCAACCTGGATAGCGC
>SVHK01000037.1 GCA_015055865.1 Clostridiales bacterium | reverse complement strand
TCCGATCTCGAAAGAGGGATTGCGAAAGCTGATAAGAAAGCGTCCCGTATCGCAGCGGAAGGTATCGTAGCTTGCTACGTTGACGGTAAAGTAGGCGCGCTTATCGAAGTAAACTGCGAATCCGACTTCGTTGCAAAGAACCCCCGTTTCACGGAAATCGCAACGGATATCGCAAAAGTTGTTATTAAAGAAAACCCTGCATCCGTAGAAGCGTTGCTTGGTTGCGCAATTGAAGGCGCTACGAACGTAGAAGAATATCTTAAGAGCCAAATCGCTATTATCGGTGAAAAGATTGCGGTAAGAAGATTTACCCGTTACGAAACGGACGGTTTCCTTGCAAGCTATATTCACCTTGGCGGTAAGCTTGGCGTTATGCTTGATATGGCAGGCGAAGCAACGGACGCGGCGAAAGAAGTTGCGCACGACGTAACGTTGCAAATCGCATTCACGAAACCTGCATACCTTACGGCTGAAGAAGTTTCGGCTGAAACGCTTGAAAAGGAAAAGGAAGTTTTGAAACAACAAGCAATCAACGAAGGTAAGCCTGAAGCGATTGCAGAAAAGATGGTTATGGGTAGAATTAAGAAGTTCTACGAAGAAAACTGTCTTGTAAACCAAGCGTTCATTAAGGACGACAAGCAAACGGTTGCTTCTCTTTTGAAAGGTGCTAGCGCTTCCGTTAACCGTTTCGTGTTCTACGTAATGGGCGAAGGGCTTGAAAAGAAGAGCGAAGACTTGGGCGAAGAAGTTGCAAAGCAAGTTGCCGCAATGAAGAAATAATTTAAAATGCAGAAACCGCGAATAGTTTTCGCGGTTTTTTTTGTTATTTATGCAAAAAACATCTTGGAATATTAAAAAATATGTCGAGAAAATGAAAATTTTGCGTAAAGTAATTGACAAAGCGGAACAAATGTATTAAAATTATAGTATAGAACAAGTTTGTATGGTTTTAACGAAAAACCGAATGATTTTGGATAGGACGGATAACCGTTTTATTAATAAAAGTTTTTTAGGAGTGTTTTATGGCTAACTTCAAAGACACTGTTAAGCAAACGTGGAACAAGGTAGATTCTTGGCTTGAAAAGACGTTTAAGCTTAACGAAAACAAGACGAACGTTAAGACTGAAGTCATCGCAGGTCTTACCACGTTCATGGCAATGGTGTACATTCTTATGGTTAACGCAGGAATGTTCTCCGACCTTGGTGCTTTTGGTAACGCAGGGGTAACGTCCGGACAACTTTATAACGGCGTTTATATTGCAACTGCAATATCCGCGGTTATCGGTACCGTGCTTATTGGTTTACTTGCTAAACTTCCTTTAGCGCAAGCATCCGGTATGGGCTTGAACGCATTCTTCGTTTACACGGTTTGCGGTTTCGGTATGGCCAACGGTATGACGTACGCGAACGCTTTGATTTTCATCTTGCTCGATGGTATCATCTTCCTTCTTTTAACTGTTACCGGTTTGAGAAAGACTATTTTCAATGCGATTCCCGATAGCGTTAAGGTTGCTATCCCCGCAGGTATCGGTTTGTTTATCGCGTTTATCGGTTTGCAAAACGCAGGCGTTGTCGTTCTTAATGACTCAACGAAAGTTGCTCTCGTTTCGATGAACCTTCTTAACGGCGGACTTTCTACGCTCGTTACGGCGTTCAACGTATTCGCTACGTTTGCCGGCGTAATCGCGATTGCGGTACTTTCTAAGAAGGGCGTTAAAGGCGCGGTCCTTTGGGGTATTCTCGGTACGACCGTTCTTTATTACGTAGTAGCGGGTCTTGGCGCGCTTGCCGGTTCTAGCACGTTTAAAGCTTTCTTCGCAGGTATTACGTTCGATAATCCTTTCACGGCGTTCGGCGATTTCTTCAAGGTAAGTTTCTTTAAAGTATTTACCGAAGGTTTTGATTTCAGCGCATATCTTAACGGTAGCTACGTTGCAGGCTTTACCGAAGCAGGCGAAGTTATCCCCGGTGTTGCACACTCCGTTGCGGATATGATTCTTTTGATTTTGACGGGCGCGTTCGCGTTCTGTATGGTAGATATGTTCGATACGATGGGTACGCTTTACGGCGCATGCGCTCGTGGTAACCTTCTCGACGAAAACGGCAACGTTCCCAACGTTGAAAAAGCGATGCTTGCTGACGCCGTTGCTACTTGCGTTGGTGCAGTTTGCGGTACTTCCACCGTTACGACGTTCGTTGAATCTTCTGCTGGTATCGCAGAAGGCGGTAAGACGGGTCTTACGTCCATCGTTACCGGTATCTTGTTCTTCTTCGCTATGTTCTTAACGCCCATCGCGAAGTTGATTCCCACCTACGCTACGGCGTCCGCGCTTATCTACATCGGCGTTCTTATGATGAACTGCGTAACGAAGATTGATTGGCTTGAACCTACGAAAGCTGTTCCCGCATTCGCAACGATTGCTATGACCGTTATGACGTATAGCATTTCTAACGGTATCGGTATCGGTCTTATCTCTTACGTTCTTATCCAAGTATTCACTGGTAAATTTATGAAGAACGAAGACGGTAGTGTAAACAAGGCAGACATCGTTACGGCTGTTATCGCAGGTTTGTTCTTATTGATGTTCGTTCTTACGCACTAATTAAGAACACGTAAAACTAAATCTGAACGGACGAGTTTCGACTCGTCCGTTTTTCTATATACTTTATTCACTGCGAATATCGACGATTTTTCCGTCTTTGATTTCTACGACGTATTCGTCCACTTCGAATAACCGTTCGGATTTTTTTCTAACCAAACCGCAGACGCAAGGATTTTTCGTAAGCACTACGCTTGAGAAGTCGCCTAAAAAATTTTTTAAAGCGTTGGCTTTTTCTTTTAATTCGTCGTTTAAAAATTGCGTATAGTCTGCGCCGATAAGTACGCTTTCAAAAAACGCGTAGGGTAAAATCTCGTCGCGAACGTTTTCGCTCGTAGGAGAAAACTCGCTTTTATTCCCGTCCAAACCAAGTTCGAACGTGGCGCGTTGCGTAATTGAAAACGCCGTTTGCGTAAGGGTATCTTGCTCCAATCTCCATTGGCACTCCGCCGTCCGTAAAAGTCTATCGGATAGGGGCAGGGTGGCGACGAGCATGTTTTCTTCTAAGTGGAACTCGTTTACTTTTTCAAGTAGGAGTAAATCGCCTTTTAAATTGAACACGGCAAGCTCGGTAGGGGAATTTAAGATTAGAAATCCTTTATGAAAAGTGATAGTGGTTTGTTCAAAGGACGGAGGGAGCGTTGCGAGATAGAATCCGTCGGAGCGTTCGATGGAAAGTTGAATTTCGCCTTGACGGAAAACGGTTACGAGCGTTTTGTCTTCACGTTCTTGCGCAATCGTTTTTAAGGTTAAATCGGACGGCGGAAAATCTTTGGCGTAAACCGCGAGTCCGTTTTTTAATAAATATATCTCGCACCCTTTCGGGGGATGAAAACGGATATTTTCGTTTAAGAAAAACTGAATAGGTAAACCGTTTTCAGGAGTGAATTGTACGAACAGATTATCTGCCGGCGAGAGTTCAACGAACCGTTCGAAAGTGTCGGTTAAACCAAAATACGCGCCGTTGAGAGTAAGAATGCAAGGAGTTGAAGATAAAAAATAAACTTTCATACCTTAATATATTCTAAAAAAGAGTTTGAAAATGTATAAAAGTAAAAAATAAGGTAATAATTTATTCAAACGAATCGTAAGGAGAAAGTAATATGGCAAAAATCAACGGTTACACGGAAGAAGAAGCAAAAGAGTTGGTTGATTACGTAGAAAAAGGCAAACAAGCAGGAAAGACGCTTACCAAACTCTTCGCGTTATACGGCGAAGAACACGGTAGGGCTAAAGGAAGCGTGAGAAATTATTATTACGCCTTAATGAAAAACCAAAAAGGGGACGATAGAATTGTCAAGCTCTTAAACGGCAGAACTTTACGCGTAGAGAAAATTCGTGAATTTACCGAAGAAGAAACGGATTGGGCGCTCAAGTCCATTTTAGCGGAAAAACAAAAAGGCTTGAGTATCCGTCGCGCAATTTTCAATATTTCTAAAGGCGACGATAAACTGAATTTGCGTTTGCAAAACAAATACCGCAACGTACTCAAAAAAGACCCCAACCGTATTGAAAAAATTGCGAACGAATTGGGGTATTCGACGGAAGACAGAGAACGGCTTATTGGGGGGCGAAACGGTATTGGAAGGAGCGTTGATAAACGCGAATTCTTACAGCGCCGATTGGAAAGTGAAATCAATTTTTTATACGATAGATTAACGCAAGCGTTGAAAGAAGAAAACGAACGTTTACGCGCAGAAAACGAACAGTTGAAAGCAAATAAAGAGTAATAAAAAAAATCAATAAAATTTAAAAGCCGAGCAATCTTTCGCTCGGCTTTCTTGCTGTTGAACATTTTGAAATTTTTGTGAAAGCAGGCGAAAAAGCTTTGAAACGCTTGACTTTACTTAAGTTGCTACATATAATAAAAGAGTGGAAAATAATGGAGTTAATAAACATAGTGGATTAAGATAAGGGTTGAATTCTCGGCTCTTATTTAGCCTTTTAAGGAGTGTTTCGTATGGTAAAAACGTTATTAAAAAGCGTTCGGCAATACAAAAAGCCGTCGATAATAACGCCGATGTTTATGGCGTTGGAGGCTTTTTGCGAGTGTTTAATGCCTTTTTTTATGTCGCGAATGATAAGTGAAGAGCATTTGGCTTCTCCCGACGCGCTTACGCATATTTTAAAATACGGCGTGATTTTGATTTTATTGGCGGCAGCATCTCTTACGTGCGGGGTTTTGGCGGGCAAGTTTGCGGCGCAGGCAAGTTGCGGATTCGCGACTAATTTACGCCACGATTTATTCTATAAAGTGCAAAAATTTTCGTTCAAGAACGTGGATAAATTCTCGTCGTCGTCGCTCGTAACTCGGCTTACGACCGACGTTACCAACGTGCAACAGTCCTATCAAATGTGTTTAAGAATCGCAATTAGAGTACCGTTGCAGTTCTTGTTCGCGATTATAATGGGTTTTGTAATTAACGCGGAATTGGCTTGGATATTCGTAGTAATCGTGCCTTTCCTTGCCTTTTTCTTAATCGCGATAGCGCGCGTGGTAATGCCGTTTTTCAAACGTATTTTTAAAAAATACGACGCGCTCAATAATTCCGTACAAGAAAACGTAGGCGGGATTAGAGTCGTAAAATCGTTTGTGCGAGAAAACTATGAAAAAGAAAAATTCAATAAAGCGGCAGGGGAAGTTAGAAACGACTTCACGCGCGCGGAAAAAATAATCGCGCTCAATAGCCCGATTATGACCTGCTTTATCAATTTTGCGTCCGTATTGATAACCTATCTTGGCGCGAAAACGATTATTGACTCGGCGACACTCAACGGTTCGTTCGTCCCGACCGAACTTTCGGCGTTGATTACTTACGGCGTGCAAATTTTGTCGGCGTGTATGATGTTCTCGATGGTATTCGTAATGCTCACGATGTCGTTGGAATCGGCAAGACGTATTAGCGAAGTATTGAACGAACAGGCAGACGTATTAAGCCCCGAAAACGGCGTGAAAGAAGTTAAAGACGGCTCTATCAAATTTGAAAACGTATTTTTCAAATACTCTCAAACGGCGCAGGAAAACGCGCTCTCGGGCATAGATTTAGAGATAGAGTCTGGCTCAACGATAGGCGTTTTAGGCGGTACGGGCTCTTCAAAAACGACCTTTATCCAATTAATCCCGCGTCTTTACGATGCGACGGAGGGCGCGGTATACGTCGGCGGAGTGAACGTAAAGGAATACGATTTGGAGGTTTTGCGTAAAGAAGTTTCGGTCGTATTGCAAAAGAACGTTTTGTTCTCGGGTACGATAAAAGACAACTTGCGTTGGGGCGACGAGAACGCGACGGACGAAGAAATCGAACGCGTGTGCAAACTCGCGCAAGCGGACGAATTTATAAAAAACTTCCCCGACGGGTACGACACGTATATCGAACAGGGCGGAACGAACGTTTCAGGCGGACAAAAACAACGCCTTTGCATTGCGAGAGCGTTGCTTAGAAAACCCAAGATTTTGGTTTTGGACGACTCGACGAGCGCAGTCGATACCAAAACGGACGCGCTGATTAGAAAAGCGTTTGCGGAAGAAATTCCCGACACGACGAAGATAATAATCGCGCAACGCGTATCGTCGGTAGAGAACGCGGATAAAATTATTATCCTTGACGGCGGAAAAATAATCGCGTGCGGTAACCATACCGAACTAATGCAAACGAGCTCGATTTATAAAGAAATCTACGAAGAACAAACCAAGAAAAAGACGGAAGGGGGCGCGGACAATGAGTGAAGAAAAGAACAGCGGTTTTGAAAGCAAACCCCGTCCAATTAGACCGATGCGTGGGGGCAGGGGTATGCCCGTACCCAAAGGCGCGATAAAAAAGGGTACGGCAAAACGACTTGTACAAACGTTGTTTAAGTACTATAAATGGCAAATCGTCGTCGCGCTCGTCTGCGTTTTAATCAATTCAACGACGAACTTGGTCGGTTCGGTATTTTTACAAACGGTCATCGACGAAATAATCCCCGTCGGCGTGCATAGCGGATTTGGCGCGGTTGCCGATCGGCTTATGAATTTAATTTTAATAATGGTCGGCGCCTACGCGGTTATCGTGGTGTCGAACTTCACCTACAACCGTATTATGGCGGTCGTAACTCAAGGTATGCTCTATCATTTACGTTCGGATATGTTCGCAAAAATGCAGGAGCTCCCCATTAAATATTTCGACACTCACGCTCACGGCGAGATTATGAGTACCTATACCAACGACACGGACGCAACCCGTCAATTAATCGGTCAGTCCTTCCCGTCGCTCGTATCAAGCAGTTTGACGTTGATTTTTTCGATTGGGTTAATGCTTTGGTATAGCTTGTGGCTCTCGTTCGTCGTCGCGGTATGTACGTTTGCAATGACGTTTATTATCAAAACGATAGGCGGTGGTAGTGCGAAATATATGGTCGCGCGTCAACAATCGCTCGCAGAAGAAGAAGGCTTCGTCGAAGAGATGATGAAAGGTCAAAAGGTTGTCAAAGTCTTTACCCACGAAGAAAAAGCCAAAGAAAAATTCGACGTACTCAACGACAAACTGTATTCTGACAGCGTTCGAGCGAATACGTACGGTAATATTCTCGGCCCGATTCTTGGCAATATCGGGAATTTTAATTACGTCCTTTTAACCATTATCGGCGGTTTACTCTTGATGAGCGGACTTCCCAACGTCGGCGTTAGTAGTATCTTTAACGGCGTAGTTCCGCTCGGCGTGGGCGTAGTCGTTGTGTTCTTGGGTATGTCGCGCTCGTTCACGATGACGATAAACCAAATGTCCCAACAAGTTTCAATGATAGCGATGGGCTTGGCAGGTGCGAGCCGTGTGTTTACGTTGATGGACGAACAGCCCGAGTTTGACGAAGGCTATGTTACGCTCGTAAACGCACAACGCTTGGAAAACGGCGAACTCACCGAAACCACCGAACGCACGGGGCTTTGGGCGTGGAAACACTACCACAAGGCGGACGATACGATTTCTTACGTTGAGCTTAAAGGCGAAATCGTAATGGATAAGGTCGATTTCGGCTACGTACCCGAAAAACAAGTGTTGACGGACGTTTCGTTGTACGCAAAACCCGGTCAAAAGATAGCGTTCGTCGGTGCGACGGGCGCGGGCAAAACGACCGTTACCAACCTAATCAACCGTTTTTACGACATCGCGGACGGAAAAATCCGTTACGACAGCATTAATATCAACAAAATCAAAAAGAGTGATTTACGTCGCTCTCTCGGGGTCGTGTTGCAGGACGTAAACTTATTCACGGGCACGGTAATGGATAATATCCGTTACGGTAGATTAGACGCAACGGACGAAGAATGTATCAGCGCCGCGAAGCTTGCGAATGCGGACGATTTCATTCGCCGTCTTCCCGACGGGTACGAAACGCTGTTGACGAACAACGGCTCTAATCTATCGCAGGGTCAACGCCAATTATTATCGATTGCGCGGGCGGCGGTAGCCAATCCCCCCGTAATGATTTTGGACGAAGCGACTTCTTCTATCGACTCACATACCGAAGCGTTAGTAACGGACGGTATGGATAAATTGATGCAAGGCAGAACGGTATTCGTTATTGCGCACCGTCTTTCCACGGTAAGAAATTCGAACGCGATTATGGTTCTTGAAAAAGGCAAAATTATCGAACGCGGTACGCACGACGAGTTGATTGCTCAACGCGGTACGTATTATCAACTTTATACCGGCGCGTTTGAATTGGAATAACGCCTAAACGCAATAAAAACGTAGCTCCACGCTTTTCTAAACGAAAGCGTGGAGCGTTTTTGTTAAAAAGTGAAAAAGTCAAAAAAGGGAAAATTTTGTTCAAAAATAGGGTTGCCGTGAGAAAATACGTAGTGTTATAATGAATATAGAATCTTTATAAGGTAATAACCGCTTAGGCGGTAAATTTATAAAAAAGGAGATAAATTATGGGAAACAAATGGGCAAAAGAAAAGACGAACGAATACGT
Organism: Clostridiales bacterium; assembly: GCA_015055865.1. Taxonomy (GTDB): domain Bacteria; phylum Bacillota; class Clostridia; order Christensenellales; family Borkfalkiaceae; genus Scatosoma. The sequence continues at coordinate 2,830 of SVHK01000037.1, read as the reverse complement.
TTCGCCTAAGATGGAATTCCTTGCGTTCGCGTTTGAAGACGTGATTACGGCATCGCTTCCAATCGGTACTGAAAGTCAAGACGTAAGCACGGACGCGATTGACTTCACGTTCGGGGACGACGAAGAAGAATAATCAAAGGAGAGAAGATGATGAAAACGAAAAATAAGATTAGTGTATTAGCACTCGGTTGCGTAGCATCGTTGGCGCTCGGTGGCGTAGCGTTGAATACGGCTCCTGCAAAAGCTGACGTCGATAACGATAAGTTTGAAATGTATTACGGCGCGCAAGTAGCGCTCCAAAAAGACGGTATGCGTTGGATTGTCCAAATGGGTCAAAACGTTTACGATGAAATCGTAACGAACGACGCAGACGAAAAAGTTGCTTTGACCGTGTTTGTATCTTCTGCGGAATATTTCAATGCAGTCGAAGACGGCGAATATAGCCAATTGGGTAAAAAAGTACAAATCGATATCCCCGAAGATATGATTTATACCAACACCGGTTACTATTATGCAAACGCAGTTCTTACCAACCTTGAAGCTGTTGAGCAATTCGATAACGAACTCGTAGCAGTCGCTGCAATCGCAACGACGGGCGACGACGGCGTTACTTATGAATACGCAAGCTTCAATAACGGCGATATGGCTAACAACGCAAGAACGCAATACGGCATTTTACAATCCGCTGCTTTGGATACTGCTGAAGACGCTAACGCCGCTGCAGAGCTTATCTTGAAGAACGATGAAACCAGCCCTTACGACGGTTGGTTCGGTACGGAATCCTATCCCATCGTAGCTGACGACGCTGATAAGGTTGACGCTTTAAAGACTCAAATCAACAAAGGCTTTGAAGTAAATACGTGGGTTGAATACCACACTTACGTTGACAGTACGGTAGAATTGGATTCTGATAAAGCTCTTCCTACTAATATAACCAAATACCACAAGGTATCTTTCTATACCGACCCTAGTAGCACTGCGGATCCCGCTAAGGAAGAAATCGTAAAAGACGGCGAATCTGCAACTGCTCCTGAAACGAGCGAACTTTCCAAATACGCCGCAGTTGAAGGTATGAACGGTTACGTCCGTGGTCATAGAAGAACTGCCGACGGTTGGGTAGTAAAAGGTACGGAAGCTTCCGTTGACGATTTCTCCGCTATCACCGAAACGCAATCCTACTTGTTTGGTGCTTGGGAATATACGCAATTACAAACGTATCTTCAAGCAGATTTAGCAGTTGAATCGCCGAACACCGTGTTTGCTTACAGCTCTGAATTAGGTGTTTCTCATACGGATACCGCTAGCACGGTTTGCACGAGAAGCTTTGACACGACCGTTAAGCTTGAAGGACAAAGAGGTTCGACGAGACTCCAATTCGATAATCTCGGTAAGACTGACCTGTATACGTATTGGAAACCTAATACGGCTCCTGCAACTGTTTGTACTTGGAATTATGATTTCACTGGTCACGAAAATGATTACGTTGTAATGGACGTTTATGTAGACTTCGAAGAACCTACTACTGCTGTTTGGGTGAACTTTGGTTATGTTGCAACTGGTACTGCTATTCCCAACAAGACTTGGGGTAAAGTAGTCGTTCCTGTATCTAGCATTATTGATGGTGGTGGTTGGTATTACTTCCGACTTCGTGGTGGCGCGGCAGCTGGTTCGATTTATTTGACGGACGCTACGATTCTTACGGCGGACGAAGTAGTTGACCTTTCGAACACTGCTGATTCGGTTGTAGAGACTTACACGGTTGGCAATACGACGTTCACCGGCGCGGTAACGCAATTTGCTTATAACGGCTATTCGACGAAGGGTACTCATAAGAGAACGCCTAATGACGGTGTATTCGGTTCCAAGTTGAATTTCGAATCGTTCTTGGTTGACGGCGAATTGTTCTATTACCACGACGCAGGCGTTGAAGGCGCAGTAGAATTGACGTTTGAAAACGTTGTTACTGGTAAGTTGTACGTAACGGCAAGGGGCTTGACCGACGATACGAAGATTCAACTTTTCGGCGCAAACGTAACGGAAGTTGGTTTCGTTGGTGATAGCTATCTCACCGGCATTAAGGCAATTGATTCCGGCGTAGAAATCGTGGACGAAGGCGACGGCTACAAGACCTACTGCTTCGACTTAGGTTCTTATGAAGTAAAAGCTATTAGACTCTATACCGGTTATACTTCTGCTGATGCTGCTGAAGTTTACTATAGACAAGTCGTAGTTAGAGATTTTACGGTTGTTCCCGCACAAGCATAAGTTTTGAGAATAATCTAACTTAAAAAGTTCCCCCGTTGCCTTAGCGGTAACGGGGGAGTTGTTTGTAGCTAAAATTTTAAGCATAGGGAGAGTATGCGCGGCTACGCCGTGATGATATACCAAACCTGCGGTTTGGATAAAAAAATTCGACAAGCCAAACCTTGCCGAATTTTTTGGCGCAGAAGACAATATTACTCGCGTACGCTCGTAGTGTCGTCGCGCGCAAAACCAAGAGAAAAGGTTGGATTTGTATCGTTGCGACGCTCCTCGCACGAACCCGTGTTAATTCACGAGTTCGAGCGACTTGCCTTTTACACCAAAAAAAGACAGGTATGAAACCTGTCTTTTTTTGGCGCAGAAGACAATATTACTCGCGTACGCTCGTAGTGTCGTCGCGCGCAAAACCAAGAGAAAAGGTTGGATTTGTATCGTTGCGACGCTCCTCGCACGAACCCGTGTTAATTCACGAGTTCGAGCGACTCGCCTTTTACACCAAAAAAAGACAGGCATGAAACCTGTCTTTTTTTGGCGCAGAAGACGAGATTCGAACTCGTGCCACCAGTTA
>SVHK01000004.1 GCA_015055865.1 Clostridiales bacterium | reverse complement strand
GCCGTGTTCGCCGACGTTTTCAGGACGGATATAATAATCAACGCATTGTAAAATATGTTCTAATACCGTACTTTGCGTATCCGAATCCAACCACCAAGTCGTTTCGAAAAGGAAATCCGCGTTTCTCGTAAAGGTCAAATATTCATAGACCAATTCAAGGAAGAACGCACCGCCGTCGCAGAAATTACGCATATCGTGTGGCGCTTGTCTGGAAATCGTACTAATTTGGCGGGGGAACCAACCGTCCGTGCGTTGATGCGACAATAACTGTAAAATCGTCTTTTTCGCCCAGTCGGGGTCCATCGGTACGATGCCTACGAAGTCTTGACTTGCATCGCGCGTTCCGCGCATTGAAGACGGCCAACCCCTATCAAGCGAACCTACCCAATACATTTGTAAGGGCGAGAAATAATTTATGAAATTATCGTAAATGGGGTTGCTGGTTTTTATTTTACGTTTTGAGAACATATTCTCGTAAAACGCTTTCGCTTGCGCTACGCTTTCTACGTATAACGCTTCGTCGAAATAGTTACGCTCGAACTCGTTTTCTTCAGGGCTATAAATATTCGCTTCTTGAACGGTCAAAACTTGCGTGAAAGTCTTTTTCGCGCCTGCTTTTACCGTCGTCTTATATTTCATCGCCCAAACCGCTTGCGTATGCGCGTGGCTAGGCGTGTTTTCCACGTCTTTCGCTTTGTACGTGAAAGGCAAATCTTGAAGAACTTTTTCAGGCGCGAAGAAATTCCCCGAGCCTTGGAATTTGTTCATATTCAATTCAAATTCCGCATCGTCGTCATAGTCCATATTAAAGGTGACGGCGCGATATTTGCTCTTGTCCATAGACGGCTCGCGCATTTGCCCGTAGATACAGAAACAGTTCCCGTTCTTTACCGCTTTAGACGTAAGATACCATTCAGGCAAATCCCAAGCCACCATTTGCGGTACGTTCACGTAAGGGAAAATGGTCGGATAGACCTTAAAGTCTATATCCTTACCCGTCTTATTCACCAACGTAGTTTTCATACAAACCGTCGCTTTATCTTTCGGCATGAAAATTTCGCTGATAATATCGACGTTCGGGTATTGCGATTTATAAATCGCTTTTTCAGGTTGCCAATCCACCGTAAAAACAGGTTTTTCAAGGTCGTAACGAAGGGAAGGCGAGTTGAAACTGCTAACGGGCGCGCCTGCGTTCAATTCGTCCGCTTGCACCCATACCTGCCACTTGCTTTGCGTTTCGCCAAGCTCTCTTTTGCTTACGAAAATACCCGACGGCGGATTGTGTTGAATCTTTACGGGACCGTTTTGGTCCACGTATAAAAGCATTTTTCTGTTTTGATAAACGTAATACCACGGCGAATTGAGTTTATTCCCGTCCGTGAGCGTATATCCTGCGTGGGTATCGGGAGTATAATGCCCGTAAGTACACCCTTCTTCCGTTTTATCGTAAGGCCTTTTTATCATACACTACCTCTTTTTCAATTATTTATCAAACAAACCAAATTTTACAAAGGAATATCTCGAGGTAAAACCAATACCGCTACCGTCGCTCACCCAATCTTCGGATAAGGCAAATAAACCGGGTCCGACTTCGTTATCTATATCCGAATTTAATACGTGGTGCGGTCCTAATAAGTTTCTATTCCCCGAATATAATTTGATTTCCAATCTGTTTTTCCCGCTTTGGATATAGGGAGAAACGTCTATAACGTCCGTAAACATCAACGTTCCCGCAGGCTTACTGTTTACCATAATCTCCGCATAATGGTATCTACCGTTGAGTTTTAATTTTACGTTGTCTAAAGTAGCTTGGAATACGGTTTTTACCGTTATATTTCCTGCAAAGAACGGGAATCCGTCTTGCACGAAATCCGTTACCTTTCTCGGCGAAGTAGCGATATAGAACGTATCCGCGTGCAACGAAACATCTGTGTCGCCTTTTCTGAAATCGTTCGAATATACCCCGAATTTACCAGAAAGGTACGGCGCCGTTAACATCGTATCGTAAGTCATACAATTTTTCAAGCCTTCCGATACGTTTTCGCCAAACAATACGTAATAAACGTTTTCGTTTTGATAGAACTTGCACTTTACAATCAGTTCGTTTTCGCCTTGAACTATTTTCCCTGCAAGGTTTGCGATGGAATAAATTTCGTCAAGTTTCGACGTCCCCTCAAACGCAATCGGTTTTCCGTTCAAAGTTACGTTCGCTTGCTCCACGTCCTCCATTAGCAAGGAAATATCGTTCGGCACTTCTTTTACCGTAAAGGTATATTTTAACGTAATATCCCCGTTATAGCGTTCAGAAAGCAATTTATTGAAAATACCGGGAATAGATCTCGGTTCTTCGAAATTCTCTCCGTCGTAAGAAAGACGAGCAAAGTCTAACGCCAAATAATTCGCGTTGTAATCCACGACCGAATACTCGCCCGAGCCTATCTCTATCGTTTCAAACGACTCAATCAACGGTTGCGCTCCTGGATATTCGCAAACGATAATCGATTCTTTCGGCGGAATCACGAAATAGCTTCCAATACAACGAAATTCGTCGCTTACTACGTCGTAAACAGCGTTTAAACTCGTTTTCCCTACGGTGAAACTCGTTACGATTTCTTCTTCGCCTACGTTCACTGCAAACACGTATTGCTTGCCGTTGACCGTACGCAAAGACGTATGTAAAAACTTAGAATCCGAAGATACTTTATAGTCGTTTTGCGCGTAAATCTCTTCCCAAGTAACGTTCGTTTCAAGATAAGAGAAATCGCTGGGGAAACCTTCTACCAAACTCGGTTTCCCGTCTAATAATAACACTTTACCGCCTTGCGCAACGAACTTGCGGAAAATTTCGTCCGTAGCCTTGTCAACGACGAAAGTCTTAGGCAATACGAGCGTTTCGTATTCGCAAGCGCCCAACGTAATCTTTCCGTCTTTTACGCCACCATATTTACCAAGCAAGGTTTCGTCTAAGATATGGAAAGCAACGCGGTGATTTGCAAGGTTTTCGCAAGCGTCGTCAATATAGCTAATATCTAATCCTTCCGTACTGTTCCAATCCGAATAATCGTAATCCAAATACGCGCTACGAATGGTACAAAGTACGCCTACGCGAACGTTTTCTTTGCTATCCCGTATCCATTGTCCCAATGCGTCGAAATAGCGATTAAACTCCTTAATCCCGCGTTTATACCAAGCGTTAAAAGGCGTAAAATGCGCAGGATAATCGTTCTTTCTCTCTCCGCGTTCGGAGTAAGGCAACAAGTGTTGGCACATCACGTTCACGCCGTAATTGTATTGATAATCAGCAATACTCTTCAACTCTTTGGGCGTAACGTCCCAACCGGTCATAGCAAACGTTTCCGTCAACGCGTATTCTCTTTCAAGTTGCGCGGTGACGCTGGTCAACTGTCTAATTGCGGAAACTCGAAGATATCTACGACAAAGCCAATCGATACCGGGCATATGCATAAATTCATAATACGGCATAATCCCCGCATTATTCAACATTTGCGTGAACATCGTTCGCTCTTCAACGTAATGCCCCGTAAGTTTCAAACCGTTTTCATCGTGCCAATCGTACACTTTCTTCGCAAAATTGTTAAGGAAAAGTTCTTGACAACCTTTATAATAACGATAACGGAACAGTTCGTAGCCTTTCTTCTTGGCAAAAAGCAACCCCAAATTCTCCAACACGTCTTCGTTGTATTTTTCTTTAAAATACGATTGAATTAAAGTCGGAAACGGAGCTCCGCCCAAACTACAATACTGCGGTTCGTCCGTGAAAAAACCAACGACGTCGTTTGAAATGTCGTTTAATTCTTGCTTATATTTTTCGTGCGTTTCTTGGATAAAAGCGTCTACCACGTCGCCGTTGGCAACGTCCACCATCGAAACCGATTCGTGGTCGAAAACGTTTATAAACGTTCCGTCCGCTTTTTCTTTAGCACGCTTCAATTTATCCCCGTCCATACGGTAATGGAAAGTCGCTTTTTCGTCAAACTCCCCAATCGTATGCGTTAAATAATGCAATCGGAAAGCTTTCGTTTCGAGCAATTTACCGCCAACGAACCCACTAGGCCAACCGTTTTCATCGTACAACCACGCTTGCATACCCAATTTCTTGGCTTCTTCACAGCAAGCGCGAACGCAATCGAACCATTTATCTTTTAAATATTCCGTTTTTAACCCTGAACGGGCGTGCATAAAGAAACCACCGTAACCGTTTTTATGCATCTCGTTGATTTGCTTGACGAGTTTATCCACCTCAAGCTCGTCGTTCCAAGACCAAAACGGAATCCCCGTTGCTTGAATCGTTTTCTCTTTCATCGCTATCCTCCTATCGGAAAAGAACAAAATAAATCGCTAAAATTAGCTAAGTCAGTATAATCCGAACGAGCCCAAACGGATATTTTAAATCCTTTTGAGCTCGTCGGTATTATATTACGACAAGTGTTATTGATTCGCCTTAATTAACCTTTCAAACCACCCATATGCACGGTTTGCATAATGGAGTTTTGGAAAATGATAAAGAGCGTAATACAAGGAATCGCCGCAATCAATACGCCTGCGAAATATACGGGCATATCGCCACCGCTGTATTTCATGTTTTGTTCAAACATATACAAACCGTAAGAAAGCGTAGGCAATTGAGGCATAAAGATACTAATCGTCATATATTCGTTCCAACGCCCGATAAAGCCGGTGATAAACAATACGCTAATTGCAGGCAAAGCCATTCTTACCATAATTTGGAAATAAACTTGGAAATGGTTCGCGCCGTCAATAAACGCCGCTTCTGCGTAATCCCAAGAAATTCCTTTATAGAAAGAATACATAATCAAGAAGTTCGCGCCAGTCAACGCGTCCATCGCCGTAATTAAGATTTTAGGCGAGTTTAATAAGCCCGCCGCCTTATAGACGCGATACGCCGAAGGCAACGAACCAACGATCGGCAACATCAAACGGAAAATAACAAGGTTGTAAAGTAACGTTCTACCCCTGAAATTATATTTACAAATGATATACGTAACCGCACTTTCAAAGAAAAGCGAAATAACCATACTACCCACGGAGAACCAAATGGAGTTGAAAGTCATTCCCAAGAACGTATTGCCGTAATCGTCCGTCAATGCAGTAAACGCCTTAGTAAAATTGTTCAAAGTAAAATTATCGCTCCAAGTAGCAAGTGTGTCGACTATAACCGCGTCGTAGTATTCAACCGCATTACCTTTGGTCGCAAGCTGTAAAAGGAAATAGAAATGATACAAAATAAAAATCGAATAGATAGTAAGTACCGTAAATACGAAACAATACAATACTTGTTCCCCTTTTGTTCTCTTAATTTTTTCCATTATTAATTATCCTCCGTAATACCAGTAAGTTTCTTAACGACCAATACAATAGGAAGTCCTAATAAGGTAAATACTAAACCGATTGCCGAAGCAAGCTCTACGCTCTCGCCCGCGCTACCGCTACCGGAGGTAATATCGTAAATCCAATAGCTGATGGTCTTCGTACCGTAATCACCTTTATCGAACAACAACGAAGGTCCGCTCGCCGTGAAAATACCCGTCGAACACAACAAAAGCATCGTAGACAACGTAGGCCAAATACAAGGCACGATAATAGAAACTAATTCTCTAAACGGACTAGCCCCGTCAATTTTACCTGCGTCAATGATAGACGAGTCGATGGAATTCATCGCACCGCCAAACAATACGAATCTACCGCCAAGCCCCGTATAAATAACGAAAATCAACATAGTTTTCAACGCGAATTCTTCCGCCATGACGAAGGTAGAAGGCGGTTCAACGCCCCATTGCGCATACAATGCCTGTAAAGGACCACCTGCTTCAATCATGCCTTTGTACAAGGTTGCAAAAATAGTAGTCGTAATAATAACAGGCAAATAAATAATCGTTCTAAACGCTTGATAGCCCGCTATTTTTTTATAAATAAAGTAGCATATTACAAGGGATAACGGCAAGCTAACGAAGGTATCCGTAAAAAAGAAAATAGCCGTGTTGCCTAAATACGCCCACAAATCTTCGTCTGAATTAGAAAATTGTTCAAAAACTTTTTCGAAATTGTCTAAACCCCATTCGAAACCGCCAAGCCCGTCGTACAACGGAATTTGAAACGCCATTAAAATGGAGTTGAAATTGATATATACGTAAAAGAACAAAAACATCACGATTGGAATAATTAACATCGAAATGATGAAAACAAGCGCGCCGATATCTTTCTTCTTTTCGCCCATTACATTATACATATAGCCTCCTATATATTAGGTTTTTCCCGATGCAACATTGTATCGGGAAAAACTGAATTTGCTATTCGGTTTATCGTAAATCTGATTTTAATAAGTCGTAATCATTAAAAATTAACCGACTTTTGTTTGTTTTTTAACTTTTTCACGCGCAAATTATCCGCGTGGGATAATTTGCGCGCTTTTTTTAATTAGTCTTAAGCACCAAAAGAAATATCTCTAATGGTTACTGCTTCATAGTCAACGTTGATGCAATTAAGATCGTGTCCCGTCCAAAGGCGTAAATACTTCACATCGAAATCAACGCCACTAACGTCAAATCCGTATCTTACGTAACCGTCTGCCAATACTTCAACCGACGTAGCGTAAATCTTATCGTTGCCTTCGCCCGTTGCGTCTCTTGCCGACATAAGTTGAATAGCCAAATCGTCAACGTCTTCTTTGTCTATCAAACCACTTGCAACGATATACAACGTCTTACCGCTACAATCTACGCTATCCTTAAGTTCCATACCGATTGCCGTCTTTTGCGAGGTTATCGCGGCAGAAATGTTCGCTCTTGCATAGAAACGAATCGCATTACCAACCAATGCAACGTCTGCGTCGTACCAAGAACCGTAAACGATAGGATTGTAAGAGAACGTACCTCTATCGTAGTAATCTACTTTACCTACGAACTTCGTAGAACCAACGTTATATTCGAAATCGTCCGCTACTGCTTCAACCTTACTAATATCTGCGTTCGCTTGTATCGTAGCCGAAAGATTCGTATACTGCGTGAGATAGTCGTACGTACCGGTCAAGTTTCTTAATTGGTCGCCCGAATATACTTTCGCTTTCGTGAAGTAAACCGAACCTTCGCCTTCAATCCAATTGTCACCCGTGCTAGAACCGCCGTCGTTAATGAATTGAACCAAGAAATACGTCGCTGAATTAAACGCCTTTGCAGGAATAATCATCGTCGTCCACTTGTTGTTTAAAGCACGCGTACCGTACAACGTACCTACCGTAACTTGTACGTAATCGGTGTTTACGTCAGGATAAACGTTCATAACGACGTAATCGTCTTCGTTGAACGGATATTTCGCCAATTCCAAAGCAAGCGTCGGTTGTTTTTGACCGGTATAAGTCATCTTCAACGCGCCGGATTCACCGTTGAATACCGTATCGGTAGAGAGTTCTTTGAAACCACCCGTTTCAACTACTTGGTTCAAACCAAGGTCTCTGTCGAAGAAGAACAAGGTGTTTGCTTCATCGCCCGTTCTTGCTTCAATAACTTGTTTCGAGTTGTCTTGTTTCTTGAAGGAAGAGAAGTACAAGCTACCGTCGGGAGCTTGACCGCTTCTATTCGTCAAATCGCTCAAACCGCAAATTTGAATTACACCACTAGGAGCACCAACGTTGGTGAATTTCTCAGACTTCATAAGAACTTTCGTCCATTCGTGAGGAGCAAGTTCCATATAACCTGCGTAGTTGCTGTTGAACGGTACGTTCCAACCCAAACACATTGCTTTGTATTGGTCGGAATCGTTATATACGTAGAACTCGATATTTTCTTCTTCAATCGACGTCGTTGCCGTCGTATACAAAGATACCCAGTTGGTCGAAGTTATTTCGAAATCTACTTTCATCGAACCGGCTTCTTCGCCGTATTTCATTGCGGTACTATACGAATAAGAAGAAATACCAGGGCCACCTTTACTTACTTGCAACGTACCGAACATACGGTCGAAGTAAAGCAAGGTTTCAGGGTCGTTCACTTGCGCTTGCGCAATGTCTTGCAACCAATGCGACGTAAGCAACGAAGACAATCTTTCGTAATTGGTTACGCATTTTTTATCTTCTGCCGAAAGCGCGTTGTATTGCATCATAACGCCTTCCAACGTTTCTTTAGACGTATCTTCCGTAAATCTATCAATAGCGGTAATAATTTCCGAAACTGCAGCGGGAAGAACAACCGGAGCGGTCGTGGTCTTTACGTGGAAATTGTCAAAATACAAAGTCGTCTTACTCTTTAAACCAGAGAACGAAATACTATAATCGGTAACAACTTTACCGGACTTTTGAACGAGCGCTCTATTGATGGGGAACGTAAGATTGTTCGCACCGGGCGCAACCGTTGCGACGGGCGCGCACACAACCGTGTCGCCTGCATACGCTGTAACGATAATGTCAAACGAGTAATCGTTTTCGTTATATACGTACAAGCCGAATTCCGTTACGTCGGTGATGTCGCTCTTTAATCCACCAGCAGAAAGTTTCAAGTTGGGTTGGTTTACTTTCGTATTCGCGATATAAATCTTATAAGAAGCACCGCCTTCTACGAAATAATCCGAGTTGTCATTAAGTTTAAACGAACCGTCGAACGTTGCGGGATCAAGATAGATGACGGCTACGTCTTCGTAGCGGTTGAACCCGTTAAGAACAACGACGTCGGTTTGCGGAGTTTGTTCCGTGGAACTATTAGGGTCTTCGTTTTGAATACACGAAGCGCCCAATGCTAAACAAGAAACACCAAGTACTGATAAAACTGCTAATAAAAATTTTTTCATATTTTTACTCCTATTTTACTCTCATACCCATGATTTCAATCGTACGATCGTTAATCATTTCAAAGTTGCCGTCTACCAACGTTTGGTTTTCAAATACGATACTTATAGACGCTACTTTGCTACCGGCAGACAAAGCGTTATAGACTTCTACCGTACGCGCCGTGTTTGCCGTCAAACCGATTTCTTTGGTTACGGAAATTCCGCTCGTAGAAGTAATCTTAAGCTTCATCTTAACGGCTTCGTTCTTCGTATTCTTTACGTCTAATTCGATAACTTGGAAGGTATTGGGAACACCCGAAGTAAACTTAATTTGAGGAATGAAATACTCGTTATTAGCATCACTCTTAATCGTGAACGCATAACCCGTGTCTTTTGCTTGATAAGAGCTGTTATCCGATACCGTAACGTTCACTTCGCTCGAAGTCAAATCAATAGCTTTCGTGCTAGCTTTTTCATAAAGCTCAATCGTCTTCGTCGTTTCACCTTTTACCAATTCAACGCTACTCAAAAGAGATTTGGTCGATGCGTCCAACGTATAGGTATATTTATAACCTTCCCCACAAGTCGTAGGCGTCAACGCTTGACCGTCAACCTTCAATTGATAATCAGAAGCGGTATAGAAAGTATACGTTGCTTCTTTACCTTGATATTTAACGTTGTAGATGAACTTGTTGTCTTCATGCGTTACGCGAAGGATTGCGTCTTTCAACGCTTCTCTACATTCGTCGAAGATTGCGTCGTCGCTAAACGCGGTCGAACGGCAGAAAATCTTATCGTATACGCCCTTCAAAACGTCGTTTACATTCAACGTGCCTTCTTCCAAACCGTAGTAGGTTTCGTATTCTGCATACAACGTATCAAGATATCTAAGTACTTCTAAATCTTCTTCGCCGTCTCTATGCGCAAGCAAACGCAACGATTTAATGGGAGCATCTGCGCCGTATTTAGCCGCAGGGTATACGAAATAACCGTCGCCCATTGCACCTACTGCACTACCCAAGTTTCTGGAAATTTCGTCGTATGCGTTAACCGCTTTATACGCCGAGCCCCAGCCTTGAATTTGCATATACGCGTTGTACATCCAGTTGAGCCAAGCGTCGATGTTGTAATATTTTTGTACCCACTTCATAATTCTGCCCGATACCAAGAAGTCGTCAATGTGACTGGTAGGAGCGGGAGCAGCAGGGTCGATTTGCGTATAATACCAAAGAGGATTATCGTTATTCTCCGCGTGTTTTTCAATACTCGTTTGAATAGAGTAATCTTCGATTTCGTGCAATTGCGGAACGTAACAAATATCGAATTCAGCTAACGCAGGTTCGTCGCCGAGCGCCGTACAAATAACGTCAACGTCGCGTACGCTTTCAACGATTTCATCGCCATCGCTAAAATAACCGTCTTCGATAAGTTTATCGGCTACGTCGTTTTTGAGTTGTCTTAAGTCTTGCATCCATTCGATTGCAACTCTTAAAGATTCTTCGCCTTCCGGTTCGTCGATAGGATAAATATAGCATTGTTCGAAATAGTTCTTACCGGATTCAGACGCTTCTACGCCCAAATAGTACAAGCAGTCGAACCAGTAGTCCATACAGCCGTAATATCTAGCAACCTTAGCAGTATCACGCGAACCGTCTTCGTTCACGAAGTAACCTGCATTTTCCGCATAATTGAAAGAGTTAGTATACGTAGGGCTAGTAGGCAAGAACGTTTGGTGAGGCAAACCGAACGACGTAAATTTCGGATGGTCGAAATATTTAAGAACGTTTTCTACGAACTTACTAGGGCTAACCGTCGATTCAGGCACCATGTACGGGTTCATTCTATATTCGAGCGCTTGTTCGTAATATACTCTATACCAAGCGTCCACTTCTTCTTCTACACTTGTCAACTCGCCTTGTACGAGTTGGTTTTCATAAATGAGAACGCAAGTCGTCGTGGTTGCCTTTTCGGGAAGCGAATAATCCCAAACGGTAACGCTTACGGGGATGTCGATGATTTCATCGTCAAGGACAAGGAAGAACGTACCCGTGTATACGCCTGCAGGCGTATCTTTGGTCGTCTTGAAATCTACCGTAATACCTTGGTTGCTGTTAGGCGCGATTTTATTTTCCCCTGCTTCTTTGTAATATTCCATACCAACGATAGCGTCGGGAGCATAACTACCGAGAGGGAATTCTTCTAAGTAGTTACCTCTAGACTTAAGGGAAATTTCGATGTATCTTTGAGCCATAACTTCCATTTGCTCAACGGGAATTTCATCGCCGTTGGCGTTGGTAAGAGCTTGAGGAATTAAATCGAATTTGTTAATACCCTTATCTTTGGTCGTTATGTAGAGCGAACCAAATTCGGATTCGTTTTTCGCCATCTTAACGTTAATACCCTTTTCCATTTTTACGCAATCGGTAGTCAATTCTACGTCACGTAAAACTTTCTTGGTGTTATAGGTCGTCCAAACTTCGTAACCGTCGTTTCCGCCAGAAGTACTAAAATCGAAACAACTAGCAAGACTCATCGACATCACGAGCGCACAACCTAACGCTACGCCCTTTTTTACAATGTTTTTCTTCATTTCAAAAGCTCCTTTAGACTTTTTATTTATCAAAGACAAACTTCCTATATCCTTATCATAAAACAACGGAAATTTGAACTTTTTTAAAAGAATTTATTTTTTGTCTTTTGATTTCGTTTTTAAAAAATTTTAACCAAGACAATACAATCCGAACCTGCCTAAAACAACCCTAAATCGCGTCGTTTTAGGCAAGCAGAATTTCAATGAAAGCTTAGTTCGGACTATATGACTTGGTTATGCTATTTTATCTAATATTCGCTTGTTGCTTAGCGCCGTCCAACATGCTGTTTACTTTAGCAACTTCTTCGTTATAATATTGTTCTGCGGTAACGCCACCAGACGTGAACGCGTTTACAAAACGACCGTACTTGTTGCTGAACAACATTACGTTAAGACCACCAATCGAGAAAATCTTATCTTTTTGGTTTACGAATCTTGCCGTAGACGCACCAAGAACTTCGTTAACGGACTTACGGAATACGGATGCGTTTGCATTAACAGCCTTGTTTGCATCAGTATAGTTGAAAGGCATTTCGCAACCGTTCGTACCGTTACGGAAGATAAGCATACCTTCGTCAGACGCCATCATCTTCAAGAACTTCTTCGCGTTGTCGATTTGGTTACTATAGCTGGGAACGAAAGACGTGCTACCAGTACCGGTAACGTATTCTACGCTTCTTGCTTCACGGATAATTTCGATATCCGTAGGAGTGCAACCCGAAGGCGCGGTCGTCGTCTTACCGTCTACGTAATCGATGATGTTACGAAGAATGGTTTCTTTGTTCGCGTCGCTATTAAAGCTACATTTTTCTACAATAGAGCTCAAAATAGGCGTCTTCATCATTTCGATGTTTGCGTTGGGATAGTTGGTGATCATTTCACGTTCCAACCAGTCGCCGTTTACGTTAAACAAAGCGTTGCCACCCAAGAACGCGCCTTGCATATTCATAAAGCTCATCGACTTACTGTCTTTGTGCATATAACCGTTGGCATCGTCAAGCAATTCGTCGAAGAATTCGAGCGCGCGCTTGAAACCGGTGTAAGCAACCATGTTCGTATCGTAACGGCTTTCTTGGTCGGGACCGTAGCCTTGATAGAACTTATCCATTCTTGCGTTGCCTTCGTATTGATTAATAAACAAAGGCAAAATTGCCGTCCAATACTCGTCGCCCAACGAGTAAATGAAAGGAGCAACTTCATCTTTTACGTCTGCACAAAGTTCAAGCAATTCGTTCGTCGTTCTCGGATATTCTACGTTCGCGCCAACAACGCTGTTCCACTTGTCAACGTTTACGACGAAACCAATAGCACCCGTAACGTAAGGGAAGAAATAGTACTTGTTATCGTAATACTTACCGTCTGCGCCCATCTTGAAATATTCTTCAAAATAATCGAACATCTTGTCGCCAACGGTAACGCCTTCACCTTCGATTTCACCGGTATACACGTCAGTAAGGTCTGCAAACCAAGAATCGTACGTTTTGCCGTTTGCCGAAACAGTACCTCTATATACGTCCGAGAAAGAAGGACTGGAAACAAAGAAAAGGTCCGTTTCCGCCGTTCCCGAGCGCAACGAAGTAGCCATCGCGTCCAAACCAGCTTGACCAGAACGAGGAAGAAGAACTACTTCTTGACCCGTGCGTTTTTTGTGTTCCGCCGCCAAATTGGTAATCCATTCGGAACCGTAGCCCGCTTTGTAATATTCGATTACAAGAGCATTGGGATCATCCGCGCCCGTAGTAGGCGTACACGCAACGCCTGCAAAACAGGACGCTACAGTAAGTACACTAAGTATACTTGCAACAACTTTTTTCATCTTTTTACCTCCATTTATCGCGCAAATATTCTATTGCCGATAACTTTTTTCTTTATTATATCATAAAAAATATAGCTCTTTCAACCCGTTTTTTATACAATTGTTTACTTTTTTTAACCTTGTGATTTGCGCAGAAAAAAACGAAAAAAATAAGTGAAATTTCGTAAAACTTTCTTGACAAGTCATAACGTTTATGTTACAATACAATTAAATACCACGTTGCGGTTGTCTTTAATATTCTATAATTAAGGTAAATAAAAGGATTTTTATCGTACCCACGATTTTCATCCGCAAAAGAACGCTTATGATTACTTATACTGAATCCGAAATTTTAAATCTTTCTAATACCAATTACGTGCAAGTCCCTTATAACGAATTGCACAACCATACTTTTTGGGAAATCTTTTTGATTTTAACCGGCGAGAGAATACATACCGTCAACGGAAAAAATTCCGTTTTAACCGCAGGGACGGTTTGTTTTTTGCGTCCGCTTAAAGATAAGCATTGTTTCGTCAAAAAAGCCGACGGCGACTACTCTAGCCATCGCGACTTTTACGTCGTAGATGCGGACATGAAAAACTATTGTAATATCGTTTCACCGGAGCTTTACGACGAATTATTCAACCCGTCTATGCCCGTTTGCTTCCCAATCTCGTCTTCTATGCTCAAACACATTGAAGAAACGTTAAATTCGTTTGACGCTCAATCGACGATTTTTTCACAAACGATGAAAGCAATTCCTTTTTCCCTTTCGCTTGATTTGCTCATCGCTTATCAATTAACGAAAACCCCGCCGTCTTGTCCGGCGTGGTTAAACGAATTCGTAAAAGAATTGAAAAAACCCGAAAATTTCGTTTATACCGTCGAGGAGCTTGCGGAAAAAGTTCCTTACAGTCACGGATATATTTGCAGAGAATTTAAAAAATACTTCAAGCAAACGATTATCAATTTCTTCAACGAACAAAAAGTAAACCGCGCGTCCTTCTTATTGATGAATACCAATTTGAAAATTTTGGATATTTCCAATATGGTAGGATACAGTTCTCCCAAAAATTTCATTCAACAATTCACCCAAAGATTTTCCCTTTCCCCGTCCGCGTGGAGAGCAAAAAATCAATTCGCTTCCAAAAAATAACAGTTCGGTTATTTGATTAAAAAACGTCTACTCGACAATCTCTTGTGAGTAGACGTTTTTTATTTTTTCCTTTTATAAACGCAATACGCTTACTTCGTCCATATATCCGTTTTCCATAAACGCGCCCGTCGTGTAGGTATCCGAACCGTCGATATAATCGACGATTTTTTGTTCCAATTCCGCCAATCTTTCCACTTTGCCGTCGCAATATTCGAGCAACAATCTCGCGCAATTTTTCAACCTTTGAATCAAACCGCCAAAACGTACGTCCATAACTTCAAAACCGTTTTGCATATTTTCACGATACCAATACACCCTAAAGGTTTCGTAGAATTTTTCAATACGTTCCACTACCAACGGGTAGACGTTATTCGCAAGATTTTTCAATTCACCCTTGTCGTTTTCAAGATACGCTTTTCTCGTTCTTACGCCCAAATCGAATTTATATTCCATTACTTCGGCAAGCGCCTTTGCTTTACGGAAAATGTACCCCCATTTCGGGTCGTCAAGATAGGGCACTAAAATCTCAGCCGCTTCTTGGAAAATATGTCTTTCGCTTTGGTCAATCGTCGAATCGTACATTCCGGCAAACACGTCGTTGTAAAGCAAATATTTGGTCGGTGAACACATTTCGTTGTTCTTATCTCTCGGCTTTAATTGGTCCGCTTTTTCAAGCGCCATAAACGCATCAAAATCCACACCCATCAACGCTTTGAAACGGGATTTTATCTTCTCAAAATCGTGATTGCCGTGCGCAAATTCTGACGCGGCCACAAGGGTAGGCATCGTTGCCCACAACGAACTTTCGTTGACGGAATCCCCACCCCATATCGTAATGGTAGCTTCTTTAATGCCTTTTTCTATGCAAGCTTCAAACGCGGCTTCCGTAATTTTAAGGCTATAAGAATTGTTTACGTTGTAGCCGATATAATCCCACACGCCCCCGTCAAACACGATATTGTCGGTAATCTTTTGGAATTTCTCAATAAAGTTGACGTAATGGTCCTTTTCCGTGCTGTAATAATCCCAATAATGAATTTTTACGTTCGGGTCGATACTCTTTCTGACTTCTTCCGACTTATCAAAAGTCATCGGACCGCGTTCGTACGCGCCGTACGCCATACGGATATACATATCCCCCCACATTTCCGTTTTTACGCCGTACTTTTTGCAAATTTCAAGCACTTTGGCAACGTGTTCTTGCATAATATCCACGCGGTTTCTCGGTCCGTTTTTATCGTAATACGTACCCCTGCCAAGTTGGAATGCTTCGTCCATACCAAGGTGAATAATTTTCGAAGAGAAACATTCCGACATCGTCTTAATCATCTTTTCAACGATTTCGTAAACGCGCGGTTCGCCTACTCTCAAAATTTCGTCAATATCACGAAGGGGTAAATAGGGTGGCCAACGGAACATAAACCCTAAATGCGCCAAGGTTTGAATCGTGGGAATCATCGTAATCCCCCTTTCCTTCGCATACGCGTCCAATTCCTTCATTTCTTCATTAGTGTACTTTGCGCGAAGATAAGCAAAGAACGGCTCTCCTTCCAACCCGTACCCTGCAGTAATCTCCAAATAGAAGGTATTGTAATTTAATTTTGCAAGATAATCGATAAATTCTTTTAAGGTATCCACGGAACGAAGCGTACCGCAAGAAGAAACCAAAACGCCTAATTTCTCAAATTTTCTTTCTCCCATTTCTCTCTCCTTTGCTAAAATACAGCGGATTTTCACCGCTGTATTTTTTACTTATTCTATCTTATTTCTTCCATTTAGCCCAGTTCACTTCTTTCCCTGCGCCCGAGCAATAGTAGATATACGGGTTTACAATTTCACCGGTTTCCTTATCAAGGGGAATAACCGTACCGCCAACCAACGGCGTCAAACCTGCCGGAGGATTATTCCATAAATATGTCGGGCCGGTAATCGCGCCGGTACTTTCATTAATACATTGCGTATTATCGAACGTACTGCTCTTTTGACCGTATTGGAAACGAATACCGTCGTAAACGATACTTACACTATTCGAATGGTAATGCCCTACGAAAATAGAATCGGTCCCCACTGCTTTCATCTTGTTATAGATGGTATGCGGTGCGTCACCAGAGTTCGTATACGTCTTTGCGCTATCCCAGAAATCGGGGGTTTGCGCTTGACACAACCATATTAACGTACCGAAATCGCTTTCCCCGTGTCCAGCTACGCGTTCAGGATATAAAACCTTGCCCGAAGAGCCATTATAATACGCGCCCGAAGTATTTTGATATTGCGCAACGGGATCGCCAACCTTACTCTTGTATGCATTGTTGTACGCCTCAGCGAAATACATCATTGCAATATGGAAGTGAAAAGAAATCTTTATATCGGGAACTTGGGCTTTAATAGAATCGACAGTTTCTTGGAACCATTCTACTTGGTCTTTTTGTAAGCCGTACGCACCAACGGAATAATTCCAACTGTTGTTATATTGATGAATCGTTTTATTTGCGTCTTTATCCGATTGGGGAGCACCCGTACAACCGTTGGTATCCATATTCAAGAATACACGTTTCAATTCACCGCCTTGTCTAATGCCAATCGTATAGTTACCGTTACCGGAAATATCGCCTCTTTTAAACATACAATTAGGCGCATTTTCGTATTGTTCACAAATCCAATCCGCTCCCTTCAAAGATTCGTTGTCGTGGTTGCCCATAACGGGCGCCCAAGGGGTATCAAATCCTTCCATAAATTGAACAAATTCCTCAAGCAAATGCCCGTCGTCGTCAAATTCACCGTAAATAACGTCACCGGTAATCAAAATCAAATCAGGATTCGTTTCATTTATCGTTTCTCTAATGTACTTATAACAGTTGACTTCACGCGTATCAGGACCCCAAGCCGACGCAGCCGCGGTTCCAAGTCTATTTGCGCTTCTCATCGTCGAAGAGTCGATAAGTTGAGGGTCTGCAAGTTGTAACACGATAGGGTCTCTATCCGCCGGCACGTCTATTACGAAATCCAAAGCCGTTATAGGCGAGCTCAACGTAATATCGTTTGCCGTAATCTCGTTCTTACCTTGAGCGTCCGAGAAATACTTACCGCAATCGCCACAAGTATAATATTCAATATTTCCAGCGGACGACTCCGTCGCTTCCACTCTTTCGTGTTTTTCTAAATCGTGAGCTTTCTTTTCAACGTTTATGCTTACTTTCGAAATTTCTTTTTTACAGTCTTTATCCGAGAAGTACGCGCCACAACCAACACATTCCCAGTACGCTAATTTACCAGAACTTTCGCAAGTAGCTTCTACGCCTTTGTGGTAAATCGCTTTGTGTTGACAATTGCTACCGCTACCGTTGCCGGGAATTAAAGATCTCCAATCAAAATCGCAAGCAACTGAAGAAAACAACATCATTGCCGATAGTAACATAACCGCCAATTGTTTCAACTTTTTCATAAAGTTCTCCTTTATCACTTTTTTTGTATTATATATCATATCATTATTTACTTCTTTTTTCAATCCTTTTTTTTGTACAAATTTTTCCCTTTTTTGATTAGAAAAGACAAAGTAAAAGCACCGCTTAGCGATTATTAACTGCTATGCGATGCTTTATATATAGAACGATTATTTACTATAACTTTTACGTTTTAATCTTTCAACCACTTAATTTCGTAAGGTTTCAAAATCAACTCTTGCGCTACGCCGTTCATATCGTAGAACGTGGTCGTTTGTTTTTCGCTCGTGTTGTTCGTAATCGCGTATCTGTCCCCGTAGAAATGCGCTTCCGTCAACGGATTCGTACAATACGACTTTTTATCCATATCTTCTTTTCCCGCCGTCCAAAGAATAGCGCGATATAAAAGTTTTGCGTTCTGCGCCGAATACGGCAAGCCCGTTATATAGAAACTTCTGCCCTTGCCATACTCGTTCGTCGCCATCTTCACTTCGCCTACGCTATAATTTCTCTTAAATCTTTCCGAGAATACGATGTCTATAACGTTCGCTTCCGGCAAAGCGAAAATATTTTTCTTATCTTCGCCGTAATCCACGTTACTCTCTATTCCGTCCATAATGAAATGTCCTGCGTGCGCCGTGAGATTATGCTTATCTTCGCCAAGCGAAATTCCGCATTCCTTATCCACGCCTAATACGTCGGAAAGTTGGAAGAATTTTCCGTTTCTTTGCAACGCCGTCGGTTCGCCTACACCGATAAATCCACCGCCGTTATAAACGAACTTTCTCACCGCCGTTACGATTTCTTCGTCCGCCCAGAATTCTCCACCGCTCCACGCCGTTCCTGCGTCGCCTGCGTTGAGTACTACGTCAAATTCGTCAAGTCTGCCGTTCTTTACGTCGTCAAAATTAATAAACGACACTTCTACCGGCAAACCGCTCAACGCTTCGTAAATACCTTGATAGGAATAGCTTTGTTGATACCAAAGCTCGTGCGCCGTCATATTACACATCCAACTACGCACTTTCCCCCAAGCGTTCAATACCGCCACTTTCGCAAAATTCTTCGGCGTTTGCGTTTTTACCGTATCGTAAATGTATCTAAATTCATCGCAAATGTCCGCTACGCGATTGATGAATTTAGGGAACTTTGCCGCAAGTTCCAAGTATCCGCCAAAACCTATTCTGTCAAGCGGATTTCTCATCATCGCTCTTCGAGCCGTTATCCAGTTGTTGTTGATTTCCGCTACCGCGTTATCTTCATTTCCGTCGAAGAACGTATCGGGGAAGAAGTACGGCAAGAATCTGCCTTCCTTGTATCTTACGCCTTCTACGTCCGAAAGCATACGTACCGTTACACCGCCTCCTACCGAACCTACCAACGCGTCTAAGCCGAGTTCTTTGTATCTTACCCCAAAGATTTCCGCGCCTATCCAGCAATCGCCAAGGAACATCATCGCTTCCTTGCCGTTCTTGTGCGTGATTTCTACCAATTCCTTGACCGTTTCCGTTACGAAGTTTTGTATGAATTGCATCCAATCCTTGTATTCTTTCGTCGGTATTCTATGCGTTTGGTTATAATAGCCTTGGTCTACCAAGTATTCCGCGCGCATTTTATAGCCGTATTCCTTTTCGAAATCGTCTAACATTCTCGGACTTACCGCCATGTTATACCCAAACCAGTCCACGTTTCTTTCCTTACCGAATTGATTGTAAACGAGCGTGAACATATACAAGAACGTCGTAAATCTTACCACGTTACTTTCAGGATTTGCGTCGCACCAACGTTGCAAGTTCTCTCTTATGAACTTTCTCGTTTTCGGATAATACGGGTCGTACATAATGTGATACGGTTCGTCCCAATTATTCGTAATATAGTTATACATATGTACCGGATGCCAAAGCGATATCATCAAGAACGCTACCGTGTATTGATGGAAGGGCACCGCGTTCTTAATAATTACGTTTCCGTTTTCCGCGTCTACTTCCCATTCATTCCATACCTGCCCCGTCGTTCTGTCCATTACTTCCATATGTTTAACGGCTTCTTCCGAAAAATCAGGCTTTACTTGTTGATCAAAGAACGTATCCATTAAATGCACCGAAACCGTACTTTCCGTTGCCGTTATAAACGGCGTCATTACGAACATGTGTTGCCATTCGTCCGGATTGTTTTTTGCCCATTCGTGGTTTCCGCGGTCTACGAAATATACGTTGTACACCTTATCCGCGATTTCTTTGGGGTTTTTAGGGAGTTTTACGCCATCGCAATCGCGTACTGCGTCCGCGCCCCAAAGTTCCGCTATTTTTTTCGTACCTTCTACGTAACTTTCGTCCGTAGGGATTGTAATTCTTCCTTTTCTATTATTCATAATCGTACTCTTTCCTTTTTATTAACGCTTGATAAGAAGGACTTGCTGAACAAGTCGTTTTTCATTCAGCAAGCCCTTCTTATTATGAAATACGCTATGGCTAACGGCGATATTACTTTTAACCCTATGCAAGCCGTCACTTTCCAAAAGGTTGCAAGAAAGAAACGCCGCGCCTTAACCGAAGAAGAACAACAACGTTTCTTTGAGCGAATTGACCTGCCCGAATTTGAACCTTATAAGGATTTTTTCTTATTAGAATACTATTTTGGGCTTCGTCCTTGGGAGTTAAAAGACGTGCGTTTTGAAGGCGACTTTCTGATAGCTCTTAATGCAAAACACGAAGAAGACGGAGAACCCGTCTATAAAAAAATACCTATCCCTGCACAATTAAAAGCAAGAATAGACACAACAAAAAAGATTGTATGTAAACATAGAACGGACGTTATCAATCGAATATTTAAGCGCATTATGCAAGACGAAGAAGTTACACAATACTTCCTGCGGCATACGTTTTCAACAACTTGCCAACAATACGTTCGCCCTGACATTGTAGATATATGGATGGGCGATAGCAGCGAACGGCTTGTCGGGCGAGTATATACGCACTTCCCCGATAAATTCTTACGCGAACAAATGAATCTCGTTCAATTTTACGCATAAGAGCGAAACCACCCAACAAAAACGGTTGAGTGGTTCTTATTTTTTGCAAAACAGGTTCCAAAACAGGTACCAATCGGGGTAAAAAACGTGAATTTTAGCCATTTTGCTATGCATATTTATACAAAAATACAAAGAAAAACGGCATTTATGCAACTTTTCTTGCATAAATGCCTTACGCTGGTGCGGTCGACAGGAATTGAACCTGCATGGAGTTACCCACAAGATCCTTAGTCTTGCGCGTCTGCCAGTTCCGCCACGACCGCATTAGCTTTACTATTATATACTACTCTTTTTGATTTGTCAACTCATTTTTCGGTATATTTTTAAAAATTTTCAAAAAATTTCTTTCTTCCCTTTTTTTTAGTATATTCTCTATATATTTACGCAAAATGATAGTAAACGGAGGAATTTTATGAAAGCAACAGGTATTGTTAGAAGAATCGACGAATTAGGTCGTGTCGTCATTCCAAAAGAAATTCGTCGTACTTTGCGAATCAAAGAAGGCGACCCCCTTGAAATTTTCACCGACCGCGACGAGCTTATGCTCAAAAAATATTCACCTATCGCAACCTTAGAAGGATTCAGCGAAGCCACCGCCAAATCTTTAAACCAATTAAGCGGTAAACTCGCCGTTATTTGCGACACCGACGGCGTTCTTCACGCCTCAGGCGAAGGCAAAAAGGATTTTGAAGGCAGACACCTTTCCCCTGAAATGGACAAGGTCTTAAAGGATCGTAGAAGCTACACGGCAAACGCCGTAGACGGGGAAGAAATCGTACCCGTTACAACCCCTTCAAACGAAAACGTAACCGCGCAAATTATTGTGCCTATTATTTCAAACGGCGATTGCATCGGCGCAGTTGCAGTCCTTTCAAAAGAAGAAGGCGATAAAATGGACTCCAACCTACTCAATCTCGTCCGCCTTACCGCTGAAATCTTATCCAACCATTTTGAATAAACAAAAAAGGCAAGTATGCGTTGAATACATACCTGCCTTTTTTAATTTTTTATTTAATTAAAACCCTAAAAAAGCTCCTATACTTTGAATAAACGAAACTACGCTTTCACCAGCTTCAACAAACCAAAGAGAAATAGTCGTCCACCAATCAAGACTACCTATCCCTGCCAAATAGTACAATAGAAACGCAATTATCGTAATAGGCAACATAATGATTTCAAAAGCCAAAGCAATCACAATAATCGCCAACACAAGAACAACGGCAATCACTATTCCAATCGCAACAAATACCCCTACCACGATATCTATTAGTACCGTTAAAATATACATCAATAAATCCATAATACTTTCTCCCTACTTTAACTCTTTACACGTTTTTTCTTGTGTATATTTATATTATAATTAGGCAATACCTAAAAGTCAATCATTTTTTAGGTAGAACCTAATAAAATATAATTAATTATGGAAAATTTACAAACACGAATCACAAACAACTTAAAAAGAGAAATTGAAACTTGTGGAAAAAGTAAAAGTCAAATAGCAACCGAGCTTGGAATTTCCAAGCCAACGTTGTCGCAATATCTTTCGGGACGGATTATGCCGTCCTTACCAACCTTTGCCAAACTATGCGAAGTCATTGATTGTTCGGCGGACGATATATTATTTATGGAATAATAAACAAAAAAGAGCAGGTATGCGTTGAACGCATACCTGCCTTTTTCATTTCTATGATTTTTAGATTACGGCCGGAGACCGCTACCGCCTTGCAAGGTGATAGTTTCACCCGTAACGTAAGACGCTTCGTCCGAGCAAAGGAATACGCAAACGCCACCGACGTCTTTTTCGGGGTCAGCGAATTTACCCATAGGCACGCCCTTGATGGTTTGTTCGTAACGTTCAGGATATTCTTCCTTGAACTTTTGCAAACCTTCGGTCATCGCAAGGGGACAAATTACGTTTACGCGAACGCCGTAAGGCGCCCATTCGGTCGCCGCAACACGGGAAAGGCCACGAATACCTTCTTTAGCAGCCGCGTAGGACGATTGCGCGATTCTACCGAACAAGCCTGCGCCCGACGCGAAGTTGATAACGCAACCTTTGGTTTCCTTTAAGTAAGGGAACGCTTTTTGCATATAGAAGAAGCTTGCGTAAAGTCCGGAATAGATAGCAAGGTCTAAATCTTCTTTGGTATGGTCAACGAGCATTTTACCAGACGCCGACGCTTGCGCGTTATTTACAACTGCGTCGATTCTACCATACTTTTCTACCGCTTTATCGATAACGTTTTGGATAGCGACTTCGTCCGCGCCGTCCGCCGTAACGCAAAGAACTTCCGCACCCGTTTCTTTTTCAAGCTTTTCTTTCGCGGAAAGCAAAGTAGATTCCGTTCTACCCGTAATAACGAGCTTAGCGCCCGCTTTCGCAAACGCGGTCGAAAGTCCGTATCCGATACCTCTACCGCCACCGGTAATAATAACCACCTTGTCTTTTAAACTAATCATATTATTTTTCTCCATTTTTTTAGCGGTTTCCCCGCCTATTTTTTCTTTATCTCGTACCTACCCCTTTCGTTTGACGAAAAAGCAGTTTATTGGGTTACGATAACTTGCGCGTAACGCAACACCTTATCTCCTTTTTTGTACCCTTTCACATACACTTGTTTTACGATACCGCTTTCTTCGCCTTCGCCTGCAGGCATCGCCATAATCGCTTCAGCTACGCCCGCATCGAACGGTTGTCCAATCGGGTCGATTTCTTCTACGCCTTCGCCTTCAAGGACCTTTTTAAAGCTCTTCAAGACCATATCTAAGCCCTGACGGGTATTTTCGTCCGTACAAGACGAAATAGCGCGTTCAAGGTTATCGCCTATCGGAAACAAGGACGCTACCACGTCGTTTCTGCCGTCGGCGTATCTTTGCGCCGATTGATTTTGGGTACGGCGACGATAATTTTCATATTCCGCGGTAACCGCGTACCATTTTCGTTTAGAATCTTCCGCTTCGGCAAGGAGTTTATCGTATTCTTCTTGCAACTTTTTAGTTTTCGAGCGTTTTTCCTTAGGTTGTTCTTTCGTTTCTTCTACGACGGTTTCTTCCGTCTTTACTTCCATTTCTTCGTTCATAACGCACGTCCTTAATTTTGTTATACGATTATTTATAACGCGTTTTCTCGCGTTTCAAACGCAAAACCGCAATTAAAATACGATATGCGCGAAATTATCCCGTTCGGAACGGCGATAAAAAATCGCTTTACGCCCAATTACCGCCACGGGAATTGCGTCGAGCAAATCCGCAACGTTTTCCGCAAGATTTCTTGCGTCTTCGTCCGCGTTGGGTAAAATATTTACTTTAATAAGTTCTCTTGCTTCTAAAGCGTCGGATAAAGTTTTCAAAACGTTATCCGTAATACCACCCTTACCGATTTGCGCAATCGGCGACATCGTGGACGCCATCGATTTAAGCGCGGCGCGTTGTTTACTCGTAATATTCTCTCTCGTTACCATTTATTTTTCTTCCTTTTCACGTTTTACTTATAAGATTACAAGACGAAGTCGAACTCAACGTCGCCGATAGATACGGTGTCGCCTTCTTGACAACCCATTTTCGACAATTCCTTAATAACTCCGCGAAGTCTAAGCACCTTTTGGAAATACTGCATAGAGTCGGGATTATTCAACACGACGTTTCGGCAAAGCATATCGACCAAACCGCCGACGACCACGAACACGCCGTCCTCGTCGCGGAAAATTTCGAACGTGAGATTGTCGTCCGCGCGATATTCGAACGCTTCTTCGGGGCGAATCGGTTCGACGGGCGGAAGTTCGGCGAGTTTTTCAAGCAAACCTTCGACGAGTTCTCTCGTGCCGTCACCCGTGACTGCGGTAATCGGATAAATCTTATATTTTCTACCGTATTTTTTCTTAAACGCTTTTAAATTATCTTCGGCGCCGTACACGTCGCATTTGTTACAAACGACGACTTGGGGCAACCCTGCTAAAACTTCGCTATACTCTTTAAGTTCGGCGTTAATTTTCTTAAAATCTTCAATCGGGTCCCTGCCCTCGCAACCGGAGATATCGACCACGTGGCAAAGCATTCTCGTCCGTTCGATATGACGCAAGAAATCGTGTCCAAGCCCTGCGCCTTGCGCCGCGCCTTCGATTAACCCTGGAATATCCGCCGCCACGAACGATTTTTCGTAATAACGCACTACGCCCAAGTTCGGCGAAAGGGTCGTGAAATGATAGTTCGCAATCTTAGGTCTTGCCGCGGAGATCTTGGAAAGCAATGTACTCTTACCAACGTTGGGAAAACCAACGAGTCCGACGTCGGCAATTACTTTCATTTCCAAAATAACGGTATGCGCTTTGACCTTCTCACCTTTTTGCGCGAAGTTCGGCGCGTGTCTACGCGCGGTAGTAAAGCGCACGTTACCTTTACCGCCGTTACCGCCACGGGCAACTAATACTTCTTCGCCGTCGTCAAAAACGTCGCAAATAAGCCGTCCGCTCTCTTCGTCGCGGACGAGCGTGCCAAGCGGTACTTTGATATACGTATCCTTACCGCTACGGCCAAAACATTTATTCGAACCGCCCATTTCCCCGTTTTCCGCAAAAAATCTGGACGTAAAACGAAACGGAAACAAATCGTTCATATCCTTGTCGCCGACGAAATAAACGTTACCGCCACGACCGCCGTCCCCGCCGTCGGGACCGCACGCAGGTTTACCTTTGAACGCCTTGAACGAGTTCATACCGTCCCCGCCGTCGCCTGCCTTAATGGTTATTCGCACTTTATCGGTAAATTCGCCGTTTGCCATAATCTTCTCCGTGTTTTTTATAATTTCTATGGTAGTATAGCAAAAAACTTAAAAAAAAGCAATACTTTCCGCTTATCTTGAATAAAATTCTTCGTTAAAACGCATTTTTTAAATAGTCGATACTGCCGTCGTCAAAAACTTGCGCGACGTCAAACCTTGCATTGGGTTCTTCCCCCGTTCTAAGCCAATAAAATTGCGCGATTTTGCGATAAGTTTCCCGTTTCTTTTTCGTTACCGATTCCTTCGGCACGCCAAACTTGTCGGAAGAACGGGTTTTCACTTCGACGAACACGATTTCGTCCTTATCCAAAACGATAATATCCGCTTCACCGAACGGAGTGCGGTAGTTAGTTTCTAAAATTTTGTAGCCTTGCTTTTTTAGATACTCCGCTACCAGCTTTTCGCCCTTTTTACCTAAAACTTTTTTGTGAACGTCTTGCGGTGAATGGGACATAATCCTTTCTCCTTAATCGCGTTAACATGTACCGCCGTACCGTAACCTTTGTTTTTATCAAACGCGTATTCGGGATAAATTTTCGCGTACTCGTCCATCAAATTATCTCGATAAACTTTCGCGATAATACTTGCCGCGCCTATCGAATAAGAAAGCGCGTCGCCGTGCACGATGCTTTTTTGCGGAAAATCAATATCCAACGTCATATTCCCGTCCGTCAATACCACGTCCGGCGCAATCTCAAGCTTTAACAACGCTTCTTTCATTCCCTTTCTCGTGGCTTGCAAAATATTAATTTCGTCAATCTCTTTTTCGCTCACTTCGAAAATGGAATAACAAATCGCCCGTTCCTTTATCTCGGCTGAAAGCTTTACCCGTTTCTTTTCGGAAAGTTTCTTGCTATCGTCCACGCCGTCGATTATTTCGCCGTCGCCAAGGGGCATAATAACCGCCGCGCAAACGACGGGCCCCGCCAAAGGCCCGCGCCCTACTTCGTCCACGCCGGCAACGTACTTATATCCTTTTTCTAAAAGTGCTCTTTCGTATTGAAGTTTATCTATTTGAATTTTCTCTTTCATCTCGTACCTACCCCTACCGTTTGGTTAAAATCAAAACTCTAAATCCGTGTAGTCGGCAGGATTTTCCAAACAAACCTTACCCACTCTGCCCTTTCTGAAATCGTCCATTAAGGCTTTCGCGCCACGCTCGTAATCAAACTCACCACCACGCAAAATAAATCCCCTGCGCTTGCAAAGCGCTTCGTACATACCGAGCTTTTCGCTAAAATCGGTAATCCCGTAACGTTCGGTTAAATATTGCGGATACGTTAAAGCAAGTTCACCCAAAAGCTCCAACGCTATATCGTCCATATCCAAAATATCGTCGTTGATACTCCCGATATACGCCAAATGCCGAGCGTGGTACTGATTATCGAAAGACGGAGGCATCGTCCCCGGCGTGTCAAGCAAATCGAAGTTTCCGCATCTAAGCCATCTAACGTCGCGCGTAACGCCTGCCTTATCCCCCGTTTTCGCGCGTTTTTGACCGCTTAAAAGATTGACGATGGTGCTTTTGCCCGTATTCGGAATCCCTGCGACCATAAACCGAAAAGTACGGTTCAACCCTTTAGCTTCCGCGCGAGCGCGTTTTTCTTCCGTCATTTGGCTCATTTTTTGTAAAATAATCCGACGCGCCGAAACGTTCGTCGAATCGCATTTCGCACAATAATGCCCTTTGCTTTCGATAAGTTTGACGAATCCGTCCACTTTCGCGGTATCGGCAAGGTCCACTTTATTTAAAAGATAGCAAATAGGTTTTGATCCGAAAATCTTTTTTAAATTCTTATTCAAAGTCGCCGCAGGCGCGCGCGCGTCGAGAACGCAAATTACCCCGTCGCAAAGCGCTTTCTTTTCTTCCATATCCCGCATCGCGCGAGTCATATGCCCCGGAAACCATTGTATATTCTTCATCGTTTACTCCTATCGTTCAACGCAACCTTGCCCTATTTATTTAATAAATCAGGACGGCACTTTTTCGTAATCTCCAACGCCCGTTCTCTGCGCCAAGCGTCCACTTTAGCGTGGTCACCGCTACGCAACACTTCCGGTACGCAAAGCCCCTTATATTCCTGCGGTCGGGTATATTGCGGATATTCCAAAAGATTATCCGAAAAACTCTCGTCCACGAGCGAACCAGTGCTAATTACCCCGTCCACGTACCGAGATACGCAATCGGTTAAAACCATCGCGGGCAATTCTCCGCCCGTCAAAACGTAATCGCCAATCGACACTTCTTCATCGATAAACAAATCGATTACCCGTTGGTCCACCCCTTCGTAATGACCACAAAGCAGGATTAACCACTCCCGTTCAATCAGCTCGAATACCTTTTGTTGTTTTAATACTCCGCCCTTGGGCGACATATAAATCCGCCACGCGTCGTGGTTGGGGTCAATGCTCTCAATCGCGCTCCCAATCGGTTGGGGCATCATTACCATACCTGCTCCACCGCCGAACGGATAGTCGTCGCATTTTAAATGCTTATCCAAAGTATAGTCGCGAATATTGACGATATTGATTTCGATTTTACCCTGTTTTTGCGCACGACCCAAAATACTTCCTTGCAACGCGGAAAACATTTCGGGAAAGAGCGTTAATATATCAATTCTCATAAGTTATACCTATTATGCAACCAAAAAAACGATAAAGACGAAGATTTATTTAATCTTTCACTTCGTACCTGCCCCGTTCTTTTTATAAAATCGCTTCCACGAACGTCTTGGAATCGAACTTTTCCAAATCGTCCATTTTTTCGCCTACGCCGGCAAAAATAACGGGCAGGGAAAGTTCTTGCGAGAGCGAGAAGATAAAACCGCCTTTCGCCGTTCCGTCAAGTTTGGTTAAAACGATACCGTCCAATTCCACCGCTTCGTCGAATACGCGCGCTTGGTTGACGGCGTTTTGCCCCGTCGTTGCGTCTAAGACGAGCAATTTCAAGAAATCCGCTTCGGGGTATTCGCGCGTAACGACTCTGTCCATCTTCTTAAGTTCGTTCATCAAATTGTCCTTAACGTGCAATCTACCCGCGGTATCGATAATCAACACGTCCGTCTTTTTCGCTTTCGCGCTAGACACCGCGTCGTACACGACCGCCGACGGGTCGCTCCCTTCTTCGTGTTTGACGATTCTGACTTTCGCTCTATCCGCCCACACGCTCAACTGCTCGCTTGCCGCCGCGCGGAAAGTATCCGCAGCCGCCACCGTTACCGTTTTGCCTTGTTGTAAAAAATAATGCGCAAGCTTGCCTACCGTCGTCGTCTTACCAACGCCGTTGACCCCTACGAGCATAATCACGCAAGGATACGCAGGGTCTTCCACTTCCGCTTCTTCCAAAATCTCCGTTAAAACGCCACGAAGTAGCTCCGTTACGTATTCTTCGTCTTTTAATCTCTCGTCAATCGCCTGCTCTTTTACTCTCTCCACCACTTCTTCCGCCGTCGTAACGGAAACGTCCGAAGAGATTAATAATTCTTCTAATTCTTCATAAAATTCGTCGCCGAGCTTATTCTTTGAAAAGAGCATACGGAGTTTGCTCGAAAAATTCTCTTTGGTTTTTTTAAGCGAACCAAAAAGTTTACCGAAAATACCCATAACTTTTTTACCTAACCTTATTGTATTAGTAACGCTACGCGGTTTCACCAACGAAACCGCGTAACTTATCTTTTATAACGATTATTCAACCGTACCTGCGCCCAATTTCGTTTCAACTTCCGAAAGTTTGACGGATACGATTTTGGAAACGCCTTTTTCTTGCATCGTAACGCCGAACAAGGTGTCCGCTTGGTTCATCGTCGGTTTTCTGTGCGTAATAACGATGAATTGCGTTTCTTTCGCAAAACGCTTGAGATAGGACGCAAAACGGTCCACGTTCGCGTCGTCGAGCGCCGCTTCGATTTCGTCCAAAATACAGAACGGCATCGGACGGGCTTTCAAAATCGCGAACAAAATCGCAATCGCCGTCAACGCTCTTTCACCGCCCGAAAGCAAGGAAATCTTGGTGAGTTTCTTGCCCGGCGGACAAGCTACGATTTCTACGCCTGCGTTCAACGGGTCGCCGTCTTCTACGTCTTCTAATTGTAATTCCGCTTTACCACCGCCGAAAAGTTCTTTAAACGTAACTTTGAAGTTCTCGTTGATTTCTGCAAACCCTTCGTTGAATATACGGAGCATTTCACCACGCACGTCGTTTAAAACGAGCGTCAAATCGTCAATCGCCTTTTGCAAATCGTCGCGTTGCGTAACCATTTCGTCGTAATGCACGCGTTCTTCTTCGTATTCGATTTCCGCGTTCGGATTGACTGCGCCGAGCTTGGTAATCTTACCTTTCAAAACGATAATATCCGTCGCCGCTTGCGCTACGTCGAAGTTCTCTTTGCGGAGCGCTAAGCAACCTTCGTAGTCCATACCGTACGCTTCTTCGATGCGAAGTCGCATATTTTCCAAATTGGTATCAATCTTCGCGATTTCCATTTCGCACTTATAACGCTTGTCCGTATTCTTAGTATGCGTTTCTTGCAAACTTTCTTTCTCCGCGTCAAGCTTAAGTTGCGTTTCGTTGATACGTTCTTTTTCTTCGTTGATTTTTGCAATCTCGTCAACGATGGCTTGAACCGCCGCCTTTTCTTCTTCGGTAAGTTCCTTTTCAGCCGCTTCCGCTTCCAAATACTCTAACGCTTCTTTCGCGGTGTTCATCTCGGTTTCCGTTTCGACCAACCGCTTAACGAGTTCTTCCTTTTCAAGCGTAAGACGTTCTTTGTCTTCTTCCGCCTTTTTGAGCCACGAACGCAACGTCGCTTCTTCTAATTCCAAATCGCGCAAGACTTTGCTCTTTTGGGCGCGTTCTTCTTTAAAGGTGTCGCATTGACTTCTTTGCGACGAGATTTCCGCTTCGGCGGAAAGACGCATCGCGTTGAGCGCTTCTTCGCTTTGCGAAGAATTGACTTCTTCAAATTCCAACGCTTTGAGTTTTTCTTTAAATTCCGCGCACGCCGTTTGATATACTTCTTCGTCGCTCGTCGCTTCGCTAAGTTGCGTGGTCAAAGCACTTTCGCGTTGTACGAGCGCGGCAATTTCCGCGTTCGCGTTTTGGTATTTGTCACGAAGTCTTTCAACTTCTTCTTCCGCTTCTTTGCGGAGCATTTCGCTTTCCGCAATCGCCTTCTTCATCTTTTCGATATATCTTTCTTGCGCGACGATTTTTTCCTTACATTCTTGAATCTTTCTTTCGTTGGAAAGCAAGGACGAATCCTTTCTACGGCTCGCGCCACCCGTCATTCTACCGCCCGTTTCAACGACGTCCCCTTCAATGGTTACGATTTTGAACGCGTTTCCGTATTTTTTAGAAATAGCGTTCGCGCTCGCAATCGTATCGCAGATAAGCGTGTTGCCGAGCAAATAGCTCGCCATATTATAATAGTAATCGTCGAAATTTACAAGCTCTAACGCCGTACCAAACGCACCGCGTTCCGCCGTTGCGCGTTGAATTTCACGCGAATCGGGACGAGCTCTCATCGATTTTACGGGCAAGAAACTCGCTCTACCGCCGTTGTGTTTTAAATACTCAATCAAGTACTGCGCGTCGTCGGAGTTAGGCGTAACGATATTTTGCGTCGCCGCGCCGAGCGCCGTTTCAATCGCGAGCTCGTATTTTTGGTCGGTCGTAATGATATCCGCAACGACGCCGTGGATACGGCGTTTGATTTCGGGATTGGTTTTAGCGACGAGCAACAATCTTCTAACCGATTCGGGATACCCTTCGAAACGATTTTTCAAACTGATGAACATCTCCAAGTTCTCGCGCAAAGACGCAAGCTGACCGTTGGACGCGAAAAGTTTTTGATTGAAATCGTTAATCGTGAGCTGCATATCCCGCATTTCTTCCGATTTTTCTTCAAACTCGCGCATACCGTCCGAAACGGAATCTCTTAAGAACTTCAAATCTTTACGGACTTGGTTCAACTCGTCCGAAATTCTCTCTTTTCTTTGACGAGTCTTTTCAACTTCTTTTTCAAGTTCTTTAATACGCTCCGCCGTCGCTTCTTTTCTCGCGGCGAGCGTACCTAAATTCTTTTTAAGCTCGGACAAGTTTTCCGCCGACGAGAGTTGGCTCAAACGGTTGTCCTCGGACAACTTTTCAAAAATAGCGATTCTGTTATCAAGCAAAGAGATTGCCGAACGCAACGTTTCCGTTTCGTTCTCAATCGAAAGCAACCTACTCGCGCTCGTCTTACCTTGTTCCGCAATTTTCGCAAGCTCGTCGTCGATTTCGTTAATTCTGACCTTACCGCCGTCTAAAAACTCCGTTGCCGCCGAAATTTGCGATTTATAGACGGAAATTTTCTCCGTCGCAAGCTTAAATTCGCCGTCCTTTCTCTCATTCCCAACCGAAAGCTCTACCCGTTTGTCGTTCAACTCGGTCAATCTTGCGTCTGCGGACGAAATTTTCAAACGGTTGGATTCCGTTTGACGGTTGATAATTTCAATTTGCGAACCGAGCGAAATAATCTTTTCGGAAAGGGCGAAAATATCCTTTTTAAATTTTTCCTTTTCCCCTTCGGCGTTCTCGTAACGGTATATGTAGGTATTCGCTTCGTCGATTTTAAGCGCTTCGCTGTATTTATTAAATTCGCGCGCGGCTTCCGCTTGTTTGGACAACGGCCCTAAACGGCGTTCCGCTTCGTCGATACGTTGACGGTAAATATACAAATTTTCTTCCGAGTCGCGGATTTTACGTTCGATTTCGTTTTTGCGGTTCTTATAAATCATAAGCCCCGTCGCTTCTTCGAAGATTAAACGTCTATCTTCCGGCTTGGCGTTCATAATTTGCTCGACTTTACCCTGCCCGATAATCGAATACCCTTCTTTGCCGAGCCCGATACCGTGATAGAGCGCAACCATATCTTTCAAACGGCTGGGTTGACCGTTAACGAGATACTTACTATCGCCGTTACGGTTGACTTTACGGGTCATCGAAACTTCGGGCGTATCGATATTGAAAATGTGGTTCGAGTTATCGAAAACGAGCGTAACTTCGCACGAGCTATGCGGTTTTCTTTCCAACGTACCACCGAAGATAACGTCTTGCATATTCCCGCCACGCAAAGCCTTCGACGATTGTTCGCCGAGCACCCAACGTACCGCGTCCGCGACGTTACTCTTTCCGCACCCGTTCGGACCAACGATACACGTTACCCCTTCTTCAAACCGAATCACCGTTTTATCGGCGAACGATTTAAAGCCTATCAGATGTATTTCTTTTAAATCCAAAGTAGTGTCCTTCCTTACTTATTTTTTCAATTTTTCCAATAAATTCTTTGCGGCAAGCTGTTCCGCCGTCTTTTTGTTTTTTCCTTCGCCGATAGCCGTCTTCGAAAGCGCGCTCACTTTAGCGATAAAGCTCGGTGCGTTGTCTTTGCCCTGTTTTTCCAATTCGTAAACGGGATAATCTTCTCCGCATTTTTGCAAAAACTCTTGCAACTCGCCCTTATAATTTTTATCGTCCCTATCCGACATACGCTCCAAAATAAACGCTTTTACGGGCTCGTAACCGCCGTCGAGATAAATGACCGCAACCACCGTTTCAAAGATGCTCGAAAAAGCTTTTTCCGCAACGTTTACGCCACGACGCCCCGTATAGAGCAAATATTTTTCAAGCCCCAACTCTTCCACTTCGGCAAGCAAAGTTTCTTCACAAACGAGCTTTTGACGGAATTTCGTCATACTCCCTTCGTTCGCGCCGTCACGATGGTATTGCCACTCGGTCACGACGAGTTGCAATACCGCGTCGCCCAAGTACTCCAATCTTTCGTTGTCGGGGATTTTTTTCGCTCTACCGTAAGACGAATGAACGAACGCCCGTTTCAAAAGTTCCTTATCTTTAAAAACGTAGCCTAATTTTTCTTCAATTTCCGAAACGGGAAAACTCATTCTTGCGCCCCGTCCGAAACGGTCGAAGTCGCCGATTCTAAAGCAAGACGTTCTTGCTCTTTGATTTTTTCAAGCATCGATTGAATTTTACCGACCATATCCCCGCGCACGGATTCCGCCACGAGTTTAATACAAACCGCAAACCCGTTCGCTTTAGAGTTGCCGTGTCCTTTTACGACCGCTTTGGGAAGCCCCAGCAAAGTCGCACCACCGACTCTTTCGTAGTCGAGCGATTTTTTGATTCCGCTAATAATATCCATCACGAGCAACGCGCGGAGTTTGCTAAACCAATTTTTCTTGAACGCGCCTTTCATCTTCGCGGAAACGGTTTTACCGCAACCTTCAATCGATTTCATCGCGATATTCCCCGTAAACCCGTCCGCAACCACTACGTCCGCGTCCCCGTACATAATATCTCTACCTTCGATGTTACCGATATAGTCGATGCCTACCGTTTCTTTTAACAGCGCGTTCGTTTCCTGTTGCAAAGGCAAACCCTTGTGGTCTTCCGTACCGTTGTTCAAAAGCCCGACCTTAGGGTTTTTAATACCGTGCGCGCTTTGCGCGAATGCAGTTGCCATAATCGCAAAGTCGCGAAGATAATTGGGCTTACATTCCAAATTCGCTCCGCAATCGCAAAGCAAGGTAATCCCGCCCCTTGCGTTGGGGATAGCGGGACAGAGCGCAGGACGGGAAATCCCTTTAATTCGCCCAAGCGAAAGCACGCCCGCCGTCAATACCGCGCCCGTAGAACCGGACGATACCAATCCGTCCGCCTTGCCTTCTTTCAAAAGTCTATACGCAACGACGATAGACGAATCCTTCTTCGTCTTAACCGCCTTAGCAGGCTCTTCTTCCATCGTAATAATTTGCGTCGTAGGAACGAGCTCCAAGCGAGTTTCATCGTATTGATACTTCGCAAGCTCCGCTTTCACGAGCGTTTCGTCACCGCATAAAAGCAAATACAAATCCTTATCGTTATTGAGCGCGTCCACCGCGCCTTTAACTTGTTCGTACGGAGCGAAATCTCCGCCCATCGCGTCAACAGCAATTCTAATCATCGTTTTCTTCTCCGTTTATCGTTAGTATTTCATATCGCCGAACGTACGGGGATAAGGCACTACGTCGCGGATATTAGAAATACCCGTCAAGTACATTACCATACGTTCAAAACCAAGCCCGAAACCGCTATGCGTCGTACCGCCGAATCTTCTCAAATCAAGATACCAAGAATAGTCTTCGGGGTTCATACCCAATTCCTTGATACGGTTTTCAAGTTTTTCGAAATTCTCTTCTCTTTGCGAACCGCCGACGAGTTCTCCGATGCCGGGCACGAGCAAATCCGCCGCCGCAACCGTCTTACCGTCGTCGTTTTGTTTCATATAGAACGCTTTGATTTCCTTAGGATAATCAGTCAAGAACACGGGTTTTTTATACACGCTTTCCGTCAAGAAACGTTCGTGCTCGCTTTGTAAATCCTTGCCCCAGAAAATATTTTTATCGTCGAACTTATCCGCGTTTTGTTTCAAAATTTCAATCGCTTCGGTGTAGCTCAAACGCACGAACGCGTTTTCGGATACGTTCTTCAATCTTTCAATCAAGCCCTTATCGACGAATTGGTTTAAAAACGCAAGTTCGTCGGGACAAGTCGCCATAACGTGGTCGATGATATATTTAACCATTCCTTCCGCGAC
Organism: Clostridiales bacterium; assembly: GCA_015055865.1. Classification (GTDB taxonomy): domain Bacteria; phylum Bacillota; class Clostridia; order Christensenellales; family Borkfalkiaceae; genus Scatosoma. The sequence goes on along the minus strand of SVHK01000004.1, from coordinate 26,920 downwards.
GTCCATATCCCCTGCCAAATCGCAGAACGCCATTTCCGGCTCAATCATCCAAAACTCCGCCGCGTGGCGCGCGGTATTGGAGTGCTCCGCTCTAAACGTAGGTCCGAACGTATAAACGTTGCCGTAAGCCATCGCGAACGTTTCCGCGCTCAACTGCCCCGAAACGGTCAACGACGCTTTCTTGCCGAAAAAGTCCTTTTTATAATCGACCTTTTCTTTCGCCTTAGCCACTTCGTCCAAATCGAGCGTCGTCACTTGGAACATCGCGCCCGCGCCTTCGCAGTCGCTACCCGTAATGATGGGAGTGTGTACGTAAACGAATCCCCTGTCGTTGAAAAATTTATGAATCGCAAACGCCGCTTCGCTACGAATTCTAAACGCCGCGCCGAACAAATTGGTACGGGGGCGCAAATACGCGATTTCGCGTAAGTATTCTACGGTATGGCGTTTCTTTTGCAAAGGATAATCGGGCGTAGATTTGCCTTCCACTTCGATTTTCTCCGCCTTGATTTCGTAGGGCTGTTTGTTTTCGGGGGTCACGATAACCTTACCCGTAACGATTAAAGCGCAACCGACGTTTTCGCGCGCAATCTCGTCGTAATTCGCGAGATTTTCCCTTTCGAAAACGATTTGCGTATTTTTAAAACAACTCCCGTCGTTGAGTTCGATAAACCCGAACGCCTTAGAATCGCGAATCGTTCTCGCCCAGCCCGCGACGGTTACGGATTGCCCGTCCAACGCGGAAAATTTGCCGTTAAGTTCTTTAAGTTGCATTCTTTCCATTGTCAACCTCTTTTCCTTGAAAAACCGTCAAAAACCCGTTTTGACGCTTTCCGTCATTTTATACGGTTTTATTATAACATTTTTTCAAAAAAAAGACAAACGTTTGACGGCATTTTCTTTGTCGTATCTTCGTTTTTTTTGACTATTATTTCGCGCACGGGCGCGTAAGAGTCCTTTCTCAAGATTTTTTCGTCTATCAACCTGTCGTTTTCGTAAATTTCCAGTCTACATTCACTCTTGATTCCATTCCTTGCTACCTGTAAGATTTCTTCCTTTTCACCAAACCGTTCTATAGGCGACGACGGCGGTGTTTCTTCCAAAACGACCGAACGGATTTTATAGCGTAAATTCCCCTTCTTCTCCGCTCCGTAAACTCCGATAGAAACGCTCCCGTCTTTAACGACGCATTTGAGCCGTACGGCGTAAGGGAACGGATTGAAAAACTTCAAATCGCTAGACGACGACACCATCGCGTCCCTTGACGGTTCGACGTAGCTCACCGCCAAAGAATGCGCGTGAAATTCTACGATTTCTAACCCCGATAACACCAACGCGTTATAAAGCGTGGTACTGACTTGACAAACACCGCCCCCAACCCCTTTTACGAACTCGCCGTTGACGATAATTTTTGCCTGCTTAAACCCCCTTTGCGCCGTCCTTGCCCCCACCGTTTGGTTAAAAGAGAACTCTCCGAACGCCTGCACGGTAACTCCGTCTAAAAAACTTCCTGCAAGCGCGATATTCTCACACCTGCCCCCGTCTTTTAAAGAAAAATATGTCGTAAATGACGTAATTTTTTTCCATTCGATACGTTTTTCTTCGGCTATCCCTTTTAAAGAAACGGAAAAACACGGCAAAACAAACAAAATCAGGCAAAAGAAAAAGGAAATCGCCACCCGTGTACGAGTGGCGAAAGTATTCTTTTTTTCTTTTTTTATCGTTCTTAACATTTTTTCATACCTTTTTTCAGTATGAACGGAAAAAGAATTTTTATACCTGTTTGTTGTCGGGTTTAATCTTTCCGCTTTCTATGCGGATTTTTTTACTTTCAGCGCCGTACAACACCCTTTCTGCGTGCGTACAAGTCAAAATCGTTTGCACGCCCGAAATACGTTTTAATAATTTTTTACGGCGCGGTAAATCAAGCTCGCTCATTACGTCGTCTAAAATCAATATAGGATACTCGCCTGAAAATTCTTTAAAAATCTCCACTTCCGCCAATTTTACCGCCAACGCCGCCGTACGCGTTTGACCTTGCGACGCGTACGCTTTCGCGTCGATTCCGTTGATGAAAAAATCCACGTCGTCGCGGTGCGGGCCAATGGTCGTAAAGCCCAACCGCAAGTCCTTTTCGTAGTTATTGGAAAGCCTACGCAAGAGCGTTTTTGCGATTTCTTTTTCGTCGCCGTCGTATTTCTTGTCGGGGGAAAGTTTCAATTCTTCCGCGCCATCCGTTAAAAAGCGATGAAAATCGCAAGCGTAAGGCGCAAGTTTATCTAAAAACTCCGCCCGTTTTTTAACGATGAGCGACGCGTATTTAACGAGCTGTTCGTCCCAAACGGGCAAAGTATCGAGCACGAGCGACACGTCGCGGTTTTTTAAAAGCGCGTTGCGTTGGTCAAGAATTTTATTATAGCGAAGCAACGCGGTGTAATAGCTTGACGAAGTTTGAGAAATGGACATATTCATAAACCGACGCCGTTCGTCCGGTCCGTCTTGAATAAGCCTTAATTCTCCGGGCGAGAAAAAGACCGAATTGATATGCCCCATCAAGTCGGCGTTTTTAGAAATTTTCGAGCCGTTGATTTTGATTTCCCGTTTATTTTCGAAAATCAACGCTTCGATGACTACTTTCCCGTAGCGATTCTCCGCTTCAGCGACGATTTTCGCGTAGTCCGCGCCCATTTTAACGAGTTGTTTATCGTGGCGAATCCGAAGCGACGAGCCCGTACAAAGGTAAAACACGGCCTCCGCGCAGTTGGTCTTGCCTTGCGCGTTTTTCCCGAACAGAATATTTAATCCTTCGTCAAAGACGAAGTTTTCCGATTCGTAATTTCTAAAATTTTGCAAGAATAATTTTTTTATTTGCATAAACTTAAAAATACCGCCGTAAAATCACTTTCTTTTTCTTGAAAATTGTATTATAATTATATCAAATAATTAAAAAAAACACAAAGATTTATCGGCGCTTTGACAAAACTTGTTAAAAAAACTTGCAAAAGCCGTAAAATCAACACGAAGGCAGGCTACGATGGCGGAAAATTTACAACTCAAATTCATCTGGGATAAAATTTGCGGAAAGGTAAAAGGGGCGATTTCTATCTTCTCCTACAATACCTTTTTCGAAACTTTAGAGCCGATTGACATTCTCAATCGTTGTTTGGTTTTGAAATGCCCGTCCGAATCCAACGCGCAAACGATTACCAACCACCACGCGGAAATTTTACGCGACGCCATTAACGGCGCAGACTCGGGTCTTTCCGGATTCAAACTCATCGTGGACGGTAGCGACGTTTATACGCTCGATTCCCCCGAAGACTATTCTGATTTCCACCCCGTACCCTTAAACAAGAACTACACGTTCTCGTCTTTCGTCGTAAGTTCGAATACGAAACTCGTTTACGCGGCGGCGAAAGCGGTTGCGGAAAACCCCGGCGAGAGCTTTAACCCCCTTTTCATCTACGGTGAATCGGGGCTCGGTAAAACGCACTTATTACAGGCAATCGCGAACGAAATCGCAGACAAACACCCCGAAAAACGCGTACTTTACACCACTTGCGACAATTTCTTGAACGAATTTATCGACACAATGATTTCAGGAAAAGTCAATTCAAGGGATAGGAGCGCGCAGTTTAGAGCGCACTACCGCAACGTGGACGTACTCATTATCGACGATATTCAGTTCCTTGCGAAAAAACCCGGTACGCAAGAAGAGTTCTTCCATACCTTCAACGAGCTTTTCGCGCAAAACAAACAAATCGTTTTGACTTCGGACAAGCACCCCAAAGAAATCGCAACGCTTGAAGAGCGACTCCGTACCCGTTTCGAAGGCGGATTAATTACCGATATTCAACCGCCCGATTTGGAAACGAAAATCGCGATTTTGAAACGCAAAGCACTGGAGCGTAAATGTCCGATGCCCGAAGACGTGCTGGAGTTTTTGGCAAGCAATTCCGGTCACGACGTAAGAACGCTGGAAGGCAGACTTACCAAAGTCCTTTTCGCAAGCAAGCTCCACGAAGAACCTATCACCCTTTCGCTTGCAAAACTCGCTTTGAGCGAATCGGTAAGCGAAACGGAAGAAAAGGAAGAAATTACGCACAAGACGGTCATCAACGCGGTATGTTCTTATTATAAACAAAAGAAAGAAGACTTACTCGGCAAAGGCAAGAAAGCGGATTTGGTAAAAGCTCGTCAAGTTTGCGCGTACTTAATGTGCGATATGCTCTCTTTACCACTCGTTTCCATCGGCAACTTGCTCGGCGGTAGAGACCACACGACGATTATGTACTCTCGCGACAAAATGCAAGAACTTATCAAACTCAACGACCGCATCGCAAAAGAAGTGGACGATATAAAAAATATCATTTTGAAAGAATAATTATCTATGAACACTATTCGAAAAACGTTTATTGAATACACCGCAGACGCGGTAGTCGTAGGCGCGGGTCACGCTGGTTGTGAAGCCGCGCTTGCTTTGGCGCGCACGGGGATTAATACCGTTTTGATGACGCTCAATCTTGACAGTATCGGTTTTATGCCCTGCAACCCGTCCATCGGCGGTACGGCAAAAGGTCATTTAGTCCGCGAAATCGACGCGTTGGGCGGAGAAATGGGTATTAACGCCGACAAGACCGCGCTCCAAATCCGTATGCTCAACGTCGGCAAGGGCGCGGCGGTACAGTCCTTACGCGCGCAATCGGACAAAAACGCGTATCACCGCGAAATGAAAAAAGTACTCGAAACTACCCCGAATTTGCGCATCGTCCAAGCCGAAGCGAGTGAAATTTTAGTCGAAAACGGTAAATGCGTAGGAGTACGAACCGAATACGACGGCGTTATTCCCTGCAAATGCGTTATCCTTTGCACGGGTACGTACTTAAACAGCGAAACGATTACGGGCAACGTCGTTAAAAAGTCGGGTCCGAACGGGTTCTCCAATGCGACGAATTTGACGAAAAATTTAATCGAACTCGGTTTCAACGTACGCCGGTTTAAAACGGGTACGCCGGCAAGATTAGACGGCAGGACGGTGGACTATTCCAAATGCGAAATCCAAAACGGCGACGACGATATTTATCCGTTCTCGTTTATGAGCGACAAAGCGCCCGAAAACAAAACGCCTTGTTATCTCACGTACACCAACTTAAAAACACACGAAATTATTTTAGAAAATCTCGACCGTTCCCCCTTGTACAACGGCGTTATTCAATCCACGGGGCCCAGATATTGCCCGTCCATTGAAACCAAAGTCGTACGCTTTAAAGACAAGGATAGACACCAAATTTTTATTGAACCGGAAGGCGCGGATACGCTTGAAGTTTACGCGCAGGGGCTTTCCACTTCGATGCCCCACGACGTACAACGTACGATGTATTCGTCCGTCGCAGGTCTTGAAAACGCGGACATCGTCCGCTACGGCTACGCGATTGAATACGACTGTATTGATACGCTCGATATCCTGCCCACGCTCGAATTTAAGAAAATCGAAGGTATTTACACGGCAGGTCAAATCAACGGTACGTCCGGTTACGAAGAAGCGGCGGCGCAAGGTCTAATGGCAGGCTTGAACGCTTCGCTTAAACTTCGCGGACTCCCCCCGTTCACTTTACGGCGCGACGAAGCGTATATCGGGGTTTTGATAGACGATTTGGTTACCAAAGGCACGGACGAGCCGTACAGAATGATGACTTCCAGAGCCGAACACCGTATTTGCTTAAGACAGGACAACGCGGATTTCCGCTTGACGGAAAAAGGAAAAGAAGTCGGGCTCGTAACGGAAGAACGTTACCAAAAATACCTGCAAAGAAAAGCGGAATACGAACGCTTGCTTGCCGAATTCCAAACGCGCGTACCCAAAAAGGACGCCACGCCCTTTTTAGCGAAATACGGCTACGGCGAGCCGAGCGGTAGCGTGTCCTATTCAGATATGTTAAAACGCACCATTCCCTTAAAAGATATTATGGCGGAATTTAACGTATTTGGCGATTATAAAAAAGACGTTTTGGAAACGGCGGAAATCACCGTCCGTTACGAAGGGTATTTGAAACAAGGCAACGAACTCATCGAAAGAGCGAAAAAACTTGAAAATAAACTCTTGCCCGAAAACATCGACTACGAAAAAATAGGCGGACTTCGCTTGGAAGCAAGAGAAAAACTCAACCGTATTCGCCCGTTCAATTTAGGACAAGCGAGCCGTATTTCAGGCGTAAACCCTGCGGACGTATCCGTTTTAATGGTCTACCTTGCCACGACGAATGAAAAATAATTTTTTTTGCGCGTAATACGTTGTAAATAAGGTTGACAAAAAAAAATCAAAGTTCTATAATGAAAAATGGCGGTAGAATACCGCCAAATTTTCACAAAATAAAAGAAGGTTACTAATGAAAAACTTTTCCAACAAATGGACGCGCGCGGCTATCCCTGCGCTCCTGCTTCATTGTAGCATCGGTACGGTGTACTGCTGGTCGTTGTTCTCCAAGCCTATCGCGGACACCTTTACCCAAGCCGGTCTTGACGCAAGCGCGCTCGGTTGGGCGTTCTCGCTCGCCATCTTCTTCCTCGGTATGAGCGCGGCGTTCCTTGGCAACTTCGTCGAAAAAGACATTCACAAGGCAAGCTTAATCGCAACGATTTGTTTCGCTGTGGGCGTAGTCGGTACGGGTCTTGCCGTTCGCTTACATAGTATGCCGTTAATCCTTATTTGCTACGGCGTCATTATGGGCTTCGGTTTAGGGCTTGGCTATCTCTCCCCCGTCAAAACTTTGATGCTTTGGTTTAAAGACAACAAAGGTCTTGCTACCGGTCTTGCGGTTGCAGGGTTCGGCGCGGCGAAAATGGTATTCTCGCCCGTCATCGAAGGTTTGACTTCTTCCATCGGCGCAGAATTCACCCTTTACGTTCTCGGCGCAATTTGGTTTGCGATGATGTTCGTAGGACATTTGCTCTTGAAAAAACCCGAAGGCTGGAGCGAACCCCATACCCCGTTCGACGTCAAAGAATTTTTCGCGCGCTTTAAGATTATGCTCGAACCCAAATTCATCGGAATTTGGCTCGTGTTCTATATCAATATCACTTGCGGTCTTGCGCTTATCAGTCACGAAAAGGATATTTATATGGCAGTCGGGCTCGGCGGTATCGCGGCGTTGCTTTGTACGATAACCGGTTTCTTCAACGCGGCAGGCAGACTTGGCTATTCCGCTATCGGCGATAAAATGAAAGACAGAAATACCATTTATAAGGTAATCCTTTTAAGCGAAATCGTATTCACGGCAGTCGCGCTCGTAACGGGGGCAATCACGAACGAAATCGCGTTTATCTGTATCGCGCTTTTGATAGTCGTCAACCTTGGCTACGGCGGTGGTTTCTCCAACTTGCCCACGCTCCTTTCCGACGTTTACGGTATGGGCAAAATCTCGTCCATTCACGGTATAGCCCTTTCCGCTTGGGCGATTGCAGGTCTTACGGGTAACCAAATCGCCGACCTTATCGTCGCAAAAACGGGCAACTATCAAGACATTTTGATTTTCACGCTCGTTATGTACGCGATTGCGATTGCGGTAAATTTCTTGCTCATTCGCCCAAACAAACAAACGGTGGAGACGATTGAACCCGCAACGGCTGAAACAAACTCCGTCAACGAATAATTTTATAAAAAACGAACGATTTGGTTTTTTATGCCGAATCGTTTTTTTTATACTGAATTGTTTTATTTTATTAAAATTACTTGATAAAAATTTATATATATGTTATAATAACTATGCAAAACGAACGAAGTTGCAACGTTTACGCGTTTAGCGTTCGTTTCGCGACGTAGAAACTTGCGTTTTCGGTGCGCATTTTTCGTCGTCGCGTGCCTTATATTTATAAAAAGGTATGCAAACTAAACGCCGAAAAAAACATTTTAAAGGGGTACCTTCTATGAAAACATTTGACAAAAACAACTATCGCTTCATCGATCTCTCCGAGACCGACCACACCCAATTCAGCCAACTCGAGCTTGATAAGATGATTGCAGACACCAAAGAAGTTCTTGCAATGACGAAAGGCAAAATTAAAATGACGCCTATGAACTTGGGGCTTGCAGGCGGACTTCTCGGCGTTCGCGACGGCGCTTTCGTAAAAATCAACGCGCTTACGGGTACGAAATGGAACAAAGGCAACGCAACGAAAGACGAATGTAAACTTGTTAAAAGCGTTTTCTTCACCGCAAGACTTTATTACATATTTAAAGTTGTGCTTGCGCTCATCTCCAAAAACGAAGGCGAACAAGACCAATTCAACCCCACGCTCGTTCAAAAGATTGAAAACTAATCGTTATGGGGTTATTTTCTAAAAAACCTAACGTCAATAAACTTCTCGACGAAGCGCTTTGTGATTATAAAGAATCAAGATTCGACAGTTGTTATCGAAAAGTTTGCGAAGCGACGGAGCTTGGTAGCGCGCGCGGATATTTCTGCAAAGCCCTGCTTGCGTTCAATGATAATATTCATCCCGATTCCGTCCCTGACTTTGAAGTTCTTGAAGAATTGACAAGACGCGCGGTAGAAGGCGGATATGCGTTAGCCTACGGTTTTTATGCTTTCATTTTACATATAGCGCAAAAAACAGACAAACTTTGCGAGTTCCTTGAGAAAAAAAGCAAAGTGAAAGACGGCGTCTATCTTTCGTATAAGGCTTCCTATTTCTTCGGTCTTTATACGGACGATGAAAAAGCGGACGAAAAAACGACGCTTGAAGCGATGAAAGAATCCGTCGCGCTTTTGTCTGAACAAAAAAGCAAATTAGCGAGCGGTAAAAATACGGAATACGAAGAATGCGAATACTATAACCCTTACGGGAAATTCTCGCTGACCTATACCTACGCGCACGCGAATTTTTTACTTATGACCGGGTATTATTGCGCAAATAATTGGAACACTCGACCCGAGTTTATGAAAGCGTTCACGACGATTTTAGAAGAGATGCCTCTTCTTAGCGAAAAGTTTCGCGCAATCGTGCAATATTTGAAAGCCGTATTGCGTAACCAACTCGGAATGAAAGACCTTTCCGAAGCAAATCGCGTTATAAGACTGCTCAACGAGTGTTATAACTCGCTTGATGAAGACGAACGGGAGGCTTACGACGAAGAATACGAAGAAATTTACGACGAGTACGATAATTTCTATAATTCGGAAATAGAAAACGTCAAAGCCCGCGATATAACCTATTCTGACGGATACGCGGATAAAAACGATATTTCTTTCGCCAATATCTCGTCGGCGATTTCGCAAGGCGTTAACCATTGGGCGAACACTCCTTCTTCGACGAGCAAAACCGTTTATACCATAAACGGAAAGAACTATACTTGCGGAGAACTTGGTTATCTTTACGACGAGGACGGTTTTAAAAGCAACTATCGCGTCGACGACGTTTCCAAGCTCTACAACGAGAATAATACCGAGCTTGGCTATTTTAACGAAAAAGGTCTTTTTATCAGTAAATAAAAACGAAAACGCACAAAAAAATCGACGAATTTTAACAATTCGTCGATTTTATTTTTTGTACTATTCGCATTTATCCGTTAAAACCCGAACCCACCGCCGACGGGCAACTATCAAGACATTTTGATTTTCACGCTCGTTATGTACGCGATTGCTATCGTCGTTGACTTCTTGCTTATTCGCCCCGAAAAGAAAACGGTTGAAGTAACTGAAATGAAAGCTGAATAAGTACGACGTATTCAAGTTTATAACGAATAAAAATTATATCCCTCAAAGCCCTTGGCTTTGAGGGATATTTAAAGTTTACTAAAAATGGCAAAAATACACTCTTTAACAATTTATATCACAGCATATTGTCTTTAATTATTTTCTAAATTCAGGGTTAACGGTAATAAAGCCTCCCTGCCCTTGACTTCTATGGTTCGTAACAATACCTGCCCAAGCTAATATTCCTGAAAAATACGTAGAACGTCTCAATGCGGTATCTCCTATCTCTGCCCCATAAAATTCCGTAGATATAAATCCATCAATCGTTGTTACGGGAAGTTGCTCGCTCCCTATTCTCGCTCCGCTTTGAGCCGCACTATCTCCTCGATACATCTTACCGCCCAACTCATTTGCTCTTTTTACGATGGCATCAAAAACCTCCCACTCAAAAATAAATCTTTTAAGTCCAGCCGACTCAAACCCCAACTGTGTTGAGGAAAGCCAAAAAGGAACCGGCTCTCCTTTTAATACAGGCATTAGAGCCTTACCGCCAGAAGCATAAATCTTTTCCTTTAATGTTCGAACAACCTTGCTTTCTTTCTTTTCGAATAAATTTCTCATATCAAATTCCTCCTTTTTTTCACTTCCTAGTTTTTTATTAATTGCGTTCAATTTATTTTTAATCGTATTATAAGTATCTTTTGTCTCTGCTTGCATTTTAGATATATTTCCCTCACAAGCTAAGAACTCTTGAATAAAGGATAAATCGTCGTTATCCAACGCCAAAAAGCCGTCCGTTTCAAAATCTCCACAAATTTCAATTCCGCAACTCCTACAAGAAACCCTAGAAATCTTTAATTCGTCTCCACAAGCAGGACACTTTCTTAATAATTTTTTTGCCATTTTTTATGTCTCCTCCACTTATTTGCATTATTAGGATAACACAAATAAAAATAAAAGTCAATTATTTTTAACCGCTTTTTTGTAAATGTATTAAAATTTTTTATTCCTATTTTACTTTTTACACATTTTATTGTATTTTAATAAAACTTACACCTCCAAAAGTAAGACAAACTTTTGGAGGTGTATATCATTTTTTCGCAGAAACTATTTTCTATTTGTTGCGAACCGTTCTTTAAACGGCGGTTCAAAAATCAACCAAATGGCGCGACTGCGCCAAAATTAAAAACCGAACCCACCGCCGACGGGAAGGTCCACGCCCGTGATATATTCGTTTTCTTCCAAAAAGGTGACCGCCGACGCGATTTCTTCGCTTTTTCCCAATCTACCAACGGGAATCTCTTCTTTAATCAGCGCTAAGTCGTCTTGAGAAAAATGTTCGTTCATCTTCGTATCAATCACTCCAGGCGAGATACAATTCACTCGAATACCGCTCGGCGCAAGCTCTTTTGCAAGCGCTTTGGTAAAACCGATTAACGCGCTCTTGCTTGCCGAATACGCCGTTTCGCAACTCGCTCCGACTTCCCCCCAAACGGACGAAATATTCACGATCAGCCCTTTTTGATTGGAAAGCATACCCTTTATTGCTTCGCGACTACACAAAAACGCGCCACGCACGTTGACGGCGAACAAGTCGTCCCACTCGTCTGCGCTTACGTCCTGCGTTAATTTTATAAGCGATACGCCTGCGTTATTGACAAGAATATCGACCGCGCCGAACCGTTGAAAAAGCGATTTTATATCATTTTCCTTTCTCACGTCGCATTTATACGTTTCCACGCCCATCTCGCGCATTTTCGTCGCCGATTCTTCGTCTTTGGAATAGGTAACGCAAACGCGATAACCTTTTTTAATAAATCTAAGAGCGATTGCCTTCCCGATACCGCGCGTACCGCCCGTGATTAAAACCTTTTTCATCTCGTACCTGCCCCTTTATAATACCCCGTTGTTTTGTAAAATTTCCACCGCTTTTTCCACGCTTTTTTGAACGGAAAGTCCGTCCGTTTCCAAAACGAAATCCGCTTGCTTTTCGTAAATAGGCAAACGACTTTTAAGCAAAGAATAAAATTTTTCACAACCCCTTTCGCCGAGTAAAAGCGGTCTATCCTGACAACCGTTTATACGCGAAAAAAGCGTTTCCGCGTTCGCCTTCAAATACAAAACCTTGCCCGTTTTCTTAAGCGCAACCGCGTTTTCTTCGCTTGCGATAAGTCCACCGCCCGTTGAAACAACTAAATTGTTTTTTAAAGAAAGTTCTTTTACCCTTTCTCTTTCCAACGCTCGGAAATATTCTTCGCCCTTTTTATCAAAAATCTCGGTAATTTTTCCGTACTTCGCTTGAATGATTTTATCGGTATCTACCCATTCCCAACCGATTTTTTTCGCCAAGCTTTCGCCGATAACCGTTTTCCCTGCGCCGGAAAAACCTATCAATACGATATTCATTCGTTTTTAGCGAGCATTTCGCAAAGTCCAACGAGCCCTGCGATATAGCTACCTGCGCCAAACCCGCAAACCGTCCCTACGCAAACTTCACTCAAAACGCTCGTCTTTCTAAATTCTTCGCGCGCGTGTACGTTAGACATATGCACTTCGACTACGGGAATATCAATCGCGGAAATCGCGTCGCGAATGGCGTAACTATAATGGGTATAAGCGCCTGCGTTGAGCAAAATACCGTCGTATTTCTTTTCTAAAAACGCTTCGTGGAGCTTGTTACAAATTTCCCCTTCAATATTCGTTTGATAAAACTCTACGCTATCTTCCCCCACCTCGCAATACGCCCGTATATACGCGTTGATTTCTTCAAGCGTATTCGTGCCGTAAACGGAAGTTTCGCGTTTGCCTGTAAGGTTTAAATTTACCCCGTTAATGATTAAAAATTTCATAAATCCACTCCTTATAGAGCTCGTCCATTTCTCGTTTGGACGGCGTTTTTTTCAAGTATAAACAATCGGCGTAATAAGCTTGAAAAAAGAGCATCGCAAACCCGTTCAGCGTATTCGCGCCCTTACTTTTCGCCAATCGTAAAAATTCCGTTTCGCTTGGATTATACGCAAGCTCGATTGCCCACTCCGCTTTTTCAAACGCGCTATCGCCTATTGGGGAAACGCCCAAATCCACTTTTGAACCTACCCCCGTCGCGTTGACGATAATATCAAATTCCGCGTTCTCTAACCCTTGACACTCGTTCACGCCAAGCTCCAAACAAAACTCTTTGAGCTTTTCTCTATCCCTGCGGTACGCCCAAACTTGCGCGCCCTTGTCCTTACACGCTTTCGCCACGCTCCGACCTGCTCCGCCTGCGCCAAGCACCAAAACTCGTTTATTCAAGAGTTCCACGCCCGCCCTTTCAAGCGCGAGAGAAAACCCTACCCCGTCGGTATTGTAGCCTTTTCTTTCGTCGCAAACGACGGTATTGACCGACCCCACTTCAAAGGCGTCACCTACGATTTCGTCCAAATACGCCATAATCTCGCGTTTATAAGGAATGGTAACGTTAAACCCGTCGAAATCGCCTATTAAACGGCGTACCGCGTTTGGAAATTCGTCTACCGCCACGCTAATTAGTTCGTATTCGCAATCGTACCCCCATTTATCCAAGATAAAGCGATGAATATCTAAGCTAAACGAATTGCCCACGTTCGCGCCGATTAAGGCTAATTTTATTTTTATTCGCGCCATACCTACCCCCGTCAAACACCTAATTTGTCAAAGAAATCGGGGAAGGACACCGCGCAGGATTTATCCGAGTAAAGCTCGCCCCCCGTTTCCGACGCAAGCAAACCAATCGCGCCCGTCATCGTAATTCTATGGTCGGACAAGCCTTCCACTTTCCCGCCTGCAAGTCCACCCTTGCCTTCGATAATAAAACCGTCTATAGTCGGAACGCAAACTCCGCCCAGCGAATTGATTAATTGCGCCGTCGCTAAAATTCGGTTACTTTCCTTATATTTCAATTCTTCCGCGCCCGTAATTCGGCTCTCACCGTTTGCAAACGCGCAAAGGAGCGCAATTAAGGGCAACTCGTCTATCATCGTAGCGTCTGCGGTTAATTGAATGGGTTGAAGGGCGGATTTTTCAACGAGAACGTCCGCGATTTCTTCTCCGCAAACAGTTCGCAAATCGTTAATCGAATACTTTACGCCAAGCTTATCAAACGCTTTAAAAATACCCGTCCGCGTCCTATTTACGCCGACGTTTTTACACGTAACCCGACCCTTTAACGCGCCCAACGCCATAAAATAACTCGCGGACGAAATGTCCGCAGGCACTTCCACGTCAGTCGCTTTCAATTCGCTTTTTGAAAGGATTATTTCCTTTTCTCCACGAAGAATATTCGCGCCCATATTTTCCAGCATACGCTCGGTATGGTCGCGCGTAGGTTGCGTTTCGATTACTTTTATCGGATTTTTCCCGTTCAAACCTGCTAAAAGCAACGCGCTTTTTACTTGCGCCGACGGTACTTTTAACGACACTTCTCCGCCTAAAACCGTCGATTTTTCCACGTGCACGGGCGGTTTTCCGTTCGTCGTTTGCACCTTTGCGCCTACCGCGCGCAACGGCTCTGCAAGCCGTTCCATCGGACGAGCAGAAAGGGAATTATCCCCGTAAAGTTTCGCACTCACGCCTTTCCCTACCAAAAGCCCCGTCAAAAGCCGTAAGGTCGTTGCGGAATTTTGGCAATTAATTTCTTGTTCGTCGTTTAATTTTTCCGCGCCCGTAATTTTTAAACCGTTTTCTATGCGTTCTATTTTCGCACCCAACCGTTCCATCGCCAAGCAGGTCGCCAAACAATCTTCGCCAAGCGCCGAATTTTTGACGATAGCCGTCCCGCGCGCGATAGCGTTGAGCATAATCGCGCGGTGGGTAATCGATTTGTCGCCCGAAAAGGTAAACTCTCCGTCGAATTTGTCAATCGGTTTAATAAAACGCATACCTGCTATCCTTTTTCTCGTTAAAAACTTTGAACGGAGTTTTTCATTTCCGTGACGTACTCGTCAAAACTAAGCTCAATTTTCGTCCATTCGTTCACTTTTTTTATCACGACGAGCGTTATTTTATCCAATCGGTTTTTCTTGTCGTATTTTACTTTTTTCGCCCATTCGTCCACGTTTGAAGTCTCAATTTTTTCATACGGCAAACTCTTCAAAACTTTTTTGACGAGCGATAAAAATCTAGCGCCGTACTCCTTTTCGCAAACGCCTAACCGCATAGCAGTAAGCGTTTCCAACGCCAACCCGTACAGCACGCTTTCGCCGTGCGAAAGCGTAAAATAACTTTCAATCGCGTGCCCCGTCGTATGTCCTAAATTCAGAGATTTTCTCTCGTTTTCTTCCTTTTCGTCGCGAGCGACTACCCCTGCTTTATGCGCAATACAAGCGTAAATTAATTCGTTTAAAAGACTTAAATCTTTGTTTAAAATCCCGTCGATATTTTGCTCTAATAAACGGAAAATCTCTCCGTTTAAACCGCCGTATTTGATTAATTCCCCAAAACCGCTTTTCCATTCACGGTCGGGCAAAGTTTGTAAAAAGCAAGTATCGATAAGCGTTTGAGTCGGTTGATAAAACGCGCCGATTAAATTTTTCACGCCCAAAAAATCGATTGCCGTTTTCCCCCCAACGCTACTGTCGATTTGAGCAAGCAACGTGGTCGGGATTTGGATATAGGGAATACCGCGCATATAAAGGGACGCAGACAACCCAGCTATATCCCCCACGACTCCGCCCCCGACGGCGAAAAGTTTAGAGTTTCTTTGCAACCCTGCCTGCGCCATTTTCTCTAAAATTCGTTCAAGAACGGAAAAATTTTTACTTTCTTCGCCTGCGCGCAAAACGTAAATTTCGTCCTTGTCAAAATACTCGTTTAAAAACTCAGAGTAAAGCGCGTATACGTTGGAATCGGTTACAAGGAAATTTTTATAGTCTAAGCGAAGCGCGCCGATTGTTTTGGCGCACCCGTTTTCTATCAGGATTCTGTTTTCCGCGTTTATAAAAATTTCTCGCATAGCCTACCTTTTTACGGCAACTTATCGTACCGTTCTTTTACCTGCGCCATCGTATCCCCACCAAGCCGTTCGGCAACCGCCGTCGCCAATACTTCCGCGACGACCGCTTCCGCAATCACGCCAAGCGAGAACACTGCGCAAACGTCGCTACGCTCCGCGCAAGCAACCGCTTGGGTCTTGGTTAAAATATCCACCGTTTTCAAGCCCTTTGCGAGCGTGGGTATCGGTTTCATCGCAATTTTTACGACGATTTCTTCGCCGTTCGAAGTCCCGCCTTCAATTCCGCCTGCACGGTTGGTTTGTCTATAATATTTTTCGCCGTCGAAAGCAATCTCGTCGTGGGCTTGAGAGCCAAACTCATTCGCTAAAGCGAACCCTGCCCCCACTTCCACGCCTTTTACCGCTTGGATACCCATTAACGCGCCGGCCAATCTTGCGTCTAACTTTTGCGAGTACGTCATCATACTCCCAAATCCGCTCTTCAATCCTTTCACGCGGATTTCTACCACTCCGCCTAAAGTATCGCCGTTGGCTTTTGCTTGGTCTATTTTTGCTTTCGCTTGGTCGGAGAGCGAACCACAAAGCATACCCGTTTGCGTATCTTTAAGCGTTTTTATCTCATCAAACGAATACTCCGTTTCGTCCGCAACCGAATAAATAGCACGCGTAAAAGACGCGATTTCCACGCCGAGCGCGGATAAATATTCCTTAAAAATCACGCCCGATGCAACCCGTATCGCCGTTTCGCGCGCCGAAGCCCGCTCTAAAACGTTTCTTGCGTCCGTTTGCTCGTACTTGATACACCCCACCAAGTCGGCGTGTCCGGGTCGGACTTTGCTCACCCGTTTTTTCGCAATTTCCGTTTGTTCACAAGGTTTAGAGTCCATACAAGCCGACCAATTTTGGTAGTCCTTGTTGACCACGCAAAGCGTTACGGGGCTTGCGAGCGTTTCGCCCGACCTTACGCCCGATAAAATAACCACTTCGTCCTTTTCGATTCGTTGCCTTGCGCTACGCCCGTAACCGAGTTGGCGTAAAGCAAGTTCGGCGTTGATTTTATCTTCGTCCACTTTCAAATGTGCGGGCAAACCTTCGATAATCGCAATCAACGCTTTAGAGTGGCTCTCGCCTGCCGTCGTCAGTTTCATATCCCTTTCTCCTTCTTCAATACGCGTCTACGACGAACCCGTTGCCGATATAATCTATCGTTACTTTTTGTCCGTTACGGATTTTACCAAGCAAAATTTCTTCGGATAACCTATCTTCAATACGGCGTTGAATGACCCGTTTCAGCGGTCTTGCGCCGTATTGGCTATCGTACCCTTCTTCAACGAGTTTTTTAAGCGCGCTCGCCGTTACGACCAACGAAATACCCCGTTGTTCGAGTAAACGTTTGGAGAGTTTATCCACCATCTTTTCCGCGATTTTTCGCGCGTTTTCTTCCGTTAAACGGTGGAACACGATAACGTCGTCCAATCTATTTAAAAATTCCGGTTTAAACTTTTCTTTGAGCGCCGTCGTGATATTCTCTTTCATTTCGTCGTACTGCTTTTCGTCCGTCGCCGTATCGTCCACGTCGCTACCAAACCCGTAAACGCCCGTCTTTTCCGTCCGAGCCATCGACGCGCCAACGTTGGACGTCATTATCACGACCGCGTTTTTAAAGCTAACCGTCCTGCCCTTACTATCCGTCAATCTGCCGTCGTCTAAAATTTGTAAAAGTAAATTGAACACGTCGGGGTGCGCCTTTTCAATTTCGTCGAATAACACCACGCAGTAGGGGGTCGTGCGGACTTTATCGGTCAACTGACCGCCCCCTTCGTCGTAACCGACGTAGCCCGGTGGCGCGCCGATTAATTTAGAAACCGACTGCTTTTCCATATATTCGCTCATATCCAAGCGAATCATTTGTTCTTCCGAACCGAACAACGCTTCGCTCAACGCTTTGCAAAGGTCGGTTTTCCCTACCCCCGTCGGACCGACGAAAATAAACGAACCGATGGGACGGGACGGGTCTTTCAAGCCCGCTCTTGCACGACGAATCGCTTTTGCAACCGCGCTTACCCCTTCTTCTTGACCGATGATGCGTTTATGCAGGTCGTCTTCCAACCGCATCAACTTTTCCCCTTCTTCTTGGGTAATTTTCATCAAGGGAATTTTCATTCTCGCGCTGACGATTGCCGCGACCTGTTCCTTGCCGAGCGCAAGTCTGCCGTCGGGTAACTTTTCGGGCGCTTGCGCTTTTTTAAGCGCGACGATTTTTTCCTGCAACGCAAGTCGTTCTTGCGAAAGTTCGTTCGCCACCGCGTAGTCGCCGTTGTTTTTATACATACGCTGTTTTTCTTCAAGCGTTACGAGTTCGGTTTTTAATTCTTCAATCTCCGCGCTATCGTTGAGCGTAATTCTTGCGCGCGCCGCCGCCTCGTCGATTAAATCAATCGCCTTATCGGGCAAAAATCTATCGGTGATATACCGCGCGGAAAGTTTTACCGCCGTCTCAATCGATTCGTCCGTAATCACCAAGCCGTGATGCCCTTCGTATTTCAATCGTAAGCCTTTTAAAATAGTAATCGCATCGTCAATCGACGGCTCGTCCACTTGCACGGGCGTAAATCTACGCTCCAACGCGCCGTCCTTTTCGATATATTTCCTATACTCTTCAATCGTCGTCGCGCCGATTACTTGCAAATCCCCACGCGCAAGCATAGGTTTTAAAATATTCGCCGCGTCCATCGAATTATCGCTCGACGAGCCCGCGCCTACGATGGTGTGAATTTCGTCGATAAAAAGCAATACGTCCCCGTCTTTCAACACCGTGTCCACTAAATCTTTCAACCGTTCTTCAAAGTCCCCACGGTATCTCGCGCCGGCTATCATACCCGGTATATCCACCGAGAATAACCGCTTATTCAAAAGCTGTTCGGGTACGTTTCCTTCTACGATTAAATTTGCCAAGCCTTCCACGATTGCGCTCTTACCTACCCCCGGTTCGCCTATCAAAACGGGGTTGTTCTTGGAACGGCGCGAAAGCACTTGCGTTACCTTTTCTATCTCTTTCTTCCTGCCTACTACGGGGTCGATTTTACCTTGTTTTGCCCGTTCGGTCAAGTCGATACCGTAAGGCAAAAGTTTATCGTCCTTTTTCTTGGAAGTTGAATGATTGTATAAAGAATAGTCTTTCGTTTGGCTCTTTTTTTCTTCCTTTTTAGAAAGTCCGCTTTTTTCCATCGGATAGGTCGGCGTTTGCGACGGGGTGGACGTGGGTTTATCGCCAACGCTATCTTGCCAATTCATCTCTTTTTTCCATTTTTGTTCGACGAGCGTTTGACGGGTCTTTTCACGGAGCGCGCGAACGTCCGCGCCAAGATTACGGATAATATCCACGGCAACGCAAGTCGCGCTATCGAGCGCAGTCAATAAAAAATGCGCGGTACTCGCTTGCATACCGGCTTCCATCGCCATTCTCATCGCGGTATTGAGCATCGTCGCCGTTCTCGGCGTCAAGCCTTGAATTGCGCTTTGCTTATCGATGGTCGCAAGGAATTTTGCTTCGTATTCCGCAAGGAATATCCCTTCGCTCGCAAGAAGTTGACACGCGGTACACTCCTTCAAGCACAAAAACCCGTAGAGCATATGCTCGCTACCAACGTAGTGCGCGCCGTTCTCCCCCGATACCCTTTGCGCGATTTCCATCGCTTTTTCTAAGTTATCCGTCATTCTCAAATCTTTCGCCATAATTTAGCCCCTTGACTTCACTTTTCCAATTAATACACACACTCCGCAAGCTCGGGCAATACCTGATGAGTAACGCTCGCGCGAAGAAACTCTATTTCTTCTTCACTTGCGCCCGTCTTGCAATTTTTCAACGTAAACGACGCCGGTCGCATATCTTCAATAAATCGGTTAATTTCCCACATATCGTTGGTTTTCAAATACCCAAGCGCGATACCGAGCTTGATTTTCGCCATTTTTTCGGTAAATTCTTTTTGCGACAACAACGCCGAATTGGTCAAAACTCCGTACGCTCTAAAGCACTCGTCTTTCAGGCGTACCCCCGCTTCGTCGCGCATCTTTTCACGGTTTCGCAACTCCATCTCGCAAAGGTGCATCGCCACTTCCGAAGTCTGCTCTAAAATCTCTTCTTCGGACACGCCGAGCGTCCGTTCGTTACTCACTTGATATACGAACCCTTCTGCCAACGAGCCTTCGCCAAACACACCGCGTACCGTCATTCCCCCTGCCTTTAAGCCGGTTATCAGTTCATCGATTTTTTTGTAATGGGTAAGCGCAGGCAAAAACATCATCACCGACGCACGCATACCCGTCCCCAAATTACTCGGACAAGCCGTCAAATAACCGAGTTTTTCATCGTAGGCAAACTCCAAATAGTTGGAAAGTTGCTCGTCCACGACCGCGATTTGCTCGTAAGCCCTACCCAGTTCAAACCCACGAATAATCGATTGCTCGCGCAAATGGTCCTCTTCGTTGACCATTACGGAAATATTCTTTTCAATTTTTTTCTTCTCGTCGGTATCCGTTGAAATAAACGCCGTGCCGAACAGTTTATTGCGAACGAGCGCAGGACTGATTAAATGCCGTTCTTGTAAAAGCACCGCGTCCCCGTCGCTCATTTTATTCATATCGTAACGCGTAAAATCGTCCAAACCCGAAAGCGCCGAACCGACGGCGGAAATAATTTCGTCCGCTTGCGCCTTTTTCAATTTTTTCGGAAACGGGTATTTTGCAACGTTCCGCGCCAAGCGGATACGGGTAGATGTAACCGTCGTTAAAAGGTGGTCTTTCATTTCTTACACCCCCTCGCCGTACAACAAAGCATTCAAGCGTTTGAGTTCGCTCATTTGTTCTTGCGCGCCGTCGTAATTGCGTTCGGCAAGATAAACGTCCACGAGCCGTTTCGCTTCGTTGCGTTTTTCCACCAATCTTTCTCTCTCTTCAATGAGCTGAGAACCTTTTCCGCAATGCGCTCTATCCCCTTGCATTTTCAAAATGGACGGGTAAATTTCCTTTTTTAAATACCGATAACAGTTCGCGCAACCCACCAAACCCGTTTTTAAAAACTCTTGGACGGTAAGTCCGCAATCCAAACAAACCCCGTTCGTCGTAGGTTTATCCAAACCGTCGAAAAAACTTTCGTCCTGCGCCAAAAATAAGCGTTCGAAACAACGCAAACAATAATAATTCGTTTGCGTCTTTCCGCCCCGTACTTCTTCGTACGCTTTGGTTGCGGAACGTTTTTCACAATAACAGCAAAGTTCTCTCGTGGTTATCACGGTTATACTCCTTTTCTTTTAATTCTCGTCGTTCTTTTTCCTTTCGTTCTTTCTGCCTTTCAATCCTAAAAACGCCATCGACGAATTTTTAAACCGCACTAATTTATATCTAAAATAGACCCACAAAGTTTCTAAAATTTGCAAGGGCGCGCCGAGCACGAACAGCAACCAAAAACTCTCGTCGGGAAACAACGTTTTTAAAAGCACGTAAATCGCTAAAATAAGCGTCCAAATCAAGCCCGATACCGAGCAAAAATTCAAGAATTTGTATTTCCAAATTCCCGAAAATACGACGAACACGACCGCGTTGACAGGTACGGCGAACAAAAACGCCAACCACCAAGCCTTGCCGGGCGCAACCAAATTAGACGTTACGAACAAAAACGTAGCGACGAGCCATACGATACCGCTTGATAAAAGCATAATCAAAGTATGTAACGAATTGCGTTTTTTCTTATTCTCTTCGTGCACGGGTTTTTCCGTATCCCCGATTAAATCGTTGACGGTCACGTTAAAAAGAGATGCCAGTTGCATCAAAATATAAATATCCGGCACGCCGTTTCCCGATTCCCATTTGGACACCGATTTATCCGAATAGTTAATTTTCGTAGCGACTTCCGCCTGCGTCATTCCCGACGCTTTTCGATAAAAAATTAAGTTTTTAGCAATTCTTTCATTTACAAGTTCAATAGTTTCCATAATACTACTATACCATTTTTTCGTCCATTCGTCAAGCCCTACGGGGGATTTTTGAGTATTTCCACCTCGTTTTTACAAAACTTTCTTTTTCTATGAAAAAGAATTTTACAATTTTCGAACGTTTCTGCCAAACAAAAACCCCGACCGTTCAGTCGGGGGAAAATAATAATTTAATTTGTTTTTAAGTTTCGCTTGGATAATTCAATTCCTTAGTATGCTCTTGCGAAGATAATCACGCTTTCCGCTTTTTCACCGCAAACTGCGCATTTTTCCGCAACTTCGCCTTCCGCTCTAACGCGCGCCGTCGCGCCCGTTTCTTCCTTGACTTTGTCTTCGCAAGCTCTGCAACCGCACCAGCCCGCCTTAACGAATTTACCGTTATCCACCGCGTCTAAAATACCTTTCATATCTTCCGCGTAAACGATTCTTTCGTCGCGACGTTTTCTTGCCGTTTCAAGCATATCCTTTTGAATGGTTGCAAGCAATTCTTTAACCGTTTCGCCCGCATTTTCAAGCGGTTGTTCTTGTTTTTCAAAAGTATCTCTACGCGCGCAAAGCATCTTGCCAGCTTCAATATCTCTCGGCCCTAATTCTATACGCAAAGGCACGCCTTTCATTTCCCATTCGTTGAACTTCCAACCGGGGCTATTATCCGACGTATCAAGCGTTACTCTAATACCTGCCCCTTCGATTTCGGCTTTTAACTTCTCACAAGCTTCGATTACGCCGGGCTTTTTGGACGCGATTGGTACGATAACGACTTGGATAGGCGCAACGACGGGCGGAAGTTTAAGCCCCCTTTCGTCGCCGTGCGTCATTACGATTGCACCGATTAAACGGGTAGATACGCCCCAAGACGACGTGTACGCGGTTTCAAGCACCCCGTTCACGCTTTGGTATTGAATATCGAACGCTTTTGCGAAATTTTGACCAAGGTAATGGGAAGTACCAGCTTGCAAGCTCTTGCCGTCGTGCATCATCGCTTCCATCGTATAGGTTGCGACTGCGCCTGCAAAACGTTCCTTTTCCGTCTTTTTACCCGTTAAAACGGGGATTGCAAGACAGTTTTCCGCAAATTCCTTATACACGCCGAGCATCGCGAACGTTTCTTCTTCCGCTTCTTCGGCGGTTGCGTGCGCGGTGTGGCCTTCTTGCCATAAAAATTCGCTCGTTCTAAGGAAAGGTCGCGTCGTCTTTTCCCAACGCATTACGTTGCACCATTGGTTAATTTTAAGGGGTAAATCACGATAAGATTGTACCCATTTCGCCATCATCGTCCCGATAATCGTTTCCGACGTAGGACGGATAGCAAGCGGTTCGGAAAGTTCTTCGCCACCGCCGACGGTTACTACCGCAAGTTCGGGCGCAAACCCTTCTACGTGTTCCGCTTCCTTGGTAAAATAGCTCATCGGAATAAGCAAGGGGAAATATGCGTTTTCTACCCCGCGAGCCTTAAAGCGCGCGTTCATTTCCTTTTGAATATTTTCCCAAATTGCGTACCCGTAAGGACGGATAACCATCGTACCTTTTACCGGACCGTAATCGACGAGTTTGGTCTTCATTACGACGTCCGTGTACCATTGGGGAAAGTCTTTTTCAATATCCGCGATTTGTTCAACGAATTGCGTTTCTTTTGCCATAAATTTTTTCTCCACTTCTATTTATATTCAATCGTGTGCGTAAAGGTTTTCGTTTCGTTCGGTTCAAGTTTTTGAACGCCTGCCTTTTGTCTGAAATCCCCGATAGGTTGCGTCGTTAAATCGGGCAAATTCAACCAAGGTTCTACGCAAACCATTCTGCTTCCTTCCGAATGCCAGAACAACAAATTATCAAACCCGTCAAACCAAACTTTGCAAACGCGTTCTCCACCGATTCTTCTCACTTCCACTTCTTTAGATTTTACGTTTGCGAAAATCAACGTATTGTCTTCCATAAAATCTTTGGGGAAACGAACGCTCTTGCCCGTACCGAAATCCACCGATTCGCCCGTAAGCCCACGCGCTTCGCTCGTATGAATTAAAGAAATAAATTCTTCCGTTTCAGGGAATACCGCTTCGAACTCGTCAATTTCGCCGTCGATTGCAAACGTTTCGTGCGAACCGCAAGCAAAATAAATAGGCTCGTTAGACGGGTTAACGGTTTGATAATCGATTTTCAATTTAGCGCCGTCCAAGCTAAACGTCGCAATAAAAAGGAAATCGTAGGGATAAACCTTTTTCGTTTCTTCCGACGCAGAAAGCGCAAGTTTAATAAAATCTTCGCCCTTCTCTAAAAGTTTAAATTCGCTCACCCAAGCAAAACCGTGCGCGCCCATCGGGTATTCTTTATCGCCAAGGATAAAGCGACAATCTCCGCATTTCGGGAAAAGGATAGGGGCGTGTCCGTCCCAAGAGCCGTTTTCGTTTTGCCAAAGGCGTTCTTTTCCGTCCTTTTTTACGCTAACCATTTCCGCGCCGAACGAAGAAATTTCCACCGTTAAAATCTCGTTTTTAATTTGATAAATCATTTTTATTTCCTTTTTTTGCTTTATTTTCTATTCGAAAAATAGTCGTAGTTTTTCTTTTGTTTTATGTGTTTTTTGACTTCCGCAAAGTAATCTATTTTCATTGCTCTCTTGACTTGCCAAAGAGTTTTATTCGCAACTCTTCTCGCCGATTTGCTTCCTTGATAGAGCATTTCCCAAACGGCAGGAATATCTTTTGCAAATTCTTCTCTACGCAAACGAATAGGCTCTAACGTTTCTTGCATTACCGAGTTCAAGAATTTTTTGACTTTCATATCCCCAAGCCCACCGCGTTCGTAATGCGCTTTGAACTCCGCAAGACAAGCGTAATCGGGCAAATACTTTGCAAAATGTTCGTCGGTCGCAAACGCGTCGAGATAGATGAACGTGGGGTTATCGCTCGTATTGCCGGGGTCGCTAACTTGAATGTGGTTGGGGTCGGTGTACATACCCATAACTTTCCGTTTGATTTCGTCCGCGCTATCCGAAAGGTAAATACAATTCCCCAAAGATTTACTCATTTTCGCCATACCGTCCGTACCGGGAAGACGTAAGCAGGACTTGTTTTCAGGCAAGACCGCTTTGGGCTCAACGAGCGTTTCGCCGTAGAGATTATTGAAACTTCTTACGATTTCGCGCGCTTGTTCAAGCATCGGGAGTTGGTCTTCGCCAACGGGTACGGTATTTGCTTTAAACGCCGTAATATCCGCCGTTTGCGATACCGGATAGGTTAAAAATCCCATAGGCAGAGACGAGTCAAAGCCCTTTTGCTTAATCTCCGTCTTGACCGTCGGGTTGCGTTCCAATCTCGCAAGCGTAACCAAATTCATATAGTAGAAAGTAAGCTCGGTCAATTCCGCAACGTGCGATTGTACGAAAATCGTCGATTTATTAGGGTCGATACCGCAAGCAAGATAATCGAGCGCAACTTCGGTGATGTTCGCTCTAACCTTGTCGGGGTTATCAAAATTATCCGTCAACGCTTGCGCGTCGGCTATCATAATATAGATTTTATCGAACTTACCGCTGTTTTGCAGTTCCACTCTACGTCTTAAAGAGCCAACGTAGTGCCCGATATGCAATTTTCCCGTAGGTCTATCGCCCGTAAGAATAATGTTTTTCATATTTACTCCTTAATTAAAAGGTTTTGCACGTATTATATCATCTTTTCCCGTTTTTGTAAATGAAGAACGGGGTTTTTCCACAAAATAATTTTATGAAACGTAATTTTTTGCCGATTTTGGCGTTTTTTATTGCTTTTTTTTGCGCAACTGGGCTTATTTATCTTGCAAAACGCGACGCCGATAAATCCGCCGTCCGATTTTTGCCCGAGCCGAAACCTATTCCTGCGTTTTGGAAATCCTTGCAGGATTTCTTCGACTAAGCAACGTCCCGTTGCATCGAGTCTTTCTATGGGTGTTGCCTACTCGTCAACCGACCAAGCTCGTGCTTGGCGTTAGATACGAGCAAGACAAGGAGCAACGAGTACGTTGCAGGGAGCGTACTAAATCGTACGCGACCAAGCTCGTCGCTAAATTGGAGAACCGAGCAAGACAAGGAGAGCGAGCACTCACGCAGGGAGCGTACTTAGGCGTACGCGACCAAGTGAGCGCGGAGCTCGACGAAGTATTGCGACGGTTATACAATTTAGCCCTTAAGCACCGTATTGGGAACGATATGCATACATCGCTTCCAAATGTTCTTTGCCGTCGATAACGCCCTTTTCAATCGCCGAGATAATGTCGGTCATCGTAACGACAGAGTATACGTCGATACCAAATTCTTTTTTCGCTTCTTTGACGGCGGAAAGTTCGCTATTGAGCGCCTTTTCCATACGGTCAACGGAAATAATCATACCCACAACTTCTACGTTCGCCGCCGCTTGGAGTTTGGGTAAAATTTCACGGAGCGCCTTACCGGAAGTCATAACGTCTTCGATGATAATTACTTTTTCGCCGTCTTTGAGTTGTTGACCAACGAAAAGTCCGCCTTCGCCGTGGTCTTTCACTTCTTTTCTATCGAAACAGTAGTTTAATTCTTTTTCGTACTTATTAAACAAAGCGATTGCCGTCGTAACGGATAAGGGAATACCCTTATACGCAGGGCCGACGAGCGTTTCCGCGTCCAAGCCGTTTTCTACGATACAAGTCGCGTAATATTCACCGAGTTTTGCAAGTTGTTTGCCCGTTTTATAGTTGCCCGTATTGATGAAATAGGGAGCTTTTCTGCCAGATTTTAAGGTAAATTCCCCAAATCTCAAAACACCGTTTTCTACCATAAATTTAATAAATTCTTCCTTATAAGTAAGCGACATTTCTCTTTACTCCTTTTTATTTATTGTTCAATTCAAGCGTACCCGTAAGCTCGGATACGTTTTTAACGTTATGCTTATCACACCAAGCGTTCAAACCGTCGATTATTTTCGGACAAACGTAAGGGTCGGTGAAATTCGCCGTACCGACTTGCACCGCCGTCGCGCCTGCCATTAAGAACTCTATCGCGTCTTCCGCGCAAGTAATTCCGCCCATACCAACGACGGGGATTTTGACCGCTTGCGCTACTTCGTAGGTCATTCTAACCGCGATTGGTTTGACCCCTGCGCCCGACACACCGCCCGTATTGTTGGCGATAATCGGTTTTCTTCTTTCAATATCAATCGCCATACCCGTCAACGTATTGATAAGCGACACTGCGTCCGCGCCACCGTTTTCCGCCGAGCGCGCGTTGGTTGCGATACTCTCTACGTTCGGGGAGAGTTTGACCA
>SVHK01000036.1 GCA_015055865.1 Clostridiales bacterium | reverse complement strand
TTTCCAAGCTACAGCTTGGTCGCTTCCGCTTTTTCGCGAGAGCTTGTCTATAATACCACAAACCCATTCGCTATGTCAAGCATTTTTTAGCACTTTTTTCAAATTTCTTTGATTTTTTTTGCTTTTTTATGCCCTCCAAACGGACAGCTTGTATATATTACCACATTAGCTTTTTTAAGTCAACTGTTTTTTCATTATTTTTTTAACTTTTTTTACATTTTTTTAAGTTTTTTTATTTTTCCACAAAAAAACCTGTTTTTTTTCCTTTTATCTATGATTCAAACTCCAAATAGTAAAAATTAAAGAGAATTGCGAATATGAACCATCCACAATTCTCCTTTACAATAATTATATATAATATATTATTTAAAAGATTTAGCAAGCGAAAGAACTACTTTTTCGCCGTTTACGTCGACTTCTTTAGTAATTTGAGCATTTTCACTCACGCCTTTTTTTACCAAAACAGCCAAAACGTCGTTAGCAAATTTACCAGCTTCTAAAACGGTAGCCACTTTACCGCTCGCTTGATAATAAATTTCGATGCGGTCAGTAATATTGAAGTCAGCTTCCTTTCTCATAGATTGAACTTTAGAAACGATTTCTCTTTCAATTCCTTCTTCAATCAATTCATCGGTAAGCGCAGTATTAAGCGCAACCGTTACCCCCCAATCGCTAGCAGAAATAAATCCAGCCTTGCTTTCGGTAAAGATTTGCAAATCGTCTTCCGTCAAAACTACTTCCGCGTCGGTATCCATCACGTACGTTCCGCCGTTCTTTACCCCGTCCACGACTTTTTTCGCATCACATTCCGCAAGGAATTTAGAAATCAAGCCGAGCTTTTTGCCGTATTTAGGCCCAAGCGTCTTAAGCTGGGGTTTCAACTTATAAGAAATAAACTCGCTTGCGTCCGCCGCCGACTTAAACTCTTTAATATTAAGTTCGTCCAAAACAATGGTCTTTAACCCGTCGTCGAGCGCTACGTCGCGAGCAGAAACCACGTACATTTCTTGCAAAGGCTGACGATTCTTCACGTTACCCGTATTTCTCGCCGCGCGACCAAGGTTAACGATATCCAAAACGTTATCCATGCCCTTTTCAAGATTTTCGTTAATCATATCGCAATCGCAAACGGGGAACGAGCAAAGATGCACGGACTTAGGTGCGTTTTTAAAGAAATTGGGTACGAGATTGAGATACATTTCTTCCGCAATGAACGGCGTATAAGGCGCGGTAAGTTTTGCAAACGTTACGAGCACGTACCAAAGCGTCGTATAAGCCGCCGCCTTGTCGTCCGTCATTTCACTACCCCAATATCTATCACGTCCACGACGAACGTACCAATTCGATAAAATATCGGAGAAATCTTGCAACGCGCGCGCACTATCCGTAATATTATAAACGGCAAGGTTTTTATCTACCGTCGCAACGAGCGTGTTAAGTTTAGACAAAATCCACTTATCCATTAAGGAAAGTTTGCAAGTTTTAATATCGTATTTAGACGGGTCGTAATTATCTACATCTGCGTACAAGCAGAAGAACGCATAAGTGTTCCAAAGCGTACCCATATACTTTCTTTGCGCTTCGCTTACAGCTTCAGGATAGAATCTAGACGGCAACCAGGGCGCGCTCGACGTATAGAAATACCAACGTACCGCATCCGCGCCTTGCTTGTCAAGGACCGTCCAAGGGTCAACAACGTTCCCCTTGTGTTTACTCATCTTCACGCCGTTCTTGTCGTTAACGTGTCCGAGTACGATACAGTTCTTAAACGGAGCTTTGTCAAAGAGCAAAGTCGAAATAACGAGCAAGGTATAGAACCAACCGCGCGTTTGGTCAACCGCTTCAGAAATAAAGTCCGCAGGGAACGTTTGCTCGAACAAATCTTTGTTTTCAAACGGGTAATGGTATTGCGCGAAAGGCATCGAACCGGAGTCAAACCAACAGTCGATAACTTCGGGCGTTCTCGCCATTTTACCACCGCACTTGGGACAAGCACAAGTCAAATCGTCAAGGTAAGGACGATGCAACTCAATGTTTTTATCCGCGCCACATTTTTCAACGAGCTCCGCGCGTGAACCGATTACTTCAATCGCACCGCAATCGGGACATACCCATACGGGCAACGGCGTACCCCAATATCTATCACGCGACAAACCCCAATCGATTACGTTTTCAAGGAAGTTACCCATACGACCTTCTTTAATGGTGTCGGGCATCCAATTTACCGAACGGTTGGTTTCAATCAATCTATCCTTAATTTCCGTAACCTTGATAAACCAACTCGAGCGCGCGTAATAGATAAGCGCAGTATCGCAACGCCAACAGAACGGATAGTTGTGCGTAAATTCCATCGTCTTTAAAAGCAAACCGCGAGATTTGAGTTCTTTTACGATAGCAGGATCAGCGACTTGCGCGCCTACGCCCGTAAACTCACCGCAACCTTCGGGGAATTTACCCTCTTCCGTGATAAGTTGTACGACGGGGAGGTTGTAGCGTTTGCCTACTTTATAGTCGTCTTCACCAAACGCAGGCGCAATGTGTACGACGCCCGTACCGTCGGAAAGCGTAACGTAGTTATCGCAAGTAACGAAATGCGACTTTTCGCGGTAATTGAATTTTTGTTTGCCGAACGGATAAAGCGGTTCGTATTCTACGTACTCAAAATCCGTACCCTTTTTCGTGGAAAGTACGCTATACCCCTCTTCACCAAGTACACTCTTTAATAAGCCTTCCGCCAAAATATACTTCTCGCCCGTTTCTTCCATTTGAACGGTTACGTAGTCAAATTCGGGGTTCATACAAAGCGCAACGTTCGACGGCAACGTCCAAGGCGTAGTCGTCCAAGCAAGAATATACATATTTTCTTCCCCTACTACTTTGAACTTCACGAACGCCGTCAACTGCTTAACGTCCTTATACCCTTGCGCTACTTCGTGAGAGGAAAGCGCCGTTCCGCAACGAGGGCAATAAGGCACGATTTTATGGCCTTTATAAAGTAACCCTTTTTTGTGAATTTCCTTAAGCGCCCACCACTCCGATTCGATATAATCGTCGTGATAGGTAACGTAAGGATTGTCCATATCACACCAATACCCCACGCGGTCAGACATCTTCTTCCATTCGTTGGAATATTGCCAAACGGATTCTTTACATTGTTTAATAAACGGCTCGATACCGTAGCTTTCAATACCCGTCTTACTTTCAAGACCTAATTTCTTTTCTACTTCCAATTCCACGGGAAGCCCGTGCGTATCCCAGCCCGCTTTTCTCAAAACGTGCTTGCCTTTCATCGTTTGGTAACGGGGCACGATGTCTTTCATAACGCGGGTTAAAATATGCCCGATGTGCGGTTTACCGTTCGCCGTGGGCGGTCCGTCGTAGAAAGAAAATTCTTCCTTTCCTTCGTTCATCGTTACGCTGTCCGCAAATACGTTGTTCTCGTTCCAATACTCAACGACTTGCTTTTCTCTCTCCACGAAATTGAGAGAGGTGTCCACTTTCTTGTAAAGTCCCATTTATCTTTTCTCCTTTGGAGTTTTTTTTATTTATTCTTCTGCGCTTTCAGGTTCAACGCAATCAATTTGACCATCTTCAAGCTCAACTTCTTCGCCGTCGCCGAAATCAAAGAAATTACCGTTGACCGTAATAAGCGTTCCTTGTTGTCCTTGTTCAATACGCTCGTAGATATCTTCTCTAATTTGAAACTCTTGTTTCTCTTTGTTTTCAATTAAAAAAGTCGCAAAATAATCTTCTTGCGATTTTGGAATATTCAAATTCGATACGTAATAAAAATCCTTGCGTTTTTCTAAAACAATCGCTTTTTTAAAAACGTAATCCAATTCTTTTTCACACTCGTCGTAAAACGCTTGTTTGCGTTCTTGTTCTTTTCGTTTTAATTCGGGCCACCTCAAAATAAGGTATGCTATAAGTATTATAACCGCCAAAGCAAAAAGAATTCCGCACACTAATAGGATTATTTCGTCACTCGTCATATTTTCACCCCTTAACAAACAAAAAGTCGCCGTGTTTCGGAAAAACACAGCGACAAATACCTTTGCCGTAGCTAAAACCACCGAACCATCATTCGTTGCGATTGATAACGGATCGCAAACCCGTACCCAATTACTCGTCCCCTTTCGTCAGGTCAGCTAAAAAGGTGATATCTTCCAAGTCCTCCCTCTTCCTTTCACCAAACGGAAGTTCTCTTTGCGGAGTTTACTTGAAAGCGTTGTCCTTTGTCAAACGCCTTTACTATTCATTTATATTATTATAACTTATTCTTTTAAGTTTGTAAAGCAAATCGCTTGACTTAACCGAAAATTCCTATTCTTAATTCAATCGAAATCACTTCTTGGTCTTGCGCCTGAACGAGAGTTTTCAACTCCTCGTCGGTAAGCTCGGACGACACTTCTACGAAAATACGGTTTTTCTTGAAATCCGATTTTGCTTTTAAGACTTTATCGCTTAATTGCAATTTTTCCGCCACCCTACGCGCACAACGCTCACAACATAAATCTTTTACGTAAACTATTTTTTTCATAATAACACTTCTTTATTCGTGCCATAAAATATGTCCGCTTTACCCGAAAGCTTTTTGCAAATTCTTTCAAAATTCTCCCAAGCCTTATCGTCACAATCCAATTCGTAAGAATGGCCCCAAATGTAAAACAACTTCGGCTCAGTTGTTTCCAAGTCCAAAAATTCATCTACGAGTTTTTCAAACTCAGGCTCACCGAAATGCACCGTCGGGTTAAAACGATATAAATTCTCCTGCCCGTCAAATCGACACGTAGAAGTAATCGTTCTTGCGTACTTTACGCCCGTGTTTTTACGAATTATCTCCGCCACGCGGTCGTCGTTATTCACGCCACCGCAAGGGTACGCCATACCGACCACTTCATAACCGCAAAGAGCGGACAACGCTTTTCTATCTTCTTCTACTTGATACACAACCGTTTCATCGCTAAGTCCCGTTAAATTCGGGTGAGTTAAAGTATGCACGGCAACTTCGTGTCCTTTATAAATTTCTATCACTCTTTCAGGAGAAACTTTGTCGTGTCGAACACTCCAATTCTCTCCTTTCAATTGTCCCGGAATCCCTAAAAGCGAAGAATTGATATTGAATGTGGCTTTCAAGCCGTACTTATTTAAAATTTCAATCACACGAATATCTTGCGTTACGCCGTCGTCAAAGCTAAACGTAACCGCTTTCTTTTTTTCATTCCACATAATTTTCTCCTATACTGTCAAATTGCCGTAAATAAGCAAGGAAGCTTAGCGACTTCGTCGCCGTTCGCTGTCGCAAAGCAACGAGAGCAAAGCTCTCTTTTTAAGTTCGTTTTTTTCGTGGACTTTGTCCACACCTACGAGAAACAGCGTTTCTCGACTTCCGAATCCGACGGGAGTTTACTAGCCGTAAACGAGCAAGGAAACGCGGAGCTTGACGAAGTATTGCGTAGCAGATTCTCCGTTTTTAGT
This sequence comes from Clostridiales bacterium, assembly GCA_015055865.1. Lineage (GTDB taxonomy): Bacteria > Bacillota > Clostridia > Christensenellales > Borkfalkiaceae > Scatosoma. Next base: position 7,010 of record SVHK01000036.1, on the reverse strand, counting down.
TTAAGGGCTAACGCGGTTGATATCTCTAGGGAACATAGTAGCTTCACGAACGTTCTTTGCGCCGAGAAGGTGCATGGTCAAACGTTCCAAACCGATACCAAGTCCGCCGTGAGGAGGCGCGCCGTATTTGTGGAGCATTAAATAGGTCGCAAATTCTTCGGGATTCATGCCGAGTTTTTCCATTTTCGCAACTTGTTCGTTATAATCGTGCACGCGTTGACCGCCCGACGTAATTTCAAGACCGCGGAACAACAAGTCGAACGATAAAGTATATTCGGGGTCTTCAGGGTCGTCCATCGTGTAGAAAGGACGCTTTTTGGACGGATAATGCGTGATGAAGATGAAATCGGAGTTGAACTGTTTCTTTGCGTACTTGCCAAGAAGTTGTTCTTCTTCAGGGTCGAAATCTTTCATATCCGTCGGTTGATATTTAAACTTCTTCATCAAAATTTCTTTCGCTTCCATAAACTTAAGCGTAGGAATTTCCGTAATTTCTGGAATTTCGATATGGAGCAAATCCACTTCGTTCTTGTATTCCGTCTTGAGCAAGTTCATAATATATTTAAGCGCGCCCGTTTCCATTTGCATAATATCTTCGAAACTGTCGATAAAGCCCATTTCGAAGTCCATCGAAATATACTCGTTCAAATGACGGCTAGTATCGTGATGCTCCGCGCGGAATACCGGCGCAACTTCAAACACGCGTTCGTAAACAGCCACGAGCGCTTGTTTGTAAAGCTGAGGAGATTGCGCAAGATAGACTTGTTTACCAAAGTAATCGAGCTTAAATACGTTAGTACCCCCTTCTGCGCCCGCGAAGTTGATTTTCGGGGAATGGATTTCGGTAAACCCTTCTTTAGTCAAAAATTCTCTAAACCCACGTTGAATCCCTTCTTGGAGCTTAAAAATCGCGCGTTCTTTGGGATTACGCATCGTAACGGGGCGATAGTCGAGCTTGGTCGACAAATCACAGTTGACTTGTTTTTTCGTAATAACGACGGGGGGAATATCCGCAGGGTGCGAGAGCAATTCAATATCGTGAATTTGGAGCTCGTAACGTTTGCTACCGTCCTTAGTTTCGCCCGCTACGACCTTACCCGTAATCTTTGCAGCGCATTCTTCCTTCACGTCTTCGCTCATACGATAATCGGAGAACGTTTCCGCGTAAACGCATTGAATCGTCTCGCGTGAAGTACGCAAAATAACGAACGCGAAGTCCGACATCATACGGATATTATGAATCGTACCTTTAACGGTTACGATTTCGTTTTCGTGTTTTTCAAAATCAGCAAACTCTACGGTATTTTTCTTAATTTCGCCTGTAATACTCATAATAAACTTCCTTTTTACGCTTTTTAGACGGACCACACGCTCCGCCTAATTCTTTTCTATTCTATTTTAATAATTTTTAATGAAAAAATCAAGGATTTTAAAGAGCATTTTCAAACTTTTCCGCCTTATTTCTTACATAATTATATATTTTAAACAAAACGCCTTTCCCTTCACTTAAAAAAGCGTAAAAATTACCACTTCAATATCGTTGACAAATTTAAAAAAAGCGATTATAATAAAATAAATCTGCGGTGTACGGAGTTCGGCATAAACGCAATCCACGTATTAAAATCGGGAGTTCTTATGGTTCGTGGCGATAGGCAAGGTCTGTATTTTCGGAAAGTCCGATGCGTCAAGACGGGACACCCACCTGCTGAAAGCGGGTTGACCTTACGTCGAGGTGCGGCACAGGCGGATTTAACTTTATAAAATTCAAGGACGAGCTTTATTGCTCGTCCTTTTCGTTTTATTTTCACATTAACCCTAAATCTTTTAATAGTATTTGAGTTTTGTCCTGCGTATCTTTACTAACGTTCGCATTCGTATTCAGCTCACGAATAGACGTACCTGCCCTACCCTTAAATAAAATCCTAAACCATCTTACCACTTGATAAAACGGCGTGAGCCATTTATGTTTTTCAAGCACAGGATACGCGCATTTAATTTGGTCGTAAGGTTGAAAAATTCTAGACAAAGTATAGCGGAATTTTCCACCCCTTTGGGCTTGTTGGGCGACGACCTTATTTTCCATCGTCCCATACACGCCCCCTACCAAAACGAATTCTTCAAGCAATTCCGTCGTTTCCGTATGCGACGCGCCGGCAAACCAAACGTTCGACAATTCGCGGGCTTTATCGGCAAAAGCTAATAATCCGCCTTTTTTTAACAACTCGTCGCGTTTTGCATTATCCGTTTGCATAGAAGTTTCCATAATGAAAATATCCATAAACGGCTTAATCCCGCACCCGCCCGTTTGAAAATGTTTCGCCATATGCGCGATATGGTAAAAATAGAACATTTCGTTCGTTAATGCAAACGTCTTACTATCTTTCTCTATCGGAGTTGCGTATGACCAAACGTCGTTTAATAATTCCGCCGTATTCTTCCCTAAATATTCTTCCAATAAAGTAAAATGCAGTTCCAAATGCACGCCACTAGGAGAAAAGAATTGTACGTCGTGCGAACATTCACCGCTATACGCATACCCTAACTCTTGCGCAAGTACACTCTTACATTGCTCAATATCTTTTTCCTGCACTAAAATATCAATATCGCAACTCGTTCTCAACCACGGTTCTGGATAAAACGCGCGGATAACCGAACCTTTCAAAGGAATATGTTTTATTCCTTTTTCATTCAAAACACGCAAAACTTCGTTGTATTCGTAATTAATTTGCTCATAGCGGTACACCGCCATATTACGCTCTTGCAAAAACACCTTTTTCGCTTGAGAATTTTCGGGCAAAAGCCCGTTTTTATCCAGCGCGTCACCTACGATATGCGCCAAATCGTGCTTTTTCGCGAGTTTGAAAAGCCCAGCGAGCGTTTCTATCGTTATTTCAGTTTTTATATATTCGTCTAATTTCTTTGCGCAAAGCGCAACTCGAAGTAGTCCAAACAATTTTTCTGATTTTGTCATAAAATCTACCCGTATCCTTTATCCCCAATCGATAATTAGTGAATAATTCCCTCATATTCTACGTTAACTTTATCGTAACTTTCTAAATCACCAATATCAAATCTCTTACCTACCATTTCCATAGCATATACCGTTGTCTGCTTAACGAGCCACGCAAGATAACTGCCCGGCGCATCCGTTCCACACCCATCTTGTATTGCTTGTTTCACTAGTCTTACGTCTTCTTTTTTATAAAAATAAAAAGGCGGACAACACCAATGGCTTGCAGGTTTAGGAGATTTTTCGGTCATATTGAGCACTTTATCCTGCTCGTCAACGACAAGCACTCCACTTTTCAACAATCTCTTTTCGTCCGACTCAAAATAACGCATAACGCACGAAGATTTTTTTTCCTTTGCATACTCAATAAAACGAGTCAAACTAAAATCAAGAACGTTGTCGCCGGCAATAACCAATAAATCGTCGTCTATTTTTAGTTTATCAATCGCAAATTGTATATCTAAAACAGCACCCAATCGCATTTCGTTCGTCATCGTCCCGTCATCAACGAGCGAAATATTTTGTTTTTTGCCTTTTACCCACTCCGTAAAATGCCGTATATACTTATGATTTGAAACGATTATGTATTCATCGATTTCTTTTACCGAATCTACGTCATCTATTAACCAATCTAAAATGGTTTTCCCTTGAACTTTTAAAAGCGGTTTAGGATAATTCTCCGTCAACGGATATAATCTCGTGGCATAACCCGCCGCAAGAATTAAACATTTCATTTTCCGTTTCTCCCTTTACCTTAAATTAATTCCGTCCGCACTCTCGCAAATATACGCCGAATATTTCCCTTCCAACGCAGGAAACGTTTTTAAATACTCTCTCGATACCCTCTCTTTAATCGAGCCTTCAAACGCAGGATCAATCAATGCCATACAACAACCTTTAAACCCTGCGCCCGAGAATCTTCCTCCATAAATGCCGTCCGTTGAAAGCATAATCTCATAAAGGCTCTTCAACTCTGCCGAGCCTGTTTCCCAATTATAAATAGAAGAGTGACCGCTTTCAAAAGACAGTCGACCAAATTCTTCAATATCCCCTTTTTTCCAAGCCTCCACTCCGCATTCCACTCGTTTAAGTTCCGTATACCAATGTTCTGCCCGCTTACGCCAGTTTTCAGGGAGCTTGTCTTTATACTGTAAATACACTTCATAAGGCACGTCGCGAAGATAGGTCGATTCAAAAGAACCGTATTCCAATCCTGCATACGCCTTAAGTGCATACGCAGCGCTACGACACTCGTCTACACGCATATTGAAAGCAGACCCCGCAAGAGTTCTTTCAACGCCACTAAAAAAGATTGCAATCTTATAAGGTTTCATAAAAGGCGATTGTGGAATCAGCTCGTAACTATCATCTTTCATATCCATATAAAGCAAATGATTTTTTCTACAATATATTTCACACGATTGGTCCAACTTTCCACAAGCAACGCCTACGTATTTATTTTCAGCTTCTTTTGAAATATTAATCAATTCTTTTGCTTCAAGCGTAATCCCATTCAGTTCGCAAAGCGCAGATAAAAAAGCAATAATCACCGCCGCAGACGAAGACAATCCCCCTATAGGCAATTCTCCGTTAATTACCGCACAAATCCCGCGTTGCAATATATATCTTTTACGCAACGCAATCGTTGCGCCTCTAAGATAGTCTGCCCAATCGTTTTCCTTAACCGCAGGAGTCGCTTCAATATGCCACTGCGCGCGTTTTTCAAACTGCAACGATCTAATTTCCACCACACCATTTTCTTTAGGTGCATAGGCAATATGGATTCCTTTATTAATCGCAAACCCAGTAATTTTTCCAAGTTGATGATCGCTGTGCGCGCCTATTGGGCAAATACGATAAGGCGTAAACGCTATCTTATAGGGCGTTTTTTTATAAATACTTTCGAATACTTCTGCTACTTTCACTATTTACCTCAATACTCTATCTTATAGAAATTTTTATACCACGTTGCAAATCGACGCAAGCCTTCCCGCAAAGGCGTAGAAGGTTTAAAATCAAAATCTCTTTCCAAACTTGAAACGTCCGCATACGTAATTGGAACGTCGCCTTGTTGCATAGGCACCAATTTTTTATGAGTCTCAAAATCGTAATCCGTAGGCAAAACCCCAGCTCTTACCAATTCTTCTTGGAGAATAGTAACAAAAGTTAGCAAATTTTCAGGGCTATTATTCCCAATATTATAAATTGCATAAGGCGGTAAAGGCAACCCGTCTTCCCCCGTTTTCTTTTCGGGGGCTCGTTGCATAACGCGTTTTACCCCTTCCACAATGTCATCTACGTAAGTAAAATCCCGCTCGCACTCCCCATAGTTAAAGATTTCAATCGTTTCATTTTTTATCAACTTATTTGTAAAACTAAAATAAGCCATATCAGGACGTCCAGCCGGACCATAAACTGTAAAAAAACGCAAGCCTGTAGAAGGAATATTGTAAAGTTTCGAATAGGCGTAGGCCATCAACTCGTTTGATTTTTTGGTCGCCGCATATAAACTAACGGGATTGTCCACTTTATCGTCAACGGAATATGGAATTTTTTTATTCGCCCCATAAACCGATGAACTGGAAGCATAAACCAAATGCTCAACGGGATACCCCGTATCCATTGTTGCTCTACACCCTTCAAGGATATTATAAAATCCGATGATATTTGTTTCGATATACGCATCGGGATTGGTTATTGAATAACGCACCCCAGCCTGCGCCGCGAGATTAACAACGACCGAAAACTTATGCCTTTTAAATAACTGGTCTATAAAATTTTTATCGGCTATATTTCCTTTGATAAAAGTCCACTCGTTTCCCTTATTGTGCTCGGAAATCTTTTCAATTTCTTCAAGGCGATAATCTTTAATTGATACGTCGTAATAATCATTCATATTATCCACGCCGACAATATGAATACCTTTAATGGTGCGCAATAATTCCATTACAAGATTCGCCCCAATAAACCCCGCCGCGCCGGTAATCAAGACCGTTTTATTTTTAAGACTAAGATTGGATATTACCATAGTTTAAATTTCCTTTCTATCAAACTATTTAACAGCTTTAGGCCGTTTGCTGAATTTTTTTATAATTTTCTTTACGTATGGAGATTGAAAAACTTCTTTTCTAATTTTAGGAAACAGCACGAACAAAGCCAAAAAGTAAACCGCTATACACATACCTATCGCCACAAATTGCCAAACGAAACTCTCGCTTATCACTTTTAATCCATACCCCACCGTCGCCATTATGATAGAAGCAACAATCGCCGGAACAGTATTTTTTAAAATGTCTGTTATTTTAAATTTATGCAATAATCTCAGAAAAAGAAACGCATTTAATATTGCTTCAAGACGAACCAAAGATCTTGCCCAATATACTACTTTAAATCCGTTATTTATACTAATTAATAAGACGGGAACTAAAAAGGCAATCTGAATTACTTGAGTGACAAGCGAAATCACAGGCTTTCCCTTGCTACGATAAACTTCACTCGCAAAATGAGCAAATATTATATTTAAAGCGCTTGTTAGCCCCCATAATCCTATAAACCCGCTTGCCTCCATCCATTGATCGCCCAGTAAAATCATCGTTACCACGTCGCTGAATAGAAATATCCCTATACCCATAGGCAAAACAAATATAGCCGTTAATCTTAAAAACGAAAAATAAGTAGACTTAAATTGTTTCTCATCATTTTGATATCTTGACAAGGAAGAAAATAAAATCGGGATAATAGTCGCAGTAATAAGCCCCATGTATGAGCTGATGGTAGTCATCGAGGTTTTATATAATCCAAGGTAATACTCATTAAAATAGCTCCCTACTATAAAGATATCTATATTTGCCGTCAACCAAATGAATATACTCTCCAATAGCGTCCACGCGCTAAAAGAAAACATCTTTTTAAATAATGCAAAATTATAATATATTTTAGGTTTCCATTTTGATTTTAGCGTTAAAAAAATCGCATTAAATAATTGGCTAGCAAAATTTCC
>SVHK01000035.1 GCA_015055865.1 Clostridiales bacterium | reverse complement strand
CATTGAAAATATCTTATTCGATTTTATTTTATCCCCTTCGCCAAGCGTTTTTGATACGACCGCGTTCCCGCCCGTACCGAGCATAAATCCTACCGAACCTAAAATCATAATTAAAGGAAAAATCAAATTCAAGGCGGCAAAAGGCAATCTACCGGCGTAATTCGAGACGAAAAGCCCGTCCACTATCCCGTAAACGGACGTGAACACCATCATAATAACCGTAGGCAAAACGAAACGGTATAATTTATTATAGGTAAAATGGTCGGATAATTGTATTCGCATAATTTTTATTCCCTTAAAAAATCCCCGACTGTAAACAATCGGGGATTATTATGGTTTAATACTCTTTTTATTCGCCAATCGAAAGCAAGTCTTCGTATCTATCCGTGAAGAGCGTTACGCAATCCCCGTTATTGTATTCAACGAGAACGTTGTTTTCAATCATCGTTTGATAGCTTTGCGCCGAAGCACTCTTCAAAGATTCGTAATAAAGATTGAAGAACGAACCTTCCGTATCGAGCAACTCTTGCGTAATCGCTTCTTTCAAGCCGTAAACGTTCGTATCAAGCTTATTCGAAACGTAGATAATATGCCAACCGTAATCGGAAGGACATACGGTATAACCACCTACGCCAAGTTCACGAATCGCATATTGCGCAGCGTATTCGAATTCTTTAACAAAACTAGTCGTGAACGGAGATACTACGTAGCCCATATAGGTATTCAAGCAACCCGTATCCGTGCTATACGCAAACATCAATTCGTTGACCGCCGAAAGAGCTTTATAAGCGTTCGTACCTTCTACGAAGAATTCTACGGGGTTAAAGTTAAGACCTTCAACTTTACCGGTATAATACATAAATTCCGAATAGTCGGAGAATTCGTTCTTTTCATTCAAAGAATAATTGCCGTCCGTTTTATAGTTTGCATATTTAGAACCCGTTACCGTCAAGCCGGTTTGAGATGCAATATAACCTTCGAACTCTGCAATAAACGCGTCGATACCCATCTTATTAGGCGTCGCTTTTTCAAATTTATCGTCCGCATTAAGCGTTACCGTACCGTTATAAGCGTAATTGCCTGCGTATTGACCGAGAGATTCGTATCTATCAAGATTTTTGCTTTCGCTCTTTTCCGTTTGATTTTCGAAGAAATAATATTTTCCATCTACTTCGTACGCATAGTTCGCATGGTCGTGTTCACTAAACCAACTATCACGAAGGTCTTTCGCTTGTACGCCTTGTAAAATATCCGCACGCTTTTTATAAAGCTCAGAATTGGTATAACCCTTTGCTTTTTCCGCGGAGTAGCTTTCCGTTTGCCAAGCGTCGAAAGGAATCAAAATATTATAAACGAAACCGTAATCTTCTACGGGCGCGTTTAACACGAAAGAAGTATCGGAAACGCTATCAAGCGCAGTCCCGAAAGAACTAAAGTCCTTGTTGTAAGCAGTCTTTTGCGCTTCAACGTCAAGTTCGTATTGCTCTTTCACAAAATCGATAGTAAGTTCGTTTTCCGCCGCCGTCGTCAAATCTTCGCCCAATTTATTGATAAGCGCTTGTTCAAGTTGCGAACCAAGCTCTACGTAATAATAATCAAGCTCTACGAATTTAGCGGTATTTTCACCTTTCAAAATAAGGTTGTTTGCCGAAAGATTTGCAAGGAACGAGTTATACGCTTTCAATCTCGTCGTTTGCGTCGAACCTTCTACTTTTTCGTATTCGCCAAACAACGTACCGACGGGTTCACGGCCGGTAAAGATTTCGTAATCAATATTACCGTTATCGTCTTTCGGATAGTAATCCGTTTTTTCCGTATCAACTTTGGAAGGAAGCGTACGCGCCTCGCCGTGATTATGTTCTTCTTCGTCCGCCGTGATAAACGATTGTTCGGTAGAATCCAAAGAATTATTAATCGCCTTTTTAAGCGAGTAAACAGCGGTATTATAATCTTCTTCGTCTAAGAAATATTGAATCGCCAACACTTCAGGGTGATTTTCAAAGTTTTCCTTTATTTTCCCCGTCGCCGAATTGGTTTTCGTTTCTACAAACTCGATGCAACCAGCCGCCGTTTTCGTTTCGTCGTTCTTTAAATAATACGCCATTGCGTATTGCGCCATAATTTTGCGGTTAACGAGCGAATCCATCAAAAGCTCGAAAGTTTGACGATAGGAATAGCCGTATTGTTGAACGTAGGTAGAACCAACGTTCATAAACGCCGAGACAAGGTCTCTTTTAAGAATTTTCGTCGTCATACCACCGTTATTGATGACGTTAACCATATCGTCAGAATAATCCGCGAAATCTTTCGTTCCCGCGAGATAGCTTGCGATATTTACTTCGCCGATGGTTTGCGCCATATCTTTGTCGTTGTTGGTAGTCAAGAATTCGCAACCAGCGCCTGCAACGGCAAACGTTAAGCCCAAAATCAAGGCTGCCACATTTTTAATCTTGTTTTTCTTAATCATAAAAACTTTTGCTCCGATTTTTTATCCTACTTAAACGTCCTCTCTCTACGAAAAAATTACACTTTTACATAGTAAGAGTATTCGTACAAACTATATTATAACCTATTTTTCTTAAAATCGCAATCGTTTTATTGTTATATTCTTGTGAAAGTTAACGCAAATTTCAAAAATTTTGTCATTTCCGCCATTAAATCAACGGATTTTCGGCTAGAGAAGAACTCAACGACGGGCGCGACGCTCATATTCAATCTCGTCGTAGCCCCGTATTTATCGAGCGCGGCAAGCAATCTTTCGTCGCCCAACGATTCCAACGAAGGAAATTCCAAGCTTCCTACGCCCTTCGAAACGGTTATTTTTTTGACCGAGAATTTAGACGCATAACTTTTTAATACCGCAATTACGAGCAAATTTTCCACCGCCAAAGGAAGTTCGCCGTAAGTTTCCGTTAAAGAAATCCGAACGCGTTTATAATCGGCAATAGACGAAATTTCCGCAATTTGTTTATACGTATCCAAACGCCCTGCCGACGATTCGATATATTTTTCCGAAATATACGCAGCGACTTGAATATCCAATTCCGCAACCGACTGTTTCTCGCCCGTCAGCTCTTCCTTTAAAAGTTTTGCGTACAACTCGTAACCGACTTTATCCATATGCCCGTGTTGCTCTGCTCCCAACACGTTGCCCGCGCCTCGAATTTCCAAATCGCGCATCGCAAGTTTGTAACCCGAACCAAGTTCGGTAAACTCCATAATCGCTTTTAATCGCGCCGACGCGTTGTCCGTCATCACGCGTTCCGCTTTAAAAGTGAAATACGCGTGCGCCAATCTCGTACCGCGCCCCACCCGACCGCGGAGCTGATAAAGCTGGGATATCCCCAACCTATCGCTATCGATTACGATTAACGTATTTGCATTTGGCAAATCAATTCCGTTTTCGATTATCGTCGTCGTAATTAAAATATTACTCTTACCGCCGTAAAAATTAAGTACGGCGTTTTCCAAAGTCGTCTTATCCATTCTGCCGTGCGCCACGGAGATTTCCGACTCAGGTAAAATTCTTTTTACCGTTTCAGCAAACGTAAAAATACTCTCCACTCGATTATACAAAATGAAAACTTGACCGCCACGAGAAAGTTCTCTAATACACGCGTCGCGAATAAGCGTTTCCGTTTCTTCTACGACGTACGTTTGCACGGGCAATCGTTCATTAGGCGGGGTTTGAATGGTAGAAATATCTCGAATTCCCGAAAGAGACATATGCAAAGTTCTCGGAATAGGCGTTGCCGTCATCGTCAAACAGTCTATATCCTTTCTTAGATTTTTGATTTTTTCTTTATGCTCTACGCCGAAACGTTGTTCTTCGTCTAAAACGAGTAACCCTAAATCTTTAAATTTAACGTCGGAAGATAAAAGCCGATGCGTGCCTACGACTAAATCAATCGTTCCGTCTTGCAATCCTTGTAAAATCTTCGCTTGTTCTTTTGGGGTATTAAACCTATTTAAACACGCCACTCGAACCCCGAAAGCAGAAAATCTTTCACAGGCTGTATTAAAATGTTGTTTGCATAAAATGGTACTAGGACACATTAAAGCTGCCTGTTTCCCGGCAAGCACGCAAAGGTACACGGCGCGAAAAGCTACTTCCGTCTTTCCAAACCCAACGTCACCGCAAAGAAGTCTGTCCATTACTTTCATAGAACACATATCTTCTTTAATTTCAGCAACCGAACTTGCTTGGTCGGGTGTCAAGTCAAACGCAAACGCGTCCTCAAACTCGCTCATAAACACGGTATTTTCTGGAAAGGCGTAGCCTTTATTTTCCGCGCGTTCGGCATAAAGTTGTTTCAAATCGAACGCAAGATTTTTAAGCGACGCTCTTACGCGCGCTTTAACCCTTTCAAAGTCAGCGCCACCTATCTTACTCAACGTAGGTTTTTCATCGCCGACGTACTTAGAAAGCACGTCCATATTTTCAACGGGAACGTACAAGACGTCGCCGTCTTTATAAGAAAGCGCGACGTATTCTTTTATCCCGTCCGTCGTTTCTATCTTTTTCGTACCGATAACCTTACCGATACCGTGCGTTTCGTGAACGGCGTAATCCCCTATTTCCGGCGCGGAAAACATATCCCCGCGCTTACGGCGAATTCGTTTTATTTCGGGCGGTTTCGTATATAAATCGGAAACGCCTATAAACGCGGTTTTACATTCGTGTAAGACGAACCCTTTTTCCAAATATTCCGAACAAACGACTACCCCTTTTTGCTCTAAAATATTTTGAGCGAACTTCACGCAAGGCACGTATTCGTCGCTAAGCGTTTCGCTCATTTTAACCGCGCGATTGACGTCGCCACAAAATAATATAACGCGATAATCTCCCCTTAACCAATTCTTAACGTCCGTTAAAAGCGCCGGGATTCCGTTTAAGTATTTAGTCGTCGGCGTAACGGTAAAATTAAAAATTTGTAAGGGTTGGAAAAAGAACGGATTGCCCGTAAACGTTTGCAAGGCTACGCAACGGAAATTTTGCAAGCCCGATAAAAAATCTTCTCTTTTTTGCAGTTGATAAAAAGAAAAATCAAACGCTTCTCCACCCGTTTGTAAACGGTGGAATCTTTCTTCGTGTTCTTTGTAAAGCGAATTAAATTTATCCCAAATTTCCTTGCTTTCATCAAATACGATTACCGTATCTTTAGGCAAAATTCCAAAAATATCCGTCGAATTTTTCAAAATCGGCAATAAAAACCCTTTTTCCGCGTCCGATTGCGAAACAAGTTCGCCCGCAATCGCTCGCGCGCGTTCGTAACTTTCCGTCGTTTTAAACTTTTTCGTTTCTTTTTCTAATAAAAGACGTATATTTTCTTCTTCGTCTTTATCCACGACTACGTCCGTTGCGGAAAGTATCTTTAAAGATTTTAAATTCCCTAATCTTTCGCCCGTAGCTAAATCGTAGGGCTTAATTTTTTCTACGGTATCCCCAAAGAAATCAACGCGCACGGGATTTTCCGCGTTTACGGGAAAAATATCCAAAATATCCCCGCGCAAAGCAAAAACGCCCTTGCTTTCCACTTCAAAACTACGCGTATAGCCCATTGAACAAAGTTTTTCGGGCAGTTTAAGGAAATCGATATCTTCGCCTTCTTCCAAGAACAAACACGGCAAGTCTTTGGGAAATATTTGCAACAACGCATCTATTTCCGCGCTCACGAACGGACAACCGTTTTTAATGCGGTCTATCCCGTTCAAACGCTTAAAAAAATTATCTTTAGAAAGCGCTTTTCTATAAAATAATACTTCGTCTTTCGCCGTCAAAACCGCCGTTTCTTTTCCAGAAATCGTCGTGGCGTTTTCCGCGGCTTTCCTTGCGGAAACCACGTCTTTTGTTATATATAAAACGGGGAAAGGCAACAAAGCGGAAAGCAAATATTTCAAACTTCCCGAAACGCCAAACGCCGCCGTGGGCGTACCACGACGGATTTCAGTTTCAAACGCGGGATATTCCCCACCTATTAAGTTGAAATTAAGAAAATCTTTCCTCATCTTAATAGCTTAATTAAACTTACACATTACGTTGTCAATCGTCGTACCGCGTGCAAATTCCGCCGCCGCCTCGCCCGCTTTTCTACAAACGGAAGCAAACAGTTCGTAATCGTCCTTGCGAATTTCCGACAAAACGTAGTTGATAATAGGAATATTTACTTCTTCGTCACGAATGCCGATACGAATACGGGGGAAATTTTTCAAACCTGTTTCCCCGATAATGCTACGCATACCGTTATGCGTACCTGCGCTACCTGCGGCGCGAATACGGATTTTTCCTTTCGGCAAATCGTAATCGTCGTAAATAACGAGCAAATCTTCTTCGGATATTTTATACTTTGCCATTAATTGTTTAACGGCTCTACCGGAGTTATTCATATAAGTAAGCGGACGAGCGATAATAATCTTCTCGCCGTTTACAAACGCTTCCGCAACCGAAGCTTCGCACTCTTTTTTCTTAAATTTTACGCCAAAAATTTCCGCAACGTCGCCTGCGCCAATAAATCCTACGTTGTGGAAGGTCTTTTCATACTGTTTTTCGGGATTTCCAAGCCCTACGATAAGTTTCATAATCTATCCTTTATTTGAAATCGCCGCCGCTTTTCGCGACGGCGATAATTAGTCCGTTTTATCCGATTAATCGTAAAGTTTCGACATAGGTTTGTCAAGATATACGTTCTCAATAGCCGCAGCGAAAATATCCGCAACGCTAAGAACATGGAATTTATCACGCATCTTTTCAGGCGGAAGTTGAATCGTATCAAGCATAACGAGCTTAGTAATAACTGATTTTTCCAATCTTTCAATTGCAGGACCGCTCAATACGGAGTGCGTGCAACCTGCGTAAATTTCTACCGCGCCCGCATCTCTCAAAGCTTGCGCGCCTTGACAAATCGTACCTGCGGTATCAATCATATCGTCGAGCATAAGACAGTTTTTACCGTTTACGTCGCCGATGATATTCATAACTTCCATAACGTTCGCTTTGGGGCGACGTTTATCAATAATAGCAATGGGCACGCCGAATTTTTCCGCAACTTTTCTAGCGCGTTTTACGCTACCTAAGTCGGGCGCAACAACTACGTCGATTTTGCATTGTTTTGCGAAATAATTGCAAAGCGTAGGACCGCCGAGAAGATTATCCACGGGAATATCGAAGAACCCTTGAATTTGTTCCGCGTGCAAATCCATCGTAAGAACTCTATCTGCGCCTGCCGCAGTAATAAGATTAGCTACGAGTTTAGCCGTAATAGGATCGCGGGAACGAGCTTTTCTATCTTGACGAGCATACCCAAAATACGGAACAACCGCCGTAATACGCCCTGCCGACGCGCGTTTTGCCGCGTCAATCATAATCAAGAGCTCCATTAAATTATCGTTGACGGGCGACGAAGTCGATTGAATAATGAACAAATCGCGACCACGTACGGTTTCCGCGATATGTACGTTTATTTCCCCGTCAGAGAAAGTGTTTACTTCGATGTTACCAAGCTCGGTATTGAGCTTTTTTGCAATAGCTTCCGCTAAAGCGCGATTGGAGTTACCACAAAACAGTTTAATTTCATTTCCGTGAGTAATCATAATACCTTCCTTTATTTTTCCCTGTACCCCCGCTTTACTGCGTAGAGCCGTTCGGTTTTTTTCCGTAAGTACGTTCTCATCGACGCAACCGCGTCTTTCCCCTAATCACTTGTTTGACTTCACAATATTATAATACATATTTCCAAAGTTTAAGTCAACCAATTAAACGCTCTTTTCTTAAATTATTTTTCCAAATTCTCTTTTTGCCCGTTTTCCATAGCCAAGCGTTCTTTTTCTTCCTTAGCCCTTTTGCGCATTGACACGAAAAAATCCGTTAAAACTTTTGAACATTCTTCCTGCAACACTCCACCCACGACTTCCGTTTTATGGTTGAGCAAATTGGAATCCGCAAGCTCGTTTGTAAGCGAGCGACCTTTTTGCTCGTACGCTCCGAAATACAATTTAGAAACCCTTGCGTTCAAAGATGCGCCCATACACATTGGACAAGGCTCTAACGTTACGAACAATTCGCACCCCTCTGGCAATCGCCACGACCCGAATTTTTTGCACGCACCGTCTATCGCCATCATCTCCGCGTGCGCGGAAGCAAGTTGGAGTTTTGCCCGTCGGTTATACCCCCGCGAAACGATTTTATCTTCAAAAACGACGATAGCGCCGATGGGTACTTCGCCGTACTTTAGCCCGCGCTTCGCCGATTTTATAGCTTCGCGCATAAATTTTTCTTCTCTCGTTAATCTTTTCATTAAACTCCTACTTATGATAAGTCGAACCGGCGTTAATCATAAACGCGCGATAGACCTGCTCCGCTAAAATTACTCGCATTAATTGGTGGGGAAAAGTCATATCCGAAAAGGATAACTTATAATCCGCCGTCGATTTTACTCTTTCCGACAAACCGCAAGACGAACCGATTATAAAGGATATTTCTTTCCCCGAATCGCAAAGCGTCTTTATTTTCTTCGCAAGTTTTTCGCTGGAAAGTTTCTCTCCCTCCACCGCCAACGCAATCGTATAACCTTTTACTGCGCGCAAAATATCGTCCGCTTCCGTTTCGGGATTCGCGCCTTCGGGAAGTTCTTTAATCTCGACTTTTGCAAATCGGGAAATACGTTTAACGTACTCCGCCACCGCTTCACGATAAAAACTCTCTTTAATTTTGCCAGCCACAACGAAATATATCTTTTGCATAATCAATCCCTGTTTATAACCCCGAAATCAACGCAAGAATCCAACTCAACGCGCAAACACTAATCCCTATCGCGCCGTAAATTAAAAAATCTTTTATCACTGTTTTTTCGTTAGAAGTTTTTAAATTTCCCGTTTTTTCCGTTTTATCGAAAAAGAGCAAATACGCTAAACTTCCGACCAAACACAAAGCGGAAAAACACAAAAACGGAACGTAAATCGAATCTAAAGACAACGAAAATTTCGACATCGTTAAAATCCAAGCGTTATTTAAAAAATGCGCGACGACCGTCGGTAAAATACTCCCTGAACGCAACGCGACGAGCGCGAACGCCACACCGCAACAAAATTGGTAGACGGTCTGTTCGGGTTTTTGATGATAGAGCGCGAACAACGCTCCGCATATCAACACCGCTACGATTTCTTTACATTCTTTAAGACCTTTTAAAATAAGCCCACGAAAAACGATTTCTTCGAAAACCGCAGGGAATACGGCGATTACGAGCAAAACCCCGACGAATCCAAACCCGTCCATACTCGGTATTAAAATTGCTTGTTCGTCGTACCCTATCCCCCCTAAAAGTCGCAAAAACCAAGTATTCAACTCAGACAAAGAAAGTAAGCCGATTTGCAAAACGATTGCAAGAACAAAATATTTCAAACGAGCCCCTTTAAAGGTTTCTTTTACGGTTACTTGACCCGATTTTATAAAAAAGAACACGACGCACACGAAAGCAATTTCTGGAATTAAAAAGCTTGCGTATAAAAACCAATCGCTCGATCCGTAATCGCCTTTTGCCAATCCCGTTATTGCAATGAACGTTAAAAACGCAAACGAAAATAAAACGGGCAATACCGTCGCAACTGAATACGCCGTCCCCGAAGCGCGCGGAGCGTTTAAATCCGCAAGCATTTTACTTAATTTTTTTCGTTCTAAATTCTTCATAACGCTATTATAACAAATTTTAAAACAAAAAGACAAACGAAAAACGGGCGAAAAAAGATTTTTTTCTTCTTTCTCCCATTATCCACTTAATTTTTCTTTAAATTCTTTAATTATTCGGTTTTCAATCCTTGAAATTTGTACTTGGCTCACCCCAATTTGTTCGGCGACCTCGCTTTGCGTCATATCCCTAAAATACCGTAAAACGATGATTTTTTTATCCCGTTCGTCCAACCCTTCGATAGCGTTACGAAGCAATAATTTATCCAACAAATCTTCCTGCCCGTCAGGTGAAGCCAAAGTTTCAATCAGTTCTTTCTCTTTACCGTCTTTATATTCCGTACCACCGTAAAGAGATAAAGGCATTTTAGACGAACCCATTACGAACACCGTTTCGCTCTCGTCTAGCCCAAACTTTTCCGCAATCGTTTTAATCGACGGCTGAAACCCGAAATCGGATACGTATTGTTGTACGAACGTATTGATTTCTTTCGCCGTTTGCTTTAAAGCACGCGACACTTTCACCGATCCGTCGTCGCGCATAAACCTTTTAATTTCACCTGCAATCATCGGTACGGCGTACGTGGAGAATTTCACGCCGTAACTCTCGTCAAAACCGCTAATCGCTTTCAAAAAACCCATTGAGGCGAGTTGAAACAAATCGTCGTATTCTACTCCTTTGCCTAAATATCGTTTGACAATACATTTAATTAAAGAAACGTTGTGTGTTAAAAGCGTTTCTTTTGCGTTCTCGTCACCCGTTTTGGCTTTTCTAATATATTCAACCGTCTGCTTGTCGTCAAGCATTACTCTCTTCCTTCCCCGTTTCTTCGATTATCTTCGTCATCGAAATTTTCGTCCCTTCACCCTTTACGCTCTCAATCGTAAAATCGGACGTAAACGCCTGCATAATGGTAAAGCCCATACCGGCGCGCTCGGACGGCGACGAAGTCGTGTAAAAAGGTTGCATCGCTTCGTCAACGTTTTCAATACCGCACCCGAAATCGATAACGCAGATATGTAATTTCCCTGCCTTTTCGCTTTTTTCTATTCCGCACTCGATTATTATTTTATTTTGTAAGGACTTCTCGCCTTTGTACGCGTGTACGATGCAATTCGTAACCGCTTCACTCACGGCGGTTTTTATATCGGACAACTCGGACATAGACGGATTTAAACCAAGAGCGAACGCCGCGACTGCGCTACGAGCAAACCCTTCGTTTTCGCTAATAGCCGAAAGTTCAAGTTTCATATAATTTTCCATAATAGTCTAACTCCTTTACACTTTTGGAATAAGGGTATAAATCCCAGCGAGCGTCAATATCTTATCCGCGGCGGCGTTTGGATTGACGATATACGCTCTAATCCCCAATCGCGCAAGTTTTTTATATCGACCGATTAAAAAACCTATTCCCGTAGAATCCATAAACGTAACGTTTTGCAAATCAATGTATGCTTTTTCGCAAGTGGGGCTTTCGTCAATTTTTCTATCCGTTTCCCGACGCGCGTCGGACGCTGAATATTCGTCGATTTCTCCGTCAAGCGAAATATGTAAAATCCCTTTTTCCACAAACGTTGAAATTTTCATAATTTTCTCCTTTCGCCGTATTACCGCTCCATTGTATAAAATTTAAAAATAAGAATTTTGAAAAAAACAGACGAAAAAAAGAATAATTTGTCGGAAAATTTTTTTATAATTTATTAGAAAATCACTTGACATTTTATATAAAATAGTATATCATAGACAAGCAATTTCAAATTATCAGGCTATTGAGATTGTTGGATGGGCCTTTAGCTCAGCCTGGTTAGAGCTGTCGGCTCATAACCGATTGGTCCGCGGTTCGAATCCGTGAAGGCCCACCATAATTTTGTTTATCATTCACTTTTATATATTTGGCCCAGTAGCTCAGTTGGTTAGAGCGCCAGCCTGTCACGCTGGAGGTCGACGGTTCGAGCCCGTTCTGGGTCGCCAAAAAAACTGCAAGGAAGAATCCTTGCAGTTTTTTTTCAATTTTTTTAATTTTTTTTAATTTTTGCCGTTCATATAATTGTAAAATCGACTCTTTTTTGCTATAATATTTCCGAAAAGCGGTTTAACCGGCAAAAATTAAAAATTTATAATATAGGCGGTATTATTATGGAAAAACTTTATACTGGAAAAACGAAAGACGTTTACAAGCTTGAAAACGGCAACGTTATGCTCAAATTCAAAGACGACTGCACCGGTAAAGACGGCGTATTCGACCCCGGTGAAAACACCGTTGGCCTTACCATCGAAGGTATCGGCAAGGCAAACTTGAAATCTTCCGTTTACTATTTCGAACTTTTGAAAAAAGCAGGCATTAAAACCCACTACGTTTCTGCTGACGTCGAAAACGCAACGATGGAAGTACTCCCCGCAACGGTATTCGGCCACGGCTTAGAAGTTATTTGCCGTTTGGTTGCAACGGGTAGCTTTATCAGAAGATACGGCGAATATATTGAAAACGGCACTCCCCTTAAGGGCGGTTACGTTGAATGCACTTTCAAGAACGACGAAAAGGGCGACCCCCTTGTAACGGCGGAAGGTCTTGACGCACTCGGCGTTATGACGATGGATATGTTCAACTCGATGAAAGAACAAACCCTTAAGATCACGAAAGTAGTTGCAGACGATTTAAAATCCATCGGTCTTGACCTTTGGGATATCAAATTCGAATTTGGTTACAACAACGGCGAAGTTATCTTAATCGACGAAATCGCGTCCGGCAATATGCGCGTTTACAAGGACGGCAAAATCGTTGACCCCGTTGACCTTACCAAATATATCAACGAAAGATAATTTAATTTTAAACAAAACTTTGGGCGGTGGAATTTTCCACCGCCCGTTTTTATTTCCTACTTTTAATTATTATTTCGCTAATACTGCGATTTTCGCCGCCGCCTTTTCGATTTGTTGCGTTACGGTTACGGTAGGTTCGCCGTCCCCTTTTTGTATTCCGTACATTCCGAAATACGAATGACAACCGCCTTCCATTACGAATTCCGTATACCCCGTAGGTAAGTTTGTTTTATATTTTTCGTATTTTTTCATATTCATTACTTTATCTTTGCTACCGTACATAGAAAGCACTTTCAAACCTGAATTAGTCAAATCTGCCGTGGAATAGCCTGCAAGCAAGAAAAGCCCGTTGAAATCTTCGGTATTTTCGGAAACGTAACTTGCCGCCATCGCCGCGCCAAGCGAGTGCCCACCAATATACCATTTTTCGATTTCAGGAAAGTTATCTTGAACCCCGTCCGCCGCGTTTTTATCAAAAACGGCTAAGTTAAACGGCATCTGAATTAAAATACAAGTAAAACCCTTTTCTGCGCACGCGAGCATTAAAGGTTTATACGCCGTATACTCCACTTTTCCGCCCGGATAGAAAA
>SVHK01000034.1 GCA_015055865.1 Clostridiales bacterium | reverse complement strand
TTGGGCGTTATCGACTAAAAAGACCTTTACTCGCACGAGCAAAGGTCTTTTCTTTTACAATTTATTTTTTGGACAAACTTTGATGCAAATTCCGCACACGCTACCCCGACCGATATCTTGGAAATGTTCTTTCATATACCTTGAGCATTTTTCCGCGTCGAAGTTTCTCTCGCCGTCCGTCGTGGGAAGCGTTCCAAAAATTGCGCCGGCAGGACACGCGCGCATACACGCCGTACACTCTCCGCAACCGTTTTCTATCATCGGTTTTTCCGCTTGCAAAGGCATATCCGTGAGCACCGTCGCAAGCCGTACCTTACTGCCGTATTCTTCGCTGATAAAAAGCCCGCTTTTGCCTACGAACCCAAGCCCTGCTTTCACGGCAACCGTTTTATGCGCAACCACGCCTGCATAAGGGTTATTTTTGCCTAAGCTTTGACTCGCCGCAATCGGAAACGCGCTAAATCCCGCTCGCTCCAAGCGTTCGGTCAGTTTAAAAGTAATATTATCGAGCAAGGAATTTGCCGAACGGTAATGCTGAAAATACGTAAAAGTCGGCGCTTCGTCTATCGTTTTTAAGATAGCGTCCGACAATTTAACCGCAATCGATACGGCGTAACGCAAATTTTGCCCGTCAATGGGCGACTCGCCCAAATCGGCAAACCCAACGAGCGACGCGCCCCAATCTAAAATCAATTCTTTCAAAGTACGTTGTTCCATAATTCCATCGTACCTTTTTTCGCAAAAAAAGTCAAGCGATTACAAACAATCCGCACTCAAAGGGCTCAAAAATCCTATCTATCGACGCTTTTTCGCGACGTTTTTGGGTAAAATTCGCCAAAAGTAGCAAACCGTCGCCGTAGCCCGTTATTTTAGTTTCTTTCTCAAAATTGCAAACGATTAAATATTTTTCGTCGCCGTATTCCCGCTCGTAAGCAATAAATCCCCTACCATTCGTAACGTCCTTAAAAGAGCCGTACCTAAGGGCAGGTATGGAGTTTCTTAAAGAAAACAGTTCTCGATAGAACGCAAAAACGGATTTTTTGCGCGTAATTTCTTTTTCCAAATTAATCTCGTCGCTACGCGTTGAAAAACCTATCCACGGCGTTGCGTCCGTGAAAGAATAGTTCTTTTCATTCGACCAAGCGAACGGTCGGCGAGTATTGTCGCGATTGCCGAAATTAATCTCGTCCATTAGTTCGTCGTTCGGCATTTTATTCTTTCGCTCGGCGTAATAGTTCTTTGCTTCCACGTCGTCAAATTCTTCTATTCTGCCAAAACGGGAGTTCGCCGAGCCAATCTCTTGACCTTGATAAATAAAAGGAATACCTTTCAAACCGTAAACGAGCAAAGCGAGCGCAGTCGCCGATTCGTAGCGTTTTTCTTTATCGTTGCCCATTCTTGAATTTAGCCAAGGATAGTCGTGGTTATCCGTAAACAAAACGTATAAAAAATCTTTCTTAATTGAAAACTCCTGCCATTTGACGAGAATTTTCGAAAATTCTTCAAAGGAACGGAACGGGGGCGAATATTTCGACCTATCCGCAAGGGTCAAATGCTCGAATTGAAAAGTGCATTTCAACTCCCCGCGCGTTTCCCCGCAAAGCAAAAAAATAGACTTCTCATCCGCTTGACACTCACCGACCGTAAACAATTTCTTCGCGTGCTCCCTTGAAAATAGTTGACGAACGTAATCGTGCAATTTTTCTCCGCCGTACATTTTATTCTTCTCAAAATCTTTGGCGATAAAATCTAAAACGTCGCAACGGAACCCGTCCACGCCCTTTTCTATCCAAAAATCAACGATCTCGCAAAACTCTTGCCGTACCTTCGGATTTTGCCAATTCAAATCGGGTTGCTCTATTGCAAAAGAATGCAAATAATATTCGTCCGTCGGTTCGTTATATTCCCACGCCGAACCGCCAAACACGGACTCCCAATCGTTTTTCGCCTCGGTAAAAAAATAATAATAATCGTGATAGGGATTATCGCGAGAACTCCGCGCCTGAACAAACCACTCATGCTCGCTCGACGTATGGTTTGCGACTAAATCCATAATAATTTTAATTCCTTTTTCCCTAGCCGAATCTACGAGCCGTTCAAAATCTTGCATCGTGCCGTACCGCTCGTCAATTTCTCGATAGGAAGAAATATCGTATCCGTTGTCCTTTTGCGGACTTTTATAAATCGGGCAAAGCCAAATCGCGTTCGCGCCCAACGAACGTATATAATCAAGCTTTTCTTTCACGCCGTTCAAATCCCCCCAGCCGTCGCCGTTGGTATCCAAAAAACTCTTAGGATAAATTTGATACACTACCCAATCCAAAAAACTCTTATAATCTTCTCCCATACCTGCCCCCTTAATTTTATTTTCAACGCATACCTGCCACCCACATTTATTTTCGCCAAAACCCTTGTTTTTATACAAGAAAAAAGAACGGCGACGCCGTTCTTTTTTCTTTATTCCTTTATATTATTTTTCAAACTTGAAATCTTGCCACTTACCGCCCGTAATGCGATGAATTTCTTCCGTTGCCATAAACCATTTCTCTACGCAACGGGTCTTAGGATAAAATTCCATAAATTCGCCTTTATAGAAAGTGTAGAATCTCGAAACGTCCGTACACATACCGTACGTCGGTACTTCCGCAGGCGTTAAATGAAAACTAAACTTTTCGCCGTTTCGCGTGCCTTCGTAGGTAAGCCCTTGCCTATTCAAGCGGAGTTTGCCTTTGCCCACGATTTCGGAAGTTTTTTGCTCCTTTAAAAGCTCAAAATCAGGGAGATTCCCTAACTCAACTTCTTCGCAAAGCTCGAAGCTTTCATCTTGCACCATTTCTTTAATACGTTCACGCTCCAAATTAAACCATTCCGTTTGCGTTTCGGGAATGACGCAGGTATCGTTAAACGGCGTCATTTCGTAGGTATCGTCTATCTTTGCGCCGTTACCGCACGCCGTACAACGAATGGTATTCCCTTCGCCGACCATTGTAAATTCCTTCCCGCACTTGGGACACCAATAGAGCAAATCGTGTAAATCATCCGCGATATTTCCGTCGTTCTTATACGCAATTTTTTCTTGCTTGTTCCATTTATAATCGTCGTGATATAAAAGTCTGTTCATCTTATCTTCGATTTGTTCAGGCGAAAGCTCAGCCAATTCTTCGGGCGTGAACATTCTATCAAACGTTACTTTAACTTTACCGTATCTATCCTTTAAATTATATTTAGGACAAGTCAAGTATCCGCCTTTAATAACGGCGTAATAAACGGGCAAATTGAAATGCTTGATAAATTTTCCCGTACCGAGCGCGACGGGTTGGTTTGCTCCCGAAATAGAGCTCATACCTTCGGGGAAAATAACCACTCTACCGCCCGATTTCAACACCCTACTCACTTCTTTAATCGTATAGATATCGGGCGTAAAATTCTTTTTAGGGATAACGTTCAAGAGCTTGAATACGAGCGACAAATGCGAACGGTGAAACTCGTTATAACCGGCTACGTAGTTATAAGTATTAGGAAGCAAAGGCACGCCCGTGAAAATATAGTCGGCTCTAGACGCGTGATTACTCACCACGATATACGGACCTTTTTCCTTTCTAAAATCCGTTTTAAACTCCACTTCTACCCCGTACTTTTTCGTAAAGAGCATTTTCCAAATACCGCCTAACACGCGATAAATAAACGCAGGCGGAGTTTTCATTTTTCTCGAATGAATTTTTTGCGCAACCGTTAACTTTTGTTTTTCCATATCTATTAAATCCTTATCGATATTTATATATTCATTATATCACTTATCGAAACTTTTTTCAAGTGATTAAACGATATTTGTTCTCATTTCCAATAAAAATAAAAGAGCAAGTACGTTCGACTCGTACCTGCCCCTTTCGTTTCATTGTATATTAACGTTCGCCGATTATCTTTGAACTCTACCGCTACCGTCGCCACCCGCAAGTTTTTCTACTTCAGAAACGGATACGCGGTTATAGTCCCCTTCAATCGAATGTTTCAACGCGGACGCCGCAACGGCAAACTCAATCGCTTCTTGAGTGGTTTTACCGTTCAATAACGCGTAAATAAGTCCGCCGCCGAAAGAATCCCCACCGCCTACTCTATCTACGATATGCAAATGATAAGATTTGGAGAAACAATAATTTTCGCCGTCGTAAAGCATACCTGCCCAATCGTTATCGCTCGCCGAGATAGAAGAACGCAACGTGATTGCAACCTTTTCAAAGCCAAATTTGTCCGCGAGTTGTTTCGCAACCGATTTATAGCCTTCGTGGTTGAGCTTACCACCGTAAATGTCCGTCCCTTCCGCTTCAATCCCGAACACGTCTTTCGCGTCTTCTTCGTTGGAAATACAAACGTCAACGTACTTACAAAGCTCGCTCATCGCTTCTCTTGCTTCCGCTCTCGTCCAAAGTTTACCACGATAATTTAAATCACAAGAAATCTTTACGCCACGAGCTTTCGCCGCTTTACAAGCTTCTATACAGATTTCCGTAACGTTTTTGCCAAGCGCCGGCGTAATGCCCGTGAAGTGGAACCAATCCGCGCCGTCAAAAATATTATCCCAATCAAAGTCTTCTTTGCTCGCCAAAGCAATTGCGGAATTTGCTCTATCGTAAATACAAACGCTACCGCGTTGGGACGCGCCTTTTTCAAGATAGTAAATACCGACCCTGTCGCCCCCGCGAACGATTTTACTCGTATCCACGCCAAACGCTCTTAAAGAGTCCACCGCGCCTTGACCAATCGCGTGTTTGGGAAGTTTAGTAACGTAAACGCTATCCAAACCGTAGTTTGCCAAAGACACCGCAACGTTCGCTTCGCCACCGCCGAAGGTAGCTTGCATTTGATCGTTTTGGAAGAAACGGTAATAACCGTTGGGCGCAAGTCTTAACATTAATTCACCAAAAGTAACAACTCTTTTCATTATTTTTCTTTCCTTATTTCATATTTAAATTTTTACGCCGTTTTACGGCGATGTAAACTAATTATTATCGAGCAGGGATTGGAACCCTTGTCCGCGCACTTCTACCGAATCGTTGATAATAATAAACGCGTGTTCGTCTATGCTTTTCACGATTTGTTTAAGTTGCGTAAGTTGATTGTTTTTCACGCAAGTCAAAATTACGTCGCGGTTACGTTTCGTGTACATCCCTTCGCCGTCAAGCATCGTAACGCCACGGGGACTATTGCGAAGAAGTTCGTCGGAAATTTCTTGACCTTTATCGGTAATTACGATACAAAGTTTGGATTTTTCCACGCCCACGAGTACCATCTCCGAGACTTTCGTGCTCACGAAAATAACGATTAACGCGTACAACATATTATTCGGGTTTTGGGTAAAAACCGAACCGAGTACGACGATAATCCCGTCCAAAATTCCAACCCAAACGGGAATTTTAAGTATTTTAAACCATCTTTTAAAAAGCCGTCCTAATAGCTCCGTACCGCCACTTGAAAATTCGTAACGCACGAAAAGCCCGACGCCGATTCCTTGACAAATACCGCCGTACAAAGAAGCGAGCACCCCGTCCGCGGTAATTGCTCCAATGGGCGCTAACAAGTCGGTAATCGTACTGAGCGTCGCAACGGTAATTAAGGCGCGTACGATGAATTTCCAACCTTGCATTTTTAAACCAAATATGAAGATAGGAATATTTAAGACAAGCGTCATCAAACCTATGGGGATATTCTCGTTAAACAAATGGAATAATACCGCAAGCCCTGCCATACCGCCGGAGACGATAGAATTGGGCGCGAGTAATAGGCTCGTGCTTAAAGCATAGGCAAAACTTCCAATAACCATAAAGAAGAACCCTTTCAGTTCTTCCGTTATATTTTTATTTAGCATTTAACGCCTCGTCCACAAAAAAGCTACCGCCAACGGCTTCTATCTTATCCCAAGCAAGAAATTCGTCTATATTCTCTCTATTGACGCCACCCGTAGGGATAAATTTAATTTGGGGGAACGGACCGGCAAGCGCTTTCATTGCTTTTAAGCCACCATAAACGTTTGCAGGGAAGAACTTAACCGTCGTTATCCCAAGCTCCAACGCCATCATAATTTCCGTAGGCGTTACGCAACCGGGATAATAAGGAATATTCTTTTCCTTGCAAATTTTCGCGACCGCTACCGACAAACCGGGCGATACGATAAATTTCGCGCCTGCGTTTAACGCCGATTCGCATTGTTCGGCGTTTATAACCGTACCTGCCCCCACGTTCATATCGGGATAATTTTTACAAGCGTAAGCAATCGCTTCCGCCGCACAAGCGGTACGGAACGTAATTTCCGCCGTATTGATACCGTAATTTTTTAAAGCCGTCATAATTTTATCCGTTTCGGAAAGTTCTTTAATAACGACCACCGGTACGTATTTTTCCATAATTTTTTACTCCTAAATTTTTTATCGTTATATTTTTAACCAAGGAATGCGAGCATTTTCGCAGGGAGCGTACTTAAGCGTACACGACTAAACCCGTCGCTAAATTGGAAAATCAAGCAGTTCAAGGAGCATTGAGTACTCCGACAGGAGTTTACTAAATGGTAAACGAGCTAGCTCTTGCTTGGATAGAGAAGCAAGCAGTTCAAGGCGGACGCGGATTTCCCGACGGGAGTTTACTTAACCGTAAACGAGCTAGGGAAAACGTAAGTCCAACGTAGAAATGCGTAGCTTATATATTCAAGCGTTGAATTGCGACGGTTATACAATTAAACCCCCGAATACGCGGAGAATCCGCCGTCAATCGGCAACACCACACCGGTAATAAACCCGGCAGCGTCGTCGTTGATAAGGAACAACAAACCGCCTTCAAGTTCTTCGCTCTCGCCAAATCTACCCATCGGGGTTGCAGCCAAAATTTTACCCGTTCTTGCGGTAGGCGTGCCGTCGTCGTTAAACAAAAGCTTTGCGTTTTGTTTGGTAGAGAAGAAACCGGGCGCAATCGCGTTTACGCGAATACCTACTTTAGAGAAGTGCACCGCAAGCCATTGCGTAAAATTAGAAATAGCCGCTTTTGCGCCACTATATGCAGGTATCTTTGTAAGGGGCGTGTACGCGTTCATCGAAGAAATATTTAAAATATTGCAACCTTTTCTACCTACCATTTGACGCGCGAATGCTTGCGTGGGAATAAGCGTACCAAGGAAGTTTAAATTGAATACGAACCCTACGCCACTTGCGTCCAAATCAAAGAAAGATTTGGTATCCGCGTCAATATCGCCCACTTCGAAGTATTCTTTATCCGTCGTCGCTTTGGGGTTGTTACCGCCCGCGCCGTTAATTAAAATATCGCACTTACCAAGGTCTTTTTCCACTTCGTCCGCGACTTTATAACAAATTTCTTTATCAAGCACGTTGCAAGCGTACGCCTTTGCTACGCCCCCTTCTTCAACGATTTCTTGCGCGTAAGCTTTGGCGGATTCTTCGTTCAAATCCAAAAGCGCAACTTTTGCGCCGGCTCTTGCAAGAACTTTCGCAAAATAACTACAAAGCACTCCGCCTGCACCCGTTACAACCGCTACTTTCCCCGTCAAATCGGTATTTAATACGTTCTTTTGCATTTTCCTACTCCTTATTTTTTAAAATTTTGTTCAAACGCTTTCCACCACTCGTCTGCAATCAGTTTCGCCCCGCCAAACCAAGGGTGTACGCCGTCGGATAAGTAATATTCGTTTCCGTTGATTTTCGCGCCGTCGTTGAATTGTTCTTGTAAAGGTACGAACACAAGTCCGTATTCTTGCGCTAATTTTTTAACGACCTTCGCGTAATCGTAAACGGATAAAAACTGTTCGTATCTATCGGGTACGTTTTCGTCGTTTCTCGTAGCCAAGCCTTCTAATACGAACGGTTCTAAAAGCATCATTTTTACGTTCGGAAGTCTTTTTTTCGTATCTTCAATCAACATGCGGTAAACTTTTTCAAAACGGTCAAGCTCCACCCCGTTTTTATGCCCAACTTCGTGCCATACATCGTTGACGCCGATTAAAATACTAATCAAGTCGGGTTCAAAATTCCAACAATCCGCTTTAATTCTCGAATATAAATCAACGACTCTATTTCCGCTAATACCCGTATTTATAACGTCATATTTATTGGGATTTTCGCCAATAAGCTTGTCCGCAAGCGAACGAACGTAACCAAATCCCAAACCCGATAAACCTTTTAAATTATTACGGTCGCGCCCTGCGTCCGTAATGCTATCCCCGTAAAATAAAATTTTCATTTGTTTTGTCCTTTCCTTTCTTTTATTTGTTTAAATTCTTTTCGCAAGCTTCAAACAACCCGTTAATATAGGTCGCGCCGAGCGCTCTGTCGAAAAGACCGTACCCCGGCTTGCCCGTTTCACCCCAAATCATACGACCGTGGTCGGGCCGAACGTAGCCGTCGAAGTTATTTTCCACGAGCGCTTTTACCACTTGATACACGTCGAGCGAACCGCAAGACGACAAATGCGCTCTCTCTTCGAACGAGCCGTCGTCCATAATTTTTACGTTGCGAATGTGCATAAACGCAATTCTATCCATTTGAGCGTATTTTCTTACCATTTTAGGAATATCGTTGCTCTTCGCGCACCCCAAACTGCCCGTGCAAAGGCACAAACTATTCGCAGGCGAATCGACGATTTTTAAGAATCTATCGAGATTTTCTTCGCAAGTGATGATACGGGGAAGTCCAAAAATAGGATACGGGGGGTCGTCGGGATGAATCGCCATTCTCACCCCACACTCTTCCGCTACGGGAATGACTTTCTTTAAGAATTTTTCCAAATTCCGCCAAAGCCCTTCTTCCCCAATTTCCCCGTAAGCGGTAATGAGTTCGCGTACCTGTTCTTGTGTGTAACTTGCATCCCAACCGGGAAGATGGATATCGTCTTTTAAGGGGTCGAGCCCTTTCATTTGCTCCCAATACATAACGAGCGAAGTCGAACCGTCTTTTGCCTTTTTATCAAGTTGCGTTCTCGTCCAATCGAACACGGGCATAAAGTTATAGGTTACGCACTTTACGCCGTATTTTGCGCAACGACGGATATTTTCGCAATAGACTTCCAAAAGCTCGTCCACGTCATTTCTACCAAGTTTAATATCTTCGTGCACGGGAATGGATTCCACGACGTCGAATACGAGTCCGTGTTCTTCGCATTGTTTTTTCATTTTTGATAGCGATTCTTCGCCCCATACTTCACCGGGTTTTACGTCGTAAACCGCCGAAACGATAGAACGCATACCGGGAATTTGCGAGATATTTTCCAAGGTTACGGGGTCGTCTTCGCCGTACCAACGAAAAGAAAGTTTCATATTCATAAAAATTTTCTCCTAATTGTTTTTCTTTGCAGCTTCGTCAAAACGCGTAAATTCGTTTACGGCTTAACGAAGTTTCTTGGGTTTTCTAATCTTGTTGAGTTGCTTGTTCATTGCAAGCAATTCTTCTTTCGTAAAATTCAAATTCATCATACCCACCATACTCGTCAAACGAAGCACGGTAAATCCGCCCATCATCTTCATCATATCTTCGTTCAATTCAAAGCCCGCCGCTTTCTTCTTCTCGCCTTTATTTCCAGCCGACATCGCCTTTTTCAATTTCAAGCCGAGCTTTATAAACCAAAGCTTACCCCTAAACGACGCCATAATATCGCTAATCTTATCGTTGAGCGAGTATCTTCCTTCGATTTCGGTTACGTCAAACCAATTCAAGACCGCGCCTTTTTCTTTCAAGATGTAATCTTGATTCATTTCTTCGACCTTGCGAATCGTACCCTTGTCTTCCAAATCGCCCGCCTTTGCAACGATTTCACTTTCGCCTACGTTAGGCACGTCGAAATAGAAGAAATGCTCTGCACTCGTCTTTTTACCCAAGCTTTCGCCGTTGACGAAAAGTTCCACTTCGGGCTGGTTGGAATAAACGGTAACCTTCGTTACGTCTTCCACTCTATCGATATATCTCTTCGAGCAAAGGTGCACGAACGGTTCGTCGGAAAGCCAAGCCTTGTAAGCGTAGAATGCGTCCTTTTTGTACTTTCTGTCCATCGTTACCAAACCTTTGTGGTTTTGTCCGTTTTCACCGCCTTCCGCTCTCGCGTCCGCGCCGAAGTCGAACATATTCCAAACGTGCGTCGCCCAAAGATATTTTCTCGTAAAGAGCTGTTTAATCAATTCTTCGTGGTAATACGATTGATATTCTTCCGTATAATCCCCTTGCTTGGGATTAGAAGTATGCCAATTGAGCGCTTCGCAACCGTATTCAGAAACGCCGATAGGTTTGTTGGGGTATTTCGCGTGGAATTTATCAAACCAAGGTCCGTTCATCGAAGTATCCCCACCGTACCAACCGAAATAATGATTATACGAAACGACGTCGGGGATTTGAACGTACGGTTCGTCCATATTGCACATCGAAACGCAAGCCATCGTGGTCAAACGGGTCTTATCCATTTCGTGAACTAAGTCGTTCAAAATATGATGATTTTCAATCAAATCCGGGTCTTTCGCACCACCCATCGTAATTTCGTTAGAAAGCCCCCAAACGACGATGGACGGGTGATTATAGTTTTGTACGATAAGCTCTTTCATTTGAGAAATCGTGTTTTCTCTACCGCCCGACAAATGACGGGAAATGTAGGGAATTTCCGCCCAAATAACCAAGCCCTTTTCGTCGCACAAATCATAGAAATATTGGTCGTGTTGATAATGTGCCAAACGAATGGTCGTCGCGCCCACTTCCAAAATCAAATCCATATCTTCGTCGTGATGTTCTTTGAGCAACGCGTTGCCAATCCCCAATCTGTCTTGGTGGCGAGATACACCACGCAAAGGATATTCTTCGCCGTTCAAAATAAAACCGCGTTCAGGGTCGATTTCAAAGCTACGACAACCGAATCTAGAACATACCGCGTCGATTACTTCGCCGTCGCGCACGATTTCCACTTCCATACAATAAAGGTACGGGTCTTTTCTACCTTGCCAAAGTCTAGCGTTTTCAATCACGAAATCCACCGAAGCGTCTTTGGTCGTTTTCTTCATCAACTCATTTTCGTCCTTGTCGTAAACGGTATAAACGAGTTCGTCGTTCTCAGCTAAACCTTTAACGAATACTTTTGCGTTTACGTTAGCCGTCGTACCGTCCATTACGGGCGTAATCATAAACCCTTTTCCGCCGAAATAATCCAAATCGAAATGCGTCTTAGAAACGGCGATAATATTTACGTCGCGATAAAGCCCACCGTAGAAAGTAAAGTCCGCCATTTGCGGATAAACGTAATCGTTGGGGGAGTTATCTACGACAATCGCAAACTCTATTTCGTCTTCAACTTCGTCCGTAAAATTCACGCGAAAAGTCGAATATCCACCGTCGTGATGCGCAAGTTTTTTACCGTTTACGTACACGTCTGCAGACGAGTTCGCGCCGTTAATTTCTAAATAGTATTCTTCATTTTCGGGCAAATCGGTTTTCTTTACCGTTTTAACGTACAAACAAGCCCCGCGGAAATAATCGTTCCCACCGTCTTGACCGTCCGTCGCGTTCCAAGTATGCGGTAAATTGACTTCTTCGCCGTTTACTCTTTCTTTCGTCGCGTCCGCTACGCCTTTATAAAAGCTCCAACCTTGATTGAAATTGAAAATTTTTCTCATTTTTTTCTCCCATTTTCTATTTTTATTTTTGAAAATAATAAGGTCGCATTTTCTCTTTTTAATTATATCTAAAAACGATTAAATTGTCAACGATTCAACGAAAATTTTTTCCATTTTTTACATCTTTTTCACTTTTCTTGAACACTCTAAACATTTTTTATGAAAAGATTTTCCTAAATATATCAAAAGCCATTGACAGTGGGATATTTTTCATATATACTTATTGTAAACGAAATAGTTTTTGGATTTTAGACGGCAAAAGGTCAGTTAAAAAGCCGTTAAAATATAAAAAATTATATGTAGGAGGAATTTATGGAAAAAACCATAAAAAACACCCGTCCCTTCGGCATGAGGGACAAGCTCTCGTATGCAGCCGGCGACCTTGGCTGTAATATGAGTTTCGCGCTCAAAAGCAGTATTATGGCTATCTTTTGGACGCAATTTATGGCGCTCGGCGAAGAACTTTACGCCGTGCTCTTATTAGTCGTTCAAGCTTGGGACGCTATCAACGACCCCTTGCTCGGTTCTTTATTCGACGCGGATAAACGTCAATACAAGAACGGTAAGTTCAAAACTTACATATTCGTCGGTGCAATCGGTCTTTTGTTCTCGGGCTTATTTTTCTTCTTGCCCTTGCCCAACGCTCCGCTCGTAATGCGTTGCGTAATGTTCGTACTCGGCTACATTCTTTGGGACGCGTTCTACACGGTAGCAAACGTACCCTACGGCTCGATGATGTCCGTTATTTCGCAAGACGGCTCGGAACGTTCTCAACTTTCCACGTGGCGTTCCATCGGTTCTATGATAGGGAACATCGTACCTATGGTACTCCTTCCCATTCTTTGCTACGACGCGTCTGAAAACTTGAAAGGCGAAACGGTATTCCTTGTCGCAACCGTTATGGGCGTTATCGGTTTGGCTTGCTTTATCTATATGCTTAAAACCACGACCATCCGCGTAGAAGAAAACTCCGTTCAAATCAGCGAAAAAACGGAAAAATTCAACGTTTTTAAAGCGATGTTGAATTTCCTTAAGAATCCCCCTGCTATCGGCGCAACCTTGATGGCAATGGCGATGTTTATCGGTATGCAAGGCTCTTCTACCGCTACCACCGTCCTTTTCCAAGCTTATTTCAAAAACGCGCAAATTTCGGGCGTAATTATGTTGATTAGCTACTTGCCTATGTTCTTCTTTATGCCTTTCATTAAGAAAATCGTAGACAGATGGGGTAAAAAGGAAGCCTGCGTAGTCGGCTCGGCGGTTAGCGTAGTCGGTGCGCTCTTGCTTTTCCTTCCCCTTGGAAGCGGTACGGCAGGGCTCGTTGGTTACGTCATCGCGCAAGCGCTCTTTGGCTTGGGCCTTGGTTTCTATACCTGCGTATCTTGGGCGCTTATGGCAGACGCTATCGATTATAACGAATGGAAAAACGGCACGAAAGAAGAAGGTACGGTTTACTCTTTGCACTCTTTCTTTAGAAAGTTAGCGCAAGGTCTTGGCCCGTCGCTCGTTATTTTAATTATGGCGGCGCTCGGTTACGACGGCGAACTTAAAGCAAACCAACCTTTTGAAGTTGCTGAAAAAATGAAATGGCTCGTAGCTTCGCTCTACACGTTCAGCGCAATCGTTATGTTCGTATCCATCACGTTCATTTACAATCTGAACAAAAAGAAAGTAGCGATTATGA
Organism: Clostridiales bacterium; assembly: GCA_015055865.1. GTDB lineage: Bacteria > Bacillota > Clostridia > Christensenellales > Borkfalkiaceae > Scatosoma. The sequence goes on along the minus strand of SVHK01000034.1, from coordinate 254 downwards.
CGGAAGAACTTAACGCACGTAGAAACGCTGAAAAACAAGAAACAGAAACCGTTGAAACTCCAACGGAAGAAACGATTGAATCGGTTGAAGAAACCGTTGAAGAAACTTCGGAAAATTAACGAAAATCAATCAAAACCACCAGTTAAACTGGTGGTATGCACTGGCCCTTCAAGGGCATAATACTAGCGGAGCCTTAAGGCTCATTGAAAGGTTTGCCAACCGCAAAACAATCTCAGGCAGCCGCTAAAGCGGCT
>SVHK01000033.1 GCA_015055865.1 Clostridiales bacterium | reverse complement strand
GCGATAATTAAAAGTTCTGCAAACGTCATAAATTGCTCCTTAAAAAATAAAAGCACGGCGATTTACCGTACTTAAAAACAAAAACGAGTAAAGTACGGCGAAAACCATACTTAAGTCTCGTTTATTAAGGTAAGCCAGATTCATTATTGAATCAGGATGTTGACTTACCGCAAATAATTGCAAACTACTCCCTTAAGTGTTTTTATTATAGCATTAAAAAATTTCTTTGTCAACGATTTTTCTTTTAATTTTCCAAAATTTAGCGATATACTTGACAAGACGAAGTCGAATTATATATAATACTGTATATTATTAAAGGAAATTTAAAAATATGTTCGATACTTATATTTTTGATTTGGACGGAACTTTGCTCGATACGTTGGAAGATTTAACCGACGCCGTAAATTACGTGCTTGAAAAAAACGGTTTACCGATGAGAACGAAAGAAGAAGTTCGCTCTTTTATAGGCAACGGTATTCAAAAATTGATGGAACGCGCAATCGGAACGGGTAACGTAGACTTAAGACAAGCAGTTGCTTGTTTTAAAGAATATTATTTATCGCATAGCGCGGTTAAAACGAAACCTTACGAGGGGATTATCGAGTTATTGCAAGAGCTTAAACGGCAGGGAAAGAAAACGGCAATCGTATCGAATAAAGTTGATGATGCGACGAAGAAATTATCTAAAATTTATTTCGCGGATTTGATTGACGTAGCGTACGGTGCGAATGAAGAAGGAGGATTTCGTAGAAAACCCGCTACGGATTGTGTAGAATTGGCAATAGAAAAATTAAACGCTAAAAATACTTCTATCGTCTATATTGGAGATTCGGAATTGGATATTCAAACGGCGATCAACGCGGGCATGCCTAGTATCTCCGTGCTTTGGGGTTTTAAAGACGAAGATTTTTTAAAAGCGAACGGTGGAACGAATTTCGTAAAAGCTCCTAAAGAAATTTTGAATTTTTAAAAACAAAAAACTCTCGGGGTACCGAGAGTTTTTTCTGCTTTTGTTGTCGTAGTACAAGGCCGATTTACAAGAAAATGACAAAAACAATTTACCTGTGGCGGGGGAAGAAAGACGGACCGAATGACGTAAAAGACGGAACGAATTACAGACAGTATATTGGGTAGAAGTAGGGGGAGGACGAACTAAAGTTTTTACTATATAAATAAGGGGAGCTGAAAGTCTAGAATTGTTAGGAAATATAAGGGATTGAGCTGTATTAGGTAGGGGAAGAACTATATATATTTTTAGATAAAATAAAAAACACTCGGCGGTGATGCAGAGTGCTTTTTTGTTAGTTATTTTGTTTTGTTTTTTGTTATAAGATTATATATAATTTCAGGTCGGAAAGTTTTGTACTTTTTATTGAAATTGAATTTGTCTTATAACATTTGTAAAGCTTACTCGCCTTTGAAAGGAAGCAAGGAAGCAATTCTTGCACGCTTAATAGCGGTGGAGAGCTTTCTTTGGTGCGCTGCGCACGTACCGCTCATTCTGCGAGGAAGGATTTTACCGCCTTCCGCAACGAATTTCTTTAAACGGTTAACGTCTTTATAATCGATTTCCGCGATTTTTTCTTGACAGAAAGCGCAAACCTTTTTACGAGGCGTCTTTTTGAAAACCTTCTTAACGGTCGTCTTTTCTTCCATGATTTTTACTCCTTAATAGTTTTTTGTTCCCTAACGATTAAAAGGGAAAATCTTCATCGTCGCCTTCGATTGCTTGAAGGACGGGTCTTTTCTTAACGGGAGCATTGGTTTTAGGTGCGTCCATTACGTCATCGAAACCGTCGCTCGTTTTCGGCGTTAAAAATTCAACGTCTTGAACGATAATATCGACTGCAGTACGCTTAATACCTTGATTGTCTTCGTAGTTACGAAGTTGTACGCTACCCGTTACGGCAACTTTGTTGCCTTTCTTAGTATAACGCGCGATGGTTTCCGCTTGTCCGCGCCAAGCCGTACAATTAAAGAAGTCCGTTTGGCGTTCGCCGTCTTGAGAAGTGTAGTTTCTATTAACGGCAATTGCGAAATGACATACCGCAACGCCACCAGCGGTTTCGGTAAGTTCAGGGTCACGCGTTAAGTTTCCGATTAAAAATACTTTATTCATAAATTCCCCTTTGCATTACGCCTTCGTAATCATTAAACGATATACGTCAGCATCAATGCCTGCGATACGGTTGAGTTCGTTAACAACCGTGCCTTCTGCTTCGAACGTCGTGAGTACGTAGTAAGCTTCGTTCTTAAACTTAATAGGATAAGAAAGCTTTTTCGTACCCCATTTGTCCGTAGAAACAACGGTACCGTTCATCGATTTTACGACGTTTTCGTACTTTTCGATAAGCGTTGCCTTTGCGTCATCCGTCAAATCGTTGTTGAGCAAATAGAGCATTTCATACTTTGCCATATTCTTTTACCTCCTGGTCTTATTCGGCATACTTTTTCTGTATGCAAGGTTTTGTTAGCGAGTTTTCATAAACCGCCATTAGATATTATACTTAATTTGTGCTAAATAGTCAATCGTTTTTCTTGCTTTTTCCGATTTTTTTATAAAATCTTTAAATTTAAGTAAATTTTATTAAAATCACGCCCCGATTAATTCAAAACGGGGCGTGAGAGAGTTAAGTTGAAAATTAAGTATTAGGCATAGCGGTGGCTATTTCGCCAATCTTGGTGAATAAGCCGTCTATCGTAAGGCTACCAAGCGTAACTCCGTTAAGATCCGTGGAAAGGAATTGGGGGTCGCTTAAGTTAAGAATACCATCGTCGTATAAGCTTTGTAACGTTTTTGATTGGAAATTATTCGTTACGTTGTCAACGAGATTGTCCATATCGGTAATAACGTAGTCTTTTTCTATGCCGTTTTCAGTAAGCATATAGCTCCAAATGCCTTTTAATACCGTTTGTTCCGTGGGCGCTGTTCCCGTGTAAGGGATCGTGTGGTTGCGGTCGGTATAATAAGAGACGTCTTTTTTGTAAACGCGTTGTTGCGTTGCCGTTCCGTAATTAACGAAATAAGCGGTTTCGTAAATATCGTCGGCAAATACTTGCTTTATGGTTAAGTTTTGCAAATCCTCCGAGATTTCGTCGATAGTAGAATCTTGCAAATGCTTTAGAATTTTATTGCTTTCTGCGCCTTCAACAATTTCGCCAAGCGTAAGCTTTTTGATTTCTTTGTTGAGGTCTTTAATAAGTACGCCTTTGCCGTCGTTCTTACTTGCTAAGGCTTTTAAAATCTTCGGAGATTCTTCGTTGATCGCAATGACTTCGCTAATACTCAGATTATCAAAATTGCTCATTAAGTCGTTGCCGAGCAAAGTGGATACGGTTGCGCCGGTATGTAATTTTTCCGTATCGTCCGATTTATATGCAATATAAACGTTCGTGGAATCTTCTTTTAACGCCAAACGGTAAGCGAATTTTTCCACGCCGTCTTTAACGGTGTAGTATGCGTAAGCGTAGTTGCGCGTTCCGTCTGCGCTCGTTGCCGATTCCGCTTTAATCACGCCGTCGCCGTTCAAGTTCGTCCATACGCCGTTAGAATTTATGTATATATTATCCGTAGCGTCGAAAAATGCACCGTTTTCTTCGAGCGTATAGCAAATGGGAAGCATTTCAATTCTCTTTTCGCCATTCTCTTCGACGACTTGGTAATGAACGTCTTTTTCACCGTAGAAAATAGAGCAAGCAATAGCGTTATCGGGGTCGATTGCTTGACCGCCGAATTGAGTGATAAGAGGAGCGATTGCGAGATTGCTAAAAGACGATTGTAAATATTCTCCTACGGCAGGTACGCTCATTGCCATAAATTCTTCTTCGGTCAATTCAATACCGTATGGCTCTAAGGTTGCGGTCAAACCACCGATAGTAGTACCGAGATAAGGCGAGATTTTAGCGATATCGCCAAACGTGTTAGCACCCGTCGTAACGCCACCGATAATGCCGAATGCGTCCGTAAGCGCTTGAATGAGCGTTTTGTCAAGATATTCTTCGCCTACGTATTCTTCTGCCGGAATATCCATAGAAGTTGTATCTTCAACGATACCTAATACTTCGCCGATAGAAGCGATACCGAACGCGTAATAAAGAATACCGGCAAGACCGCCGATACCGGCTACGATACCTATAATGATACCGAGCAAAAGGGCGAGAAGTTTACCGAAAAAACCACCCTTTCTAATTATTTTAACTTGTTGAGCCATAAAAACCTCGCTTTGTTCGTTGCCGAACGAGTAAATATTAATTACATTATAATATATTTGAAAATAAAAATCAACCGTTATAACCGCATTTTGTGAAAATACCAAAAATTCCAAAACTTTGTGTTTTACCGATTATTTAATGGGTTTAAACGGCAAAAAATCGATACCTGCCCCGCTCATTTTAAATAAAAAGGGAAAAAATGGGAAAATTTATCGCTTTTTAATTTGTTTGTTTTTTATCGCAAAAAAAGAGAAGAATGTATAAATATTTTTATAAAGTACTTGATTTATTTCGTTTTGTATGTTATAATGTAAGAAGCGTGCATACGCGCGTGCGTACGCGAGAAAATAAAGAGGACAACTATGTGTAATTTTGAGATAGAAGAATTGCTTTTCAGAAAGCCGATTGTCGTGTTGGATACTAAGACGATTGCCTATTATAAAAACAAGGTAATATTAATCACGGGTGGCGGGGGCTCGATTGGGTCGGAACTTTGTCGGCAACTTGCTAAAATGTCGCCTAAGCAAATTATCATAGTAGATATTTTCGAAAATGGCGCGTACGACGTGCAACAAGAATTAAAGGTACGCTACGGGCAAGATTTTAATTTAAAGATAGAAATTTGCTCAATTACCAACAAAAAGGGAATGGCAAGAATTTTTGCCGAATATCAACCAAAAATCGTAATTCACGCTGCGGCGCATAAACACGTTCCGTTAATGGAAAAAAACTGTGTGGAAGCGGTAGAGAATAATGTTTTCGGCACGAACAACGTAGTGGAGCTTTGCGAAGAATACGGCGTGGAACGGTTTATGCTCGTGTCGAGCGATAAAGCGGTCAATCCCACAAACGTGATGGGCGCGACCAAGCGTATGTGCGAAATGATTATCCAAACCGCGAGTACGAATGGTCGTGTTAAATATAGCGCAACGCGGTTTGGGAACGTACTCGGCTCGGCGGGGTCGGTTATTCCGCTTTTCAAAAAACAAATCGAAATGGGTGGACCGATTACGCTAACGGATAAACGCATAATACGGTATTTTATGACCATTCCCGAAGCGTCGCAATTAGTGTTGCAGTCGGGGGAAATGGCGAAGAATGGGGAACTGTTTGTGCTGGATATGGGCGAACCTGTAAAAATCTTGGATTTAGCGCAAAATATGATACGGCTTTCGGGCGCGAATAATATCCAAATCGTGGAAACGGGTTTAAGACCAGGCGAGAAATTATACGAAGAACTTTTAATCAAAACGGAAACGTTACAAAAAACGGAAAACAGCTTGATTTTTATAGAAAAAGATACTCCGCTTACAAAAGACAGGCTTTTTAATAGACTGCAAGACCTTGAAAGAGCGTGTGAATCGGGTGACGACGAGCTTGTACGCGAAGTATTGAAAAAAGCCGTGTAGCTTAAAAATCGAATAGAATAAACACAAGTAAAGGGGAATAACGAGAGATGAGTGAAGAAACTGCAAACGAAAAATCAGTAATTATGCCGTTTTCGTATCGTGACGACGAGCATTATTACGTGGAAGATTTAGGGGTAATAAAGAAAAAACCTTTTTACAGTTTTGTAAAAAGGTCATTTGATATAGTCGTGTCCTTATTGGGGTTAATCGTTATGGCGTTACCTATGTTGGTTATTGCAATTGCGATAAAATTAAACTCGAAAGGACCTGTCTTTTATTCGCAGGAACGTTTGGGGTTGAATGGTAAAAAGTTTATGCTCACTAAATTTAGAACGATGCGGGCGGACGCGGAAAAGAACGGCGCGCAATGGTCGGACGGTGATAAGGACGATAGAATAACTAAGGTGGGGGCTTTTTTACGAAAAACGCGCTTGGACGAAATTCCGCAACTGTGGGCCTGTTTTGTCGGTACGTTGTCGATTATAGGACCTAGACCGGAAAGAGAAATGTTTTATAACGAGTTTGAAAAACACGTTCACGGATTCAGCGAACGGTTGAAAGTAAAACCCGGCTTGACGGGGCTTGCGCAAGTAAACGGCGGTTATGATTTAAGACCAGAAGAAAAAGTGAAGTTCGACGTAGAATACATAAAAACGCGTTCGTTGTGGTTGGAAATTAAAATTTTATTTAAAACGGTCGTTGTGGTGTTTACCCACGACGGCGCAAAATAACACGAGGGAAAATGGGAACAAAAATATTATTGTTGTGCGTATCTTCTCAAAGCGTTGTAAATTTTAGAAAAACTTTGATAAAAAAATTACAAGCGGAAAATTATTCTGTTTCCGTAGTAGCTTTTGATGAAGATTATAAAAAAGATGTGCAAGACTTGGGCGTTGATTTTTACTGTATTCAAGACAAAAATCGTGGGTTAAATCCTTTGAAAATTTTATCGCTTAAGTCAAAATATTACAAGTTGATTAAAGATATTTCGCCTGATATCGTTTTTTCTTTTATGCTCAAACCTAATACCTTTGGCGTAATGGGCGCGAAAAAAGCGGGTGTGAAAAAGATTTTTTCAATGGTGGAAGGCGCAGGCGATGTGTTTATTAAAAATACCTTGAAATGGAAAGTTATTCGCTTTGTCGCTTGCTTACTCTATAAACAGGCATTTAAATCGTCTAATAAAGTGTTTTTCTTAAACAATGACGATAAAAATGAGTTTGTGAATAGAAAATTAATAAAAGAAGAACAAGGCGAAATTATTCACGGTATAGGCGTTGATTTGGGATACTTTGCCTTTAAGCCGATAAAAAATCAAAAAACGTTTTTGATGATAGCTCGTATGTTAAAAACGAAAGGTGTTTTGGAATATTGTCAAACGGCAAGGATTGTTAAACAAAAATATCCTGATGTGGTCTTTAATTATTTAGGCGCGGAAGGAGATTTGAAATTGTCGGATATTCAAGAGTACATAGACGACGGTAGTATAACTTATCTCGGTACTACAAAAGATGTAAGACCGTATTTAGAAGATTGCATATTATTATTATTATTAAGCTATCGCGAGGGGTTGCCTATGTCTATAATGGAAGCGCAATCGTGTGGGCGAGCTGTAATTACAAGCAATAATACTGGTTGTAGAGATACCGTAGTTGATGGGTTTAACGGTTTTTTAGTTGAACAGCGTGATTATAAATCTATGGCGGAAAAGTGTATTTGGGCGATAGAAAATTTTGAAAAGATTGCCGAAATGGGAAAAAACGCGAGAGTTTTTGCGGAAGAAAATTTTGATTCGATAAAAATTAACGAAATAATATGTAGGGAAATTGAAGAATGAAAGTTTTACACGTATTAGCATCAAATCGATATTCGGGGGCGGAAAACGTTGTTTGTCAAATAGTTAATATGTTTCGAAATGAAGCTGATATTGAAATGGCGTACGTTAGTCCAAATGGGGAAATTGCAAATGCTTTGCAAGAAAGAAATATTAAGTTTTTTGCTTTGCAAAAATTGTCAAAAAAAGAACTGAAAAAAGTTATTAAAGAATATCAACCCGATGTGGTACACGCTCACGATATGCGAGCGAGCTTTGTTTCAGCATTATGCGTAGGAAATATTAAATTAATATCACATATCCATAATAATGCGTTTGATTCAAGGAAGATTTCCTTAAAATCCATTGCGTATTTGTTTACAGGGTTAAAAGCAAAACATATTTTTTGGGTTTCCGAAAGTTCGTTTCAAGGGTATAAGTTTCATAAATTTTTAGAGAAAAAGAGTTCTGTTTTATATAACGTGATTGATGTTGATGAGTTAAAGAGCAGAATGGAAAAAGATAAAAATACTTACGATTATGACGTTGTTTACGTGGGTAGATTGACTTATCAAAAAAATCCGCAAAGATTAATGAAAGTGTTTTTTAAAGTTGTAGAAAAACAACCGCAAGCAAAAATGGCGGTTGTAGGAACGGGGGAGTTAGAAGAAGAAACTAAATTGTTGTGTAAAGAGTTAGGAATAGAAAAAAACGTTCATTTTTTAGGTTTTCAAAAGAATCCTTTAAAAATTATGAATGATGCAAAAGTAATGCTAATGACTTCACGTTGGGAAGGAACGCCTATGTGTGCTTTAGAAGCCTTGACTTTAGGTGTGCCTATTGTAAGTACGCCCGTTGACGGATTAAAAGATTTGATAAAAAATAATGTGAATGGCTATTTAAGAGATAACGACGACGAGATTGCAGAGAAAATTCTTGGAATTTTTCAAAAATCAAATTTAAAAGAATGTTTAGAACGAGAGCAATTAAAATTGTCTATAAATGATTTAAACGCTTATAAAAAAAACTTGTTTAAGCGTTATACGGAAAAGGAAAGCTGAAAAAGAAAGTAATGGAGATTATCCCTAAATTTAGGAAGGGATGGCGCGGAAATTATGAGTAAAAAACTAATATATGCTTTAAAGGATAAAGGGGCTCAAGTAATTGCTATAGATTGGCGTTATAATAGTGAGATTATTTTAGATGGGAAATCCGGATTGATTTATCGTAATAAAGATATAAAAGCTCTTATAAAAAAGCTTATTTAGTGTTACGAAAATTATACTTTACTTTTGGATATGAAAAAGAATTGTATTAAGGCGGCGGAACAATATTTGTCCCAAGAAGTTATCAATATTTTGATTAAAAAAATATGAAAGAATAATTGATATAGTAAAATTAGAAATAGAGAATTTAATAAAGATTTTTATAAAGGATACCAAGTATGAAATTATCAATATGTGTAATTACAATGAATCGCGTTATGCAGGTTGAAGAAGCGTTGAAAAGTTGCTTTCAATGCGATTTACCAAAAGAAACGGAATTTGTTGTTATAGATAACGCATCTACGGATAAGACCGAAGAAGTCGTAAAAGGCATTTTAGAAAATTGTGGATATACATACTATTATGAAAAGTTGCCTGAAAACCTTGGCGTTGGCGGTGGGCGTAATTATGCTTATGAAAAGGCAAGTGGTGAATACGTATATATGCTTGATGATGACGCAGTGATAGATTGTGAAAACAATCCCGATTTTTTTATGCGAGCAATTGAGATATTAGATAACCACTCTTTAATCGTAACTTTAACGACGCAAATATACGATACAGCATGGAAAAAAAACAGGTGTGAGAGTCGAGGCCCTAAGCTTAAAGACGGGCTATATAAGTGTCAGATGTTTTGTGGGGGGTCGCATTTTATGAGAAGTACTTTTTTTGTCGAAGGCCCTTATTTATCAAACAAATATGGATATGAAGAATTGCCTCCATCGTTGCGCGTGATAAATAGAGGGAAAATAAATGCATTTTGCCCGCAACTACGAGTGATTCATAAACCCGCTATTAATAAGTGGGATTGGGGCAAGGAAGAAAATCATGGATTGTTAATAGAAACTATTGCACTATCGTATGCTATAAAAAGAATGATGTATCCGCGAATATTTTCGCTTATATTAAATATTGCGCATAAGAAGAGAATAAAAAAATATTTTGGGAATATTGAAAGTGTGAAAGATAAGGCGCGTTTGATTGCTGAAAATTTAAAAAAAGATTATCCGATAAAAGAAAAGGTGAGCTTTTTTACGGTTATCCGTATGTTTTTCGATTTTGGGATAAGTGTTTTTTGAATTAAATTTATAATAAAAGAATTGGGTAATTAGGAATTATAAACCATGAAAAATATATTATTTATATCAAATTGTCTTAGTTTCGGTGGCGCTGAAAAAATGCTTTGCTTTGTTGCGGAATCTTTAGCCCGAAAGGGACACCGTGTTTTTATCGTGAATTTGCGGGCGATAAATAATTCAAGTGATTACGAAAGGACGTTGACTGGAGTTACCGTAATAACGCTCGATAAAAATGATGAAAAACAAAATAAGCATATCTATCGAATAAAAAATATTAAAAAAATAGCAAAAACAGAAAAAATAGACGTGATTATTGGGTTTACGGCATTTCCTAATTTTTATGCAACAATCGTTGGAAAACTTTTACATATTCCGTCTATTATGTCGGAGCGTGGCGATCCGAACCGAACGATAGGAAATTCTTGGAAAGATAAAATTCTTACTTTCGTTATCAATCGTGCTACGGGTGGGGTGTTTCAAATAGACGGCGCAAAGAGTTTTTATAAAAAGGGATTGCAAAAAAAGTCTATAACGATACCAAATCCGATTTTTATAAACGATACTTTGCCTAATATTCCTTTTGAAGAAAGAGAAAAGACGGTTGTTTCGGTTGGGCGGTTGGATAACAAGCAAAAAAGATACGACGTTATGTTAGACGCATTTAAGATATTTGTAGAGAAGAATCCTGAATATATCTTAAAATTATACGGTTGTGGAACAGATGAAACGCTCATTAAAGAATGGGTAGAACAGCGAGGCCTTTCCGAAAAGGTAAAGTTTATGGGGTTAACCTTACAGCCTATGCAAGACGTGGCGAAAGAAGGTATGTTTCTTATTACTTCGGATTATGAAGGGATTTCAAATTCGCTTTTGGAAGCCATGGCGGTGGGGTTGCCGTGTGTTTCCACCGACCATACGCCCGGTGGCGCAAGATTATTAATTCAGGACCATCAAAACGGATTGCTTGCGCCGATTGGCGACGCGAATCGATTGGCGGAGGCGATGGGCGAATTTGCAAATAACTTAGAGCTTGCTAAAAAATGTGGTCAAAACGCGCGAGCGGTTGTGGAGAGATTTTCACCGACGAAAATCATTGATAATTGGGAAAATTATATCGTTGGGCTGTGTAAATAATATTTGAGTTAAATTAGTAGGAGTACGTTAAATGATAAATCAATCGGAAAAAACGAGAGTAATAAATCGGGTGTGGCTTGGATTATTTTTGCTGTATATTATGACGAGCTATTTTGCGCAAGACGTCTTGTTACCTTCCTTAGTAAACTCCGTGATGCTTTATAGCTTTTTGGCGTTTTCGTTGGTAGCCATTGCAATCAACGGTAAAATAAAAACGTCGTCGCTAATTTCATGGCAAATAGCTTTTTTATTGTTGTCGTTATTGTCGTTGACTTATTCGCCCGAAACGGAGATTTTTAGCGGGGCTTATTATGATTTGATTGTTAATTTTATTTTGGTGTTTATTTTATCTCAAATGGAATGGAGCGCAAAGCGATTAAATTTGGTTTTCAGAACTTTTGTGTTTGCCGCGTCAACGTTGATAATTTTACTATACTTGACGGACAACTTGGAAGACCCATCTGGACGCTTGGGGGAAGAGTTAATGGGGAATGCTAACATTTTAGCAATGATGCTTATGGTAAGTGCAATTTATGGTATGTGGCTACTTGCTTCTTCAAATAGTAAAACAGAGAAGACGTGGCTATTGCTCGCTTTGGGGGTGATATATATCGGTATGTTTCTTTCGGGGGGGCGAAAATTTGTCGTCGTACCTATTGTTTTTCTATATATTGTGTTGTTGAATAAAACGGATAAAAAGGGTCGAAAGCATATTATTAAATATACTATTACCGTTCTTGCGATAGCCGTGGCTATTTACTTATTGATGATGAAAGTTCCGTTCTTTTATCAAACTATAGGCTATCGCTTTAAAGGTTTTTTTGCTTTATTTGACGATAGTTATGGGGTGGATAATTCGACACTGGAGAGGACTATGATGATTGAGGCTGGTTTTGCGCGTTGGTTTCAATCGCCTTTGTGGGGATTTGGGTTTGATAGCTTCAAATATTATAACGAAACAAGCGTTACGGGTTTCTTCTTCTATTCACATAATAATTTTGTAGAGTTGTTATATAATCAAGGTGTAATTGGTTTTATCGCTTATTATTCTTTTTATTTCTATTTAATATTTTCAGCGAGTCAAAAGAAAGAGAACGTGCCTCATAAAGGTTTTATTATGGGGACAATGGTTGCGCTATTGCTTTTTGAATATTTTGGAGTAACGTATAGTTTAACTCCCGTGCAATTTTTATTATTCTTTTGTTTTTATATGTTGCGACAGGACGATTATTCAAAACGCAATACCACGATTTAATTTGTCGATTAATTTAAGAAAAAAAGGAGATTTCTTAAGTGGGGAAAATAAAAACATTTTTCAACCTATTAAAAAATAATCCGAAACAAATACATAAAGCCTTTATAGATAATTTTACGAAATTGCCCATTTCACATTTATTTTCAGATAAATTGTATATAAAGATTCAATATAAAGCAACGTTCAAAAGAAAGTTGAATTTGAAAAATCCTACTTCTTTTAATGAAAAATTGCAGTGGTTAAAATTATACAATAGAAAACCAGAATATTCAACGATGGTTGATAAATTTGAAGTAAAAGATTATGTGGCAAGTATAATAGGGGAACAATATATTGTCCCTACGCTTGGGGTTTGGGATTCGTTTGATGAAATTGATTTTGAGTCGCTTCCAAGTAAATTTGTATTAAAATGTACACACGATTCCGGTAGTGTTATAATTTGTCGGGATAAATCTATTTTTGATAAAAAATCAGCAAAATTAAAAATTGAAAAAAAATTAAAATCAAATCTTTTTTGGCATGGCCGTGAATGGCCCTACAAAAACGTGCGCCCTCGCATAATAGCGGAACCGCTTATGCAGGATGAAGAAGGCGAACTAAAAGATTATAAAATAATGTGCTTTAACGGGGTTGCGAGATGTGCCTTTGTATGTTCCGACCGCTTTTCTGAAAAGGGTCTACACGTAACGTTTTTTGATAGGAATTGGAATGTTATGCCGTTCGAACGCAGTTTTCCGTCTGTTAAAGAAGGGCTTCCGCAACCCCAAAATTATAAAAAAATGATAGAGCTTTCGGAAATTCTTTCTAAAGATATTCCGTTTGTGAGAGTGGATTTTTATGAGATCGACGGGCAAATATATTTTGGAGAGCTAACGTTTTTCCCCGGGAATGGTATGGAGCAATTTCAACCGGAAGAATGGGATTATAAATTGGGTGAGTGGATTGAGCTTACAGAAATCAAGATGGAAAAAGTTAAATAGTTAAATATATATTAATTGTTGCGTATTTTGTCCTTTTTAAATTATATGAAAAGTTTTTTGGCGTGAATAATATTTATACATTGTTTATAACAAATGATAGTAGAGGTATAGCTGTTGGGAGAAAATATAAAGAATAAAATCGGAAAAGCGACTGCATGGTCTTCTATCACGGAGATTATGGCAAAAATAATTTCACCGATTGTAAATATAATATTAGCAAGATTGCTATTGCCTGAAGCGTTTGGGATTGTAGCAACCATTACAATGGTTATAAGTTTTGCGGAAGTATTTACCGATGCAGGCTTTCAAAAATATATAATACAACATGAATTTGAAAATGAAGACGATTTAGACAAGAGCACAAACGTAGCGTTTTGGACGAATTTAAGCGTATCGTTTTTTGCGTGTGTAATAATTTTTTTGTTTAGACATAAGATTGCTTTTGTTGTTGGAAGTCCAGGACTGGGAAATTCAATTAGTCTTGCGTCGCTTTTAATAATTTTATACGCATTTTCGAGCATACAAATGGCTCGTTATAAAAGAGATTTTGATTTCAAAACCTTGTTTTTTGTGCGTATAGGAACGTCGTTGATTCCTTTGCTTGTAACTATTCCGTTGGCAATAATTTTAAAAAATTATTGGGCGTTGTTGATCGGAAATTTTGCTAGCCAATTATTTAATGCGATTTTTTTAACGCTAAAATCAAAATGGAAACCTAAAATATATTATAATTTTGCATTATTTAAAAAGATGTTTTCTTTTAGCGCGTGGACGCTATTGAGATCGGAA
>SVHK01000003.1 GCA_015055865.1 Clostridiales bacterium | reverse complement strand
CTCTTCCGATCTCGTCAATGAGTAATAAATATTTTATCGTAATGATTTTGATTTGCCGGCTTGTGAATTTGACGGGTACGACGTTTTCCATTAATTTTATACCGTTCAATACTTGGTGGGGAATATGCCTTTGGATTGTTTTAGGGATAGTTTTCGGTTTAATTTTTCTTATTTTATATAAAAATACCGAGAAAATTGAAGAATGGTCAAAGAAGGCGTTTAAAAGAAAAAAATAAAATTGTTTTGTTTGAAATAAACGGCGTTTTTTTGGGCGCTGTTTATTTTTTACAAAAAAATAAATTTATTTTCAAAATTAATGCTCTAATGCTTGATTAAAAAGTATGTTTTTAGTATAATGTTATTAGTGGAATTTTGGCAAAATTATTACCAAAATATAGATATTTGAATTTCTTGGAGGGGTATTATGGATAAAATTCAATTACTACAAGAAAGAAAAACGAAAATAGCTGAAGCGGGTAAAGAAATCCGTAGCCGTATTACGGCGCTAATCGACGAAGAATCTTTCGTGGAATTATCAGCTTTTAGTTTTTCGAAAAATGATTTCTACGGAGAAAACGCGGAAGGCGAAGGCGTCGTTACGGGCTTTGCAACGATTAACGGGTATCCATTCTATATCGTCGCGCAAAATTTCAAGGTTTTTTCGGGCGGTGTTTCAAAGGCGAATTGCGATAAAATCGCTAAATGTCTTGACCTTGCGGAAAAAAATTCGACTCCCGTTATTTACCTTTTGAACACGCTTGGCGTTCAAATAGGCGAAGGTGTAACAGTGCTTGAAGGGCTGGCAAAAGTTTTAATGCGTAGTACGCAATTAAAAGGCGTCGTGCCTCAATACGCTATCGTTGACGGCGAAGTTTACGGTTCGGCGTCGATGCTTGCGGCTGTTGCGGATTTCACGTTCTTTATAGAAAATAAGAGCGTACTTGCAATCAATTCGCCTTTTGTTTTATCCGCAAAAGCAGGTAAAACTTTGACGAAAGAAGAAGTTGGCGGAGCAAAAGCGCTTGATAAATCGGGGATTCCGTCCTTTGTGGTTTCGGATATCGTTGACGTTAAACAAAAAATTACTGAAATCACCGAGCTTATCGATATGCCTATGATTGACGCGGATTTAAACGGTGCGTTGCCCGTTTTAAATGAAACCGTTACCGCTGAAACGATTTTGAGTGTATTCGAAAATCCTATAGAGATTGGCGCAGGGTATGATGCGGAGGTAAAAACGGTTCTTGGTAGAATTGGCGGTATTTCCGTTTCGGCAGTAATATTTGATGGTGGAGAAGAAGGCGTCGAATTGAATGCGTCAAAATTGGCTAAGATTAAGACTTTTGCAGAGTTTGCTTCTTGTTATGCTCTTCCGTTTATTACTTTTACAAACGTAAAAGGAGTTTGTCCTTGTACCTGCGTAAACAACAGTCGAGTTATGAAAGAAGTAGCGGAATATCTCGATATGCTTGATACGATGGATATGCCCAAATTAGCGGTTGTGTATAAAAAGGCGGTAGGACTTGGGTATTCGCTCTTTGCGTCAAAATCGATAGGGTTTGATTATACTTGTGCGTTCGCAAATGCAAGAATCGCGTTGTTTGATAGTGTTCAAGGAGCTCAAATCGAACTTTCTGATGAAAAAGCGGATAAATCGGCGCTTATTGAAAAGTACGCGGACGAAAATTCCGACCCCATTAACGCTGCAAAAGACGGGTATATCGATGCGATTATCGAACCGCAATTTGTTAGACAATATTTAATTTCTTCCTTGCAAATGCTTGCGAAGTAAAGGCGGTGAAAGATGTTAAATAATATTTTAGCAGTTTCGCCCGAATTGCAAGCGCAAGGGTATCCAAAATTTATCGGGATTCCCGAAGCTGCGTTATACGCATTGATTGGTTTTTGTATCGTTTTCTTAGGTATTGCCTTTTTAATTGCTATCGTTTATACAGTAGGCAAGATTATCAATACTCGAAATGGTTCGGATACTAAAAAGGAAACGTCGGCAACTGTAAAGATTGAAAATAAACCTGTTGTTTCTAGCAATGAATCCGAAGAAGAAATTTCTGATGAAACGGTTGCGGTTATCACCGCCGCAATTATGGCGTATTATGAACAAACAAATCCTAAGTGTGAATTCACGGTGAAAAGAATAAAGAGATTTTAAGGAGAAAATGTTATGCGTAATTTTGTTATTACAGTTAATGGTAAAAGCTACGACGTTGCCGTAGAAGAAGTTGGTGGAGTCGCGCCCGTTATTGCTACTCCCGTAGTAAAATCTGTTGCTCCCGTAACGCCTACACCTGTTGCGACGGCGCCTAAAACTACGCCTAAAACCACGCCTGCCAACGGAGAAAAAGTACTTTCGCCGTTCCCTGGCTTGATTAAAGGTTTATTGGTCGGGGAAGGGGAATCGGTTAAAAAAGACCAACCCATTCTCGTTCTTGAAGCGATGAAGATGGATAACGATATTACTGCTCCTTGTGACGGTACCGTATCTTTCTGCGTAGCGAAAGGCGCAAACGTTGAATCCGATTCAGTATTAGCGGTTATTAGTTAATGATTCTTTTGGGGTAAAATTTATGATGCAAAATCTTCTTGTAAACGTTGGCGAAATGCTAGCGAATTTATGGGAATCGTCGGGACTTTCAAGCGGTGAATGGCAAAACTACGTTATGCTGTTGGTTTCGTTTGTGCTTATGTATCTTGCGATTGTCAAAAAATTCGAACCGCTTTTGCTATTACCGATTGCATTCGGAATGTTTTTAATAAATCTTCCCGGCGCTTATAACGTCTTGTGGGGGAAATATGCAGGGGACTCGCACGGTTATTACGACGTAATTCCCGAAACACGCGGATTATTATGGTATCTTTTCTACGGTGTAGAAGAAGTAATTTATCCACCGCTTATTTTCCTTGGTATTGGCGCAATGACGGATTTCGGTCCGTTAATTTCCAATCCAAAAAGTATGATTCTTGGTGCCGCAGCGCAACTTGGTATTTTTCTTACTTTGATTGGTGCGGTAGTGCTTGGGTTTGACCTTGCCGCGGCGGCGTCAATTGCGATTATTGGCGGTGCAGACGGTCCTACGGCTATCTATCTTACGCAAATGATGGCGAAATACACCGAGCAGGATTTGCTTTCCGCGATTGCAGTTGCGGCGTATTCGTATATGGCGTTGATTCCTATTATTCAAAAACCTTTAATGCGCCTTGTCGTTCCCAAAAATGAAAGAACGATTAAAATGAAGCCGCTTCGTACGGTAAGTAAACTTGAAAAGATAATTTTCCCTGTAATAGTAACGCTTGTCGTGGGTGTATTATTGCCTGACGCCGTGCCTTTGCTTGGTATGTTAATGCTTGGTAATCTTTTGAAGGAATCGGGGGTGTGCGATAGATTGTCTTCGCAGGCTCAAAACGGCTTAATGAACACCGTTACAATTTTTCTTGGCGTTTCAGTTGGTTGTAAAGCGTTCGGGACGACCTTCCTTGCTTTTGACACTTTAAAGATTATCGCTCTTGGTTTAGTTGCGTTCAGTTGTGGTACGATTGGCGGACTTTTGGTTGGGCGTTTAATGTGCAAAATTTCTGGTGGTAAAATTAATCCGCTTATTGGGAGTGCGGGTGTGTCCGCCGTACCGATGGCGGCTCGTATTTCCGAGGACGTGGGGCGTGAAAGCGACCCGTCTAACCACCTTTTAATGCACGCAATGGGGCCGAACGTGGCAGGCGTTATCGGGTCGGCTATTGCGGCTGGATTCTTATTGTCGATTATTTAATTTGAACGTTTAAGGGTAATATTATTATGGATTTGATGAATATTGAAAAAAGAAAAGTAATGTTAACGGAAACTATTTTACGTGATGCGCATCAATCGCAAGCTGCGACGAGAATGCGTATCGACGAAATGCTTCCTGTTCTTGAACAGCTTGATGAAATTGGTTATTATTCGATTGAAGCGTGGGGTGGCGCGATTTTCGATTCCTGTCTTCGTTTTTTAAACGAAGATCCTTGGGAAAGATTACGCACTTTAAAATCCCATTTAAAAACACCCATTCAGATGCTTTTGCGCGGTCAAAATTTGCTTGGTTATCGGCATTATGCTGACGACATCGTTGAAAAATTCGTTGCAAAATCAATTGAAAACGGTGTAGGGGTAGTACGTGTATTCGACGCATTGAACGACCCTAGGAATTTGGAAGTTTCAATGAAGGCGATTAAAAAGTACGGTGGCGTTTGCGAAGCGACCATTTGTTATACGAGCGCTGAGGTAAACGGTAAAGAAGTGTTTACCAACGAGTATTTTGTAAACCTTGCAAAACAACTCGAAGAAATGGGCGCAGACAATATCTGTTTAAAGGATATGGCGAATTTATTGTTGCCGTTGAAAGCGTATGAACTTGTTAAAGCGTTAAAAATTGCTTTAAAACCTACTACTAAACTTCACGTCCATACGCATAATACGACAGGTACGGGCGATATGGTTTATCTTATGGCGATTATGGCTGGCGCGGATATCGTAGATACTGCTTTATCTCCTCTCGGAAACGGTACTTCTCAACCTGCAACCGAACCGTTGGTAGCAACTTTAAAAGGTACGCCTTTAGATACTGGGATTGATATTGAAAAACTTTTGCCTATCGTTAAGCATTTCGAAGGTGTCGAAAAGCGTTTGAAAGACGATAAAATTCTCAATGAAAAATCCAAGAGGATTGACGTTAATACGCTCTTGTATCAAGTTCCTGGCGGTATGCTTTCCAATCTTATTAATCAACTTGAAAAAGCAGGTAAAATCGATAAATTGATGGATTGCCTTGCGGAAGTTCCTAACGTAAGAAAAGATTGTGGATATCCTCCTTTGGTTACACCGTCGTCACAAATCGTTGGTACGCAAGCCGTTATGAATATCGTTATGGGTGAACGTTATAAAATGGTTACAAAAGAAACAAAAGATATTTTTGCGGGGAAATACGGTACGTTGCCGATGCCGGTTAACGAAGAAATTGCAGAAAAAGTGCTTAAAGGCGCTGAACGTATCACTTGCCGTCCTGCCGATTTGTTGAAACCTGAATACGAAGAAGTAAAAGCAAAACTTATCGCTCTTGGATATTACGAAAAGGAAGAAGACGTACTTTCCTATGCGGTCTTTGAACAAGTAGCTGAAAATTTCTTCAAGTGGAGAACTGCTCAAAAAGAAGGCGTAGATAGAGATATGGCTAAAGGCTCGGTTTATCCCGTATAAAAACAAAAACCGATAAACATTTATCGTGAAACAATTTACTGAAAATAATATACGCAACTCACTAAATTTAAGTGGGTTGCGTACATTCGTTTTTAAAGATAAAATATTTTCCTAATTATTGTATTTTAATTCATTGTTAAAATAAATAAAAACAAATCGTGAAACTATTATTGTGAAACAATTTATTTATTTAAATTAAACGGGGAAATATACAGGTTAAAAATTTGAGGTTATTTATGAAAAAAGTATGTATCGTCGGGGGTGGTGCAGCCGGATTAATGTCGGCTTATGCGGCGGCGAAAAACGGCAACGAAGTTTTTTTATTTGAAAAAAATGAAAAGCTCGGAAAAAAAATTTATATTACAGGAAAAGGACGTTGTAATTTTACAAACGACGTTTCTCCAGATGATTTTCTTTTAAACGTTGTTCGCGGTGAAAAATTTTTAAAAGGCTGTATTTATGCGTTTTCGCCTGAAAAAGTAATGAATTTCTTTGAAGATTACGGTCTTTTGATAAAGACGGAACGCGGTAATCGAGTATTTCCTGCGTCCGACCATGCAAGCGACGTTACAAAAACTCTTGAAAAAGCTTGTAAATCAGTAGGGGTTATTTTTAAATTAAACGAAAAAGTTAAAAAAATAAATACTATGTCAAACATAGGTATTATGTCTGACATAAATACTACGCCTGACATAGGTATTATGCCACGCGTAGTAAATATTGAAACTGATAAAAATTTATATGAGTGCGACGTTTGTATTATAGCGACGGGTGGTTTAAGCTATCCAACTACAGGAAGCACGGGTGACGGATACGCGTTCGCTCAAACTTTTAATCATAAAGTCGTTGAATTAAAGCCTGCTCTTTGCGGTTTAAATCTACAAGAGAACTTTTATAAAGAACTACAGGGTTTATCTTTAAAAAACGTAACCTTAACGGCAAAAAACGGAGAAAAAACAATCTATAGTGGTTTCGGCGAAGCGTTGTTTACGCATTTTGGGATTTCAGGACCGATAGTTTTAAGTTTATCGTCTTTAATCAATCGATTGCCGTTAAAAAATATTCGGTTATTTTTTGATTTTAAACCGGCTTTAGACGAGCAAACGTTGGATAAACGACTTTTAAGGGATTTTGAAAAATATAAAAATAAGAAGATTTCTAATGCGTTAGTCGAGTTGTTACCACAAAAACTGATTTCCGTAGTATTAAAAAAAGCGAATATTTCCGAAGATAAAAACGTTAATTCTTTAACTAAATTCGAACGAGCGGATTTAGTTAAAACTTTAAAAGCTTTTCCGATGAAAGTGGCCAGTTTAAGAGGTTTTGAGGAAGCTATCGTGACTTCGGGGGGGATTGAATTGTCTGAAATTAATCCTAAAACGATGGAAAGTAAAAAGATTTCTGGCTTAAAATTTTGCGGAGAAGTCTTGGATATAGACGCTTTTACAGGTGGATTTAATTTACAAATAGCTTTTTCGACCGGTTACGCAGCAGGGAATACGATAAAATAAGATAAATTTATTAAAAATCCTATTACTTTAAGTTTTTTTAACTTATCATATTAAGTTTTACTTGACGAAAAACTTTGAATTATGCTAAAATTTTAATAACTTAACAAAAGATTTTAATTAAAAATACAGGAGTATTTATGCAAATTATTCGAGGGGCAACGACGATAAAAAAGGATGAAAAAAACCAAATCGTCTATGCCGTAAAAGATTTGCTTGACGAAATATTTAGTTTAAATAACCTTAAAAAAGAAGAAACGATAGGAATTGTTTTCTCTCTTACGACAGATATTCATTCTTTTCACCCAGCGAAAGCGGCAAGAGTATGCGGTTACGACTTTGCGCCTTTATTCGCTTGCGTTGAACCGGATATCGTCGGCGGATTACCGTTATGTATTCGAGTGATGGTAATGGTAGAAGTAAGCCCGAGTCGTTTGGTTAAACACGTTTATTTGGAGGATGCAAAAATGTTACGCGCTGATTTATCGTCGATTTATAATATTGCGTTAGACGGACCTGCTGGAAGCGGTAAAAGTACCGTGGCAAAAATATTGGCGAAAGAATATAATATTTTATATCTTGACACTGGGGCAATGTATAGAGCTTGCGCCTTAAAAGCGGTTCGCGAAAACGTTGCCCCGCAAGATAGCGAGGGCGTTAAAAAACTCCTTGAATATCTTGACGTTAAAGTGGAATATCTTGACGGAGCGCAACATACTTATTTAGACGGGGAAGACGTTTCTGATAAAATTCGCGCAAACGAAGTTTCTATGGCTGCGTCGCATATTTCCGCGCATCCTTGCGTAAGAATTAAAATGGTTGAAATGCAACGCGTTATCGCAAAACAAATGTCTTGCATTTTAGACGGTCGAGATATCGGGTCGACGGTATTGCCCGATGCTAAATTTAAATTTTATTTGACGGCAGATAGCGCGATTAGAGCAAAAAGGCGTTACGACGAATTGCTCGAAAGGGGACAAAACGTAGATTTTGATAAATTACACGCCGAAATCGTACAAAGAGATAAACAGGACAGTGAAAGAGAGTTTTCTCCGCTCGTTTGCGCTAACGACGCTATCGTAATTGATACGTCCGAAATGTCGATTGATGAAGTCGTGGCAAAAATAAAATCGTATATTCAACAAGGGATTTGAATTTAAAAATGGAAATCTTGATAGCGAAAAGCGGTGGTTTTTGTCACGGCGTAAAAAAGGCGGTGGACACAGCCTTAGCCGTTACACCCGAAAATACTTACGTTTTAGGCGAAATTATTCACAATCAAGACGTTATAGACTTGTTGGGGAAGCGGGGGCTTAAAACGGTTGAACGTATACAAGACGTTCCCGACGGCGCGACTTTGATTATTCGTTCGCACGGCGTTCCTAAATCCGTCTACTCAATTTGCGAATCGAAAGGATTGACGGTTATTGATTGTACCTGTAAATTCGTTCGACGGACGCAAGAAATCGTCGACGAACAATATAGCCAAGGGAAAACGATAGTAGTTATTGGTGAAAGCAATCATCCCGAAGTAATAGGGATTAACGGTTGGTGTGAAAATAAGGCTTACGTATTTTCGTCGGAGAATGATGATTTTTCCGTTTTGAAGGGTAAAAATTGCGTTATTGTAGCTCAAACTACCTTTTCTGAAGAAAAATTTGAAAAAATTATTAAAATTCTTCGTAATTATGACGAAAAAACAGTTGAAGTTTTTAAAACAATTTGTTATACTACTATAGGACGGCAAAATGAAGCGCGCGAACTCGCGATGCAATGCGACGCAATGTTGGTTATCGGCGGATTGAACAGCAGCAACACCAACAAGCTATACGACATTTGCGTTAAATATTGTAAAAACGTTTTTCGCTTGAAGAATTGCGACGATCTAGAATATAAAACAATCAAAAGATTTAAAAAGGTAGGTATAGTTACGGGGGCGAGTACCCCTAACTGGCAAACTCAGGAGGTTCTCTTAAAAATGGAAATGGAAACTAAGGCAGAAGCAGCAACGATGCAAGACGTCGTTGACAGTATGGGCAGTCAACAAAAGTTCAAAAAAGGTCAGTTGATTACGGCTACGATTTCGTCCGCGGACGATGCAGGTGTTCAAGTATTGCTTCCGAACACGAAGAAAGAAGTAGTTCTCGACAAAGCAGAAGTAGATTGCGAAGTTTATAACGCAAGCGATTTCTCGGCAAAAGTTGGGGAAGAAATTGAACTTATGGTTGTTGCTGTCAATCCCGTTAAGCTCTCACAAAAACAAATCAAAAAAGTAAAGGAAGAAGAAGCTATGATAGCTAATATCGTCGCAGGCAACGAATTCTCCGTTACTTGTACCGGTTTTAACAAAGGCGGTCTTACGAGCGAACTCGGTTCTTATACCGTATTCGTACCCGCTCGCGAAATTCGCGCAGGTTTTGTTAAAGAGCTTGATAAATACGTAGGGAAGAAGCTCCGCCTTAAGGTTCTTGAAGTTAAAACTGAAAGAAGAAAGGAAATTATCGCTTCTCAACGCGTAATCATTGAAGCTGAAAAAGCAGCGAAAGAAGCGGCTAGAGCAGCAAAAGAAGCTGAATTCTTTGCAAATATCCACGTTGACGACGTTGTAGAAGGTAAAGTTGAAAGAATTACTTCGTTTGGCGCATTCGTTTCTGTAAACGGTTTCGATTGTCTTGCGCACATTTCCGATTTGTCTTGGACGGGCGTTGATTCCGTTTCTGACGTTCTTGAAATCGGTAAAACGTATCAATTCAAGGTTTTGAAGATTAACGAAGAATCTAAGAAAGTTTCTATCGGTTATAAGCAACTTCAACCTCAACCTTGGGATCTTGCTGCTGAAAAATATGCAGAAGAAGACGTTATTCGCGGTAAAGTTGTAAGAATCGTACCTTTCGGTGCATTCGTAGAAGTTGAAAAAGGTATCGACGGTCTCGTTCACGTTTCTCAAATTTCTCACGAATTCCTTGAAAATCCGACGACTGCTCTTACGATTGGTCAAGAAATCGACGCGAAGATTCTTAAGCTTGACTGCGCTGAAAAGAAGATGACTCTTTCTATCAAGGCTCTTGAACCGAAACCTGAAGTTGAAAGAAAGCCGAAAGCTGAAAAAGCGGAAGGCGAAGAAGTTAAGTCCAAGAAATCGGCAAAGGCTAAACCCGTTGAAGAAGTTACCGAATGGAACGAAAGCGGTATGGGCGGTGTTTCTATTGCTGATTTGCTTAACAAGAACTCCTGATTGTTTTGTAAATACTTGAATTAAATTATAAAAAGTCTGTTTTTATCGATTAAAGACAGGCTTTTTTGTTTATATATAATTATTAAATTTCATTAAGGAGATTTACTTATGCAAGAAAAACAAGGCAATATTAAAATTTCAAGTGAAAATATGATGCCAATTATCAAAAAATGGTTGTATTCCGATAAAGACATTTTTCTTCGTGAAATCGTAGCAAACGGCGTTGACGCTATTACGAAATTTAAAAAGCTTGTATCGATGGGCGAAGTGGAAAATACGGATGAAGAATATAAAATTGTCGTTACCGTGGATAAAAAAGCGAAAACCATTTCCGTTGAAGACAACGGTATTGGTATGACAGCGGAAGAAGTAGAAAAATATATTACGCAAATTGCTTTTTCGGGCGCAAACGATTTCTTACAAAAATACGAAAATGCGTCAGGCGATGGGATTATCGGTCATTTTGGGTTAGGTTTTTATTCTGCCTATATGATTTCAGAAAAAGTAGAAATTTACACGAAAAGCTATAAAAACGAGCCCGCCGTAAAATGGGAATCGGACGGCGAATCCGTTTATACTATCACGGAAACCGAAAAAGCTAATCGTGGTACGAAAATCGTAATGCACGTAGCAAAAGGAGAAGAAGATTTCCTTAAAGAAACGACGATTAGAGAATTACTTCGTAAATATTGCTCTTTTATGCCGTTTAACGTATATTTAAATCCAACGGGCGACAATGAAAAGGATAAACCGCTTAATACGACTCAACCTTTATATTTAAAAGACCCTAAAGAGTGCACGGACGAAGAATATAAAAACTTTTATCGCGATACTTTTATGGATTTCAACGAACCGCTTTTCCAAATCCATCTAAATATGGAGTATCCCTTCCGATTGAAAGGTATTTTATATTTCCCGCAAATTAAAAAACAACAGGTTCAGTTAGAAAAAGGGCAAGTAAAATTATATTGCAACCAAGTCTTTATTGCGGATAATATCAAAGAAGTAATCCCTGAATTTTTAATGCTTTTGAACGGTGTGATTGATTGTCCTGATATTCCCTTGAACGTATCGAGAAGTTTCTTACAAAACGATAAACAAGTTCAAAAAATTTCAAAACATATTACTAAAAAGGTTGCCGATAAACTCATTTCTTTGTATAAAAACGATAGAGAACGTTACGAAAACTGCTGGAAAGATATTTCAACCTTTATCAAATTCGGTTGCATTAAAGACGAAGAATTTTACGAAAAAGTAAAAGACATTCTTATTTTTAAGAATTTATCTGGCGAATATAAGCCAATGAGCGAATATTTCGGCGAAGAAATTTCGGAAGAAGACGTTAAAAACGGCGTTCAAGCAAAACCTGTTTATTACGTATCCGACGAAGCGCAACAAGCGCAATACGTTTCAATGTTTAAAGACGCCGGCGTTGACGCCGTCGTTTGCGACCATTATATTGACCCGCATTTTATAAGTTTTATTGAATATAAAAATGCTAAAAAATGCCGTTTTGTACGCATTGATGCAGATTTAGACGGCGCATTGAAAGCAGAAGACTCCTTGAATGAAGAAGATTTTAAAGATTTAGTTGAGCTTTTTAAAAATACTCTTTCAAATAAGGAAATTGCAGTAAAAGTAGAAAAATTAAAGAGCGGTAAAACTCCTGCGGTTATAAACGTTGACGAATTTATGCGCCGGATGACGGAAATGAACGGATTTTACGGTATGGGTGAGTTTGATTTAAATAAACATTTAACGCTTGTATTAAATGCAACCAATCCGGTAATTTCAAGCTTATTAAATCAACCGACGGAAAAACAAAAAAATATCGTATATCAAGTGTATTACTTGGCGATGATTGCTTATAAAAAACTTTCACCGGAAGAATTGTCTGACTTTAGCGAAAAAACCGCCGAGCTACTCTTTGAGTATACAAAATAATCGTTTCAATAGAAAAAAAGAACTTTCTTTTTAGAAAGTTCTTTTTTTGTTCTAAAAATCTAAAAGTGCGCATAAAATAGAACAAATGTTAGAGTTTCTTAGTGAAAATTTAAAAAATGCAATAAAATTCCTTAATTTGAATCTTATTTTCGAAATTAGAATACGCGCAGGACAACCTACGACTGTAAATTATAACGGCTCTTACTCATATTTAGGCGAAAACGGTATAGTGAAAACCGCTCAAGATGCAGTAATTTGCACCAAAAAAGAAGTGGAAGATATGGTATATTCCGCAGGAAACTATTCCGTTTACGCCGTAGAAGAACAAATTCGCCAAGGATTTATTTCGGCAAACGGGGGAGTTCGCGTTGGTCTAGCCGGAGAATACGTTTACACGAAAGGACAACCCGTTACTATAAAAAACATTCGCTCGTTATGCGTTCGCGTTCCACATAAAATTATAGGCGTGGCAAAGGATATTTTTGACGTTTGTTTTAATGAAAATTATTCAAATTTATTGATACTTTCACCGCCAGGACAAGGTAAAACTACTATTTTACGAGATATTGCCCGCATTTTTTGCGAAAAAACATTAAAAAATATATTAATTTGTGATGAAAGAGGGGAAATATCTATGTCAGACATTGGTTTTATGTGTGACATAATATCATTTTCCGACAAAAAAACGGCGTTTGAAGTAGGGATTCGAGCTATGCGACCAGATATAATGATAACGGATGAAATTACGAAAGATGATATTCCCGCAATAAAAAGAGGGATAGGAAGTGGAGTTACTACGATAGCGAGCGCGCATTTAAAAAATTTTAACGACGTTTTGGAAACGG
Source organism: Clostridiales bacterium (assembly GCA_015055865.1). GTDB lineage: Bacteria > Bacillota > Clostridia > Christensenellales > Borkfalkiaceae > Scatosoma. The sequence goes on along the minus strand of SVHK01000003.1, from coordinate 58,604 downwards.
AAATGAATATTTTTGAAAAATACGTAGTTTTAGACGATAAAGTTATTGGAAAGTTGTCTAAAGTATTGGATAAAAACGGGGAGTGTCTTTACGAAAATGTTAATTAAAATTATCGTTTGCTTGGCGATTTTAATTTTTACGACGACGATTGGCTATCTTTTAGCTTCAAAATATCGAAATCGTAAGTTGTTTTTTCACCAGTTTTGCCAATTTAACGAACGATTTTTAAGAGAAATTGAATATTCCAAAAGACCTATTAAAGAATTTATTCAATGTTACGCCTATAAGGGGGATTTTTGTGAGATTTTGAATAAATATCTTGAAAAATTAGGCGCTTTCGACGATTTTTTAAGTATTTTTCCCGAAATTGGATATTTGGAAAACGAAGAAATGCGAGTAGTTTGCGATTATTTTAATTCGCTTGGAAAAGGCGATTCTTACACGCAAAAGAGTTATTTTTCAACCGCTAGTATTCAAATAGAAGAATATAGGAAAAAATCTGAAAGCGATTATAAACGCTACGCAGATTTATACGTAAAACTTGGAGTTTTATTTGGATTGGCTATAATTATCGTTATTATTTAAAGGAGAAAAATGGATATTTCAATTATTTTTAAAATAGCCGCAATCGGTATTATCGTTACGGTAGTTTGTCAAATTTTAAAAAAATCAGATAGAGACGACATTGCAATGTACGTAAGTATCATCGGGGTCATTTTGGTTTTAACCGTCGTTATCGGTATGATTGGGGACTTGTTTAGCGAGATAAAAGAAATATTTGAATTGGAAAAAGGGTTTATAAAAGAATGGAAATCTTTAAAATCATAGGCGTCGCATTCATTACTTCTATTTGTTCCGTGATTATTAAGAACACGAAGCCCGAACTATCATTCGCCGTAACGACAGCCGGCGTTTTACTAATATTATTGCTAATTTTTTCTAAAATGACGGAAATCACTAGCGTATTTTTAAATATAACGTCCGCGACGAAAATCGACAACCAACTTTTAAAATTACTATTAAAAATGGTTGCAATCGGGTACTTAACGGAAATTTCCGCTGGGATTTTAAACGATTTTGGGAGCTCTTCGCTTGCGGACAAGGTGGTATTAGGCGGAAAATTAACGATAATATTGTTGTCTTTGCCGGTTTTAAACTCGCTTTTAAGTGTTTTTCAAACTTTTTTAAAGGTTGTATAATATGAAAAAGTTTCGAATTTTTTTAATCGTTGTAGCAATGATATTTCTTTCTTTTTCGTTTTTTGATTGCGTCGGAGCAAAAGCGGAAGATTCAAATTCGTTGGAGAACGCTTTAGAAGAAAGTTTAAAAGAATTGGATTTGAGCGAGTTGGAAAATTATTTAAACGAATTCGGCTTTGAAAATACGGAAAACATTAAAGATAGATTGATTCGTTACGTTCAAGGGGAAGAAGTTGATTATACGGGGATTTTTTCTCAGATAATAGAGATTTTTTTCAAAGAAGTAGTGGAGCTTTTTCCTGCTTTTTCTTGTATTACGGCAATTGCTTTACTGTGCGGTATTTTGTCGTCCTTGCAGGTCGGGGTAATGGATAAAACCGTTACGAAAACCGTTTACGTAATAGCGTTTATTTCTTCGCTGATTCCCGTAATCGGAATAATTAACGAGTGTTATTTATCCGCAAAAGAAAGCTTGAATACGATGCAACGCCAAATGGAAATTGTCTTTCCGATATTATTGACTTTACTTGCGGTAAGCGGAGGTGTAACTTCGGTGGCGATTTGTAAACCGTCTTTGGCGTTTTTGTCGACGACGATGATAAGAATTATATCCGATATAGTTTTTCCCATTACGATTATTATGCTTGCGTTTTCAATGCTAAATAGAATATCCGACGATTTTCGGTTTGGAAAATTTACGGCGTTATTAAAGAGCGTAAATAAATGGTTAATTGGGATAGGTTTATCGGTTTTCGGGTTGTTTTTTACCGTACAAGGCTTAACGGCGAGTACTTACGACGGTATCGTAAAACGGGCTGCAAAATACGCAATAGGCAACGGGATTCCCATCGTCGGCGGTTTTTTGTCGGGCGGATTTGATTTGGCGATTGCCGGAAGCGTTTTAATAAAAAATTCGTTGGGATATTTAGGAATAATTTTAATGATTTCTTGTATTTTTAAACCGCTCATTTTACTTTTGTCTACAACGATATTATTACGATTTACTTCTGCAATGACTTCGCCGTTTGGCGAAAGTAAAATATCCGATTTTTTAAGTGAAACGGCGGATTGTTTGAATTACTTTTCAGCCGGAATACTTTTTACGGCGTTTTTATACTTTTTATCGATTATCGTAATTATTTCCGCCACGGGAGCGTTTTTATGACGAATTATTTATTAAGCGTAGTGGGAATAGTTTTGATTTCAACCGTATTAACGAATATTTTACCGCTTGGAAAAACGACGTCTTTAATAAAAAATATCCTTCGACTATGCGCCTACCTTGCGGTTTTGTCGCCGATTTTTGAGTTTGCAAATAACGGCTTAAACAACGGCGGAAATTTTTTTGAGAATTATTTTAGTGAAACGGTCATAAACACGGACGAGAGTTACATAGAGTATTGTAGCAGTAAATCTATCAATGAAACGGAGCGCTTAATTGAAAATCGGTTAAAAGAAGAATATTCAATCGATTCAACCGTAACGCTCGTTGTTGAAAAAGTAAACGAAAGCGCGGATTTAAAAATAGAAAAAATAATTGTCGAGATAAACGATATTTCTTCGGAAAAACAAGAAGAAATCAAGATGGATTTCAAGAAAGAATTTTCCGTTGATATAGAATTCACGAAAGGAGGTTAAATGCGTTTTTTCATACCTAAAACAAACTGAAAAACATAGCCTTGTTTTTCGCCGTCGGCACAATTTTAGCGATTGCGGTCTGGCAAGTGTTTTTTACGAATGAAGAAAAACCCGTTTCAAGCGTTGGAGCAGGCGAACTTGAGCAAGAGCTTGCATTGCTTTTAAACGAAATCGACGGCGTAGGCGACGCAAGCGTAATGATTTACGAAACCCAAGAGGGCGTGCAAAGCGTTGTCGTCGTTTGCGACGGAGCGAATGATTTGCAGGTAAATATGGACGTTCGAGAAGCTGTAGCCGCAGCGCTCGGAACAAATGAAAAATCGGTTAAAATTTATTTAAGAAAATAATCAAGTTAAATAATAGTTAAGGAGATAAATTATGTCTAATACGAAAAAAATTATTGCAATGACTTCTTTGGTGCTTTTACTTGCGGTTACCGCGGTGCTTAACTTCGTTCTTGCAAATACTAATCTTGAAAGCGCAAAAACGGACGGAACGGTTACTACCGCTAACTATTTTACGACTTATCGGGAAGAAAGAACTTCAACCCGTAGCGAAGAATTAATTCAACTGGATAGCGTAATCGCACTTTATAGCGCAGGCGACGAAAAGTATGAAGAAGCAACGGAAATGAAAATGGGTATCGTAGCGGCGATGGAAAAGGAATTGGTGCTTGAAAATATGATTAAATCGCTCGGTTTTTCGGATGCAGTCGTTTCCGTTTCGCAGGATATGGATAACGTAAACGTATTTATTAATTCTTCCGAATTAACGTATGATACGGCTCTTTCTATCTATAATATGATGAAAAACGAAACGGGGATTGTTTCCGGTAACGTAATTATTATGCCCGTTTATTCAGAAAGCTAAAAAATATAAAAAAATTGCATAAAATTTTGCATAAAACAGTAGAAATATTCGGAAAGATGTGTTATAATATAGGGGAAAGTAAATAAGGAGAACTTCTCAAATGGCAAATCTTAGACCCGACGTAGAAGAAAAAAGCGGAAAAGTCGTTTATAATGCAGGTATCGTGCGTGGTATCGTTGCACTTGCGATTAACGAAGTAGAAGGCGCACAACCCCTTTCCGGTAAAAGAAGTGGGATTAGCTTGTATATTGAAAAGGACGGTATTTACGCGGACGTTTCGGTTATCGTTAAATACGGTTACGACGTTCCCGAGTTAGCTTACCGCATTCAAAGGTCAATCAAGCAAAACGTTGAAACTATGACTAAATACAAAGTCGCAAAGGTCGACGTTCACGTACAAGACGTTATTTTTGACGACGCGCCCGTCGTACCTGAATCCAACGAAGAGCCCGAACAAAAAGAAAACGAAACGGATAAATAATACGTTAAACCCTTCCCTTTAGGCGAAGGGTTTTTAGCGTTATGGAGATTATTATGAGAAATACTGCACGTGAAGCGGCGTTAAATATTATTTTCGCCGAACATTTTAACGAAGTCACCGATGATTTTAAAAAACGTATTTATGCAAAATTTGCGCTTGAAAAAGACGACGATTTGCTTTTTGCGGCGGACCTTGTCGCAATTGTACAAGAGCATCGCGCAGAACTTTTAGAAGAGATTGAATCGGCTTGTCATCACTATAGAGAAAATCGTATAAATCCCACCGATAAAAGTATTTTACTAATAGCGATGGCAGAAATTAAATATTTTGACGATATTCCGCCCGTCGTTTCCGTGTCTGAAGCAACGGGCTTAGCGCGTAAATATTCAACGGATACAAGTGCGGATTTTGTAAACGGCGTACTTGCAGGCGTTATAAATAAATAAAATTATGAAAATTATCGATGGAAAAAAAATTGCCGAGTCTTTTCGTGAGCAATTAAAAGAAAAAATTAAAAATTTCCCAAAAAAAATTGGCTTGGCGGTCGTTATAGTAGGTCAAGACCCCGCTTCAAAAATTTACGTTAGAAATAAAGTAAAAGCGTGCGAAAGCGTAGGGATTTGTTCTTTCGTTTACGAGTTATCTGAAACGATTACGCAAGAAGAACTTGAAAATTGTTTAGTAAAACTTGCAAACGACAAGGCCGTTGACGGAATATTATTGCAATTGCCTTTACCTAAAGGGTTTGACGCTGAATCCGCAATGTCAAAAATTCCTTGCGAGAAAGACGTAGACGGATTTTCGGCTTATGATTTAGGGCATTTGGTTCTCAATAAATCTAAATTCGTAGCCTGCACGCCTCTTGGCGTTATGAAAATGTTGGAATACGAGAACGTCGATTTAACAGGAAAACACGCCGTTGTGTTAGGTCGAAGCGATACGGTAGGAAAACCTATGGCATTGCTTTTGCTAAACGCGAACGCAACCGTAACGGTTTGCCATAGTAAAACCAAAAACTTAAAAGAAATTTGTAAAACAGCGGACGTATTGGTTTCAGCGATTGGAAAGGCGAATTTCGTAACGAACGATATGGTAAAAGACGGCGCAATCGTGATAGACGTCGGTATGAACCGCGACGAGCAGGGCAAACTTTGCGGAGACGTTGATTTTTACGGTGTTTCTGAAAAAGCGTCGTTGATAACACCCGTTCCAGGCGGAGTTGGTCCTATGACGATTACGATGCTTTTATATAATACCGTGAAAGCGGCAGAACTTTCTCTTTAAGGAGTTGATTAAGTTGTATAAATTCAAAGAGAAATACGAGTATTATCTTAAAATTTTTGAAGATTACGCAAAATCGCAAGCGGATAAATTAAGTACTATGCCTGAAATATTGGGCGAAAGTATGAAATACAGCTTGTTTTTAGGTGGTAAAAGGGTTCGTCCCGTGCTTGCATTGGCGGTTGCAGATATTTTTAATATAGAACGGTCAGATATTTTGCCGTACGCTTTAGCGCTTGAAATGATTCATACCTATTCGTTGATTCACGACGATTTGCCTGCGATGGATAACGACGATTTTAGGCGTGGGAAGCCGTCTAATCATAAAAAGTATGGCGAAGCGAATGCTATTTTAGCCGGCGACGGATTATTGAATACCGCTTATTCTATTTGCATTGAGCAATGTTTAAAAGGCGAAAAGTATTGTCTTGCGTCACAAATTTTATGCGATTACGCTGGAATTAACGGTATGATTGCAGGGCAATCGCTTGATTTGAAACTCACGTCAAGTAACGAGAAATCCTCTGAAAACGATTTATTGACTATTTATACGTTAAAAACCGGTAAACTTTTATTAGCGCCCATTTTAATTGTTAGTATCTTAAACGGCGGAAAATACTATTTGGAGTTACAAGAATTCGGTCAAAATCTTGGCGAGTTATTCCAATTTACCGACGATATTTTAGATGAAATAGGCAGTTTTGAAAAGCTTGGCAAAACTATTGGTAAAGATAAAACGGAGAAAAAGTTAACGAGTATTAGTTTTTACGGTTTGGACGGCGCTAAAATTCAAGCGGATATGCGCGCAACAAAGTGTTACAACATCCTTGACGGGATTGACGGAGATACGGAATTTTTAGTCGATTTAATTTCATACATTAGGAATCGAGAAAATTAACGATGGGGTTAGGGAAAATGTTATTAGAAAAATTGCAACCTGCGGATATTCGTAGGTTAAACGAGAGCGATAAATGCGCGTTATGCGAAGAAATTCGCTCGGTTATAATCGATACGGTAACCAAAGGCGGAGGACATCTTGCGTCTAATTTAGGCGCGGTAGAATCTACGGTTGCGCTTTTTTCCGTTTTTGATTTCCCAAAAGATAAAATCGTTTTTGACGTAGGGCATCAATGCTATCCCTATAAACTTTTGAGCGGTCGTTACGAAAAATTTAACACGTTGAGAAAAGAAAACGGGATTTCAGGATTTCCAAAACGTAGCGAAAGCGCGTTTGATTGCTACGACACTGGCCACGCAGGTACGGCTATTTCCGCTGCTTTAGGAATTGCGAAAGCAAGAGATTTAAAGGGCGAAAATCATCAAGTAATCGCTTACGTTGGCGACGGCTCCTTTAATAACGGCTTAGTTTACGAAGCTTTGACGAGTATGCAAATACTCAAAACGAAAATTTTAATTATTTTAAACGATAATGGAATGTCTATCTCGCCAACCGTTGGGGGTATGCACGATATTTTAAACGATTTGCGCTCGGAAACGGAAAAAAAGGCAGAAGGAATAAAACTTCTTGAAAGTTTCGGCTTGAGCTATCTTGGCGTAAAAGACGGGAATAACTGTAAAGAAATGACGCAATCGCTTGAGCAAGCGAAGAAACTTCTTGAAACAAATTCAGTACTTTTGCATATCCATACCAAAAAAGGCAAAGGCTATGAATTTTCCGAAGATGAGCCCACTTTAACGCACGGAGTTCCTTCTATGGGTGCGAAAAAGGAAAGGGAATATTCCGAAGTATTAGGCGAAACGCTTTGCCAACTTGCAAAAACGGATAAAAGTATTGCCGTCGTATGCGCGGCAATGCTCGATAGTTTAGGGTTAAAACAATTTTTTACTGACTATCCTGAGCGCGCGTTTGACGTAGGGATTTGCGAAGAAAATGCGTCGGTGCTTTCCGCGGCAATGGGTACGGCGGGATTAAAGCCTTATTACGCAATTTATTCAACTTTTTTACAACGCTCGTTTGATGAAATTATTCACGACATTTGTCAACAAGATGCGCCCGTTACTTTTTGTATCGATAGGGCTGGAATTTCCGGTCCCGATGGAGAAACACACCAAGGCGTTTTCGATTTATCTTATCTTTCTTTAATCCCTAATTTAACTATTTGCGCACCAAAAGACACGGAAGAATTTAAAGAATTTTTAAATTTTAGCGCAAATTATCCACACCCTTTGGCTATTCGATATCCAAGAAACGGATTGATTAAATTTAACTCCGAAAACAAAAAAATTGAACTTGGTAAATGGGAATATCTTCAAAACGAAAACTCTAACCTTACTGTTATCGCCGAAGGCGAACGTTGTTTGACGATGGCAATGGAAATTGCGGAAACCCTTAAAAATAAAGGACTTTTTATTGACGTTATTAACGCAAGATTTATTAAGCCTTTAGATGAGGAAATGCTTTCTTTAATCAAGAGTGACTATATCGTTACCATAGAAGACAACGTATTTTTAGGTGGTTTAGGCGCAATGATTGACGGTTGGTTGACGAGTAATAATAAGCGTCATATCGTTAAAAATTATGCCTACGAGGATAAATTTATTCCCCACGGTAGCGTAAAAAGTTTGCAAAATCGCTTTGGCGTAAATAAAGACGAGATTGAAAGCTATATTACGGAAGTTTTAAAATGAGAGCGGATAAATTTTTTGCTGAAAAATTCGGTTCAAGGACAAAATCCGCCGAAGCGATTGAAAACGGACTGGTTCTCGTTAACGGTAAAAAAATAAAACCCAAAGACGAAATTATAGGCGACGAAGAAATCGTTTATATAAAATCGGAAGAAAGTTTCGTTTCAAACGGCGGTTACAAACTCTCAAGAGCGTTAAAAAACTTTGAATTTTCCGTTGAAAATATGGTTTTTGCAGACATAGGCGCAAGCACGGGCGGTTTTACCGATTGTCTTTTGCAAAACGGCGTCAAAAAAGTGTATGCGGTTGACGTTGGGGAAAGTTTATTACATAGCTCTTTGCAAAATCATCCGAAAATCGTGAAAATGGAAAACGTAAACGCCAGATATTTAAAAAAATCCGATTTTTTAGAGTCCATCGACGGCGTTAGCGTAGACGTTAGTTTTATTTCTTTAAAATTAATTTTACCTGCTATAAAGGAAATATTAACCCCGAACGGCGTAGCCTTCTTGTTGATTAAACCGCAATTTGAATGCGAAAAGAAAAATATCGGCAAGAGTGGTATCGTTCATCCGTCCGCGCATTCAAAAATTGTAAAAAGCGTCGTTGAGTTTTGTATTCAACTCGGCTTATATCCTTTTGCTATTGTAAACGCACCTATTCGTAAAGGTAAAAATATAGAATACGTTTTGCAGGTAAGACCGTATGGCAAAGGCGCTATGTCTATTTTAACAATAGAAGAAAAGGTGAAAATGTTCGTCAAGCTAAATTCTTTAAACGAATTAATATAATTTTAGGGGATACGAATGAAAATTGGTATTATTGCGAACGCAAATAAAATTAAAAACGAACGTGTGATTGACGAATTGTCTGAAGTATTATTGAAAAATGGTTACGAATGCGAGCTATTTGCGGATAATTCGTGTATTTCAAACGTTGACGTTTTAATCGTATTGGGTGGAGACGGAGCTATTTTACATTCCGCCGTAGTTGCGGCGCAAAAAGGCGCGAAAATAATCGGAATCAATTACGGTACACTCGGTTTTTTAGCAGAATACGAGCGCGACGAAACGGAAAAAGTTATAGAACTTTTGAAAAAAGTGCAAGACGGAACTTGTCATATTTTAAATCGTAGCGTTTTAGAATTGCAAGTTGGTGAAAGAAAATATTACGCGTTAAACGAAGTTTCTTTTCAACGCGATTTTGCTTCCTATTCGGGAAAGGTTGGACAAATTTTACGGCTTGAAACGGAAATTGCCGATGAAAAAACGCAAGTTGCGGGCGACGGAGTATTAATTTGTACGCCAACGGGCTCAACTGCTTATTCTTTGAGCGCAGGTGGATCGATATTATTCCCTGACGTACCCGTATTTATGTTGACGCCTCTTTGCGCTTTGTCTTTACATTCTAGACCTGTCGTTTATTCCGACGAAGAAAACTTATTGGTTAAAGTAACGCAAGGACAGTCGCTTATCATTGTTGACGGGGAAGTCGTCGACGTTTTAAGTAAAGGGGAAGCCGTTACCATTAATAAGGCAACGTTTACCGCAGATTTCCCGATGAACGATAAAGCTGTATTTTTAGAAAAAATAAAAACTAAACTTAATAAATAAGAATATGAAAGAGAGGGTATTATGTTAAGAACGGCAAGACACGCTAAAATTTTAGAAATTATTTCGATGAAAGAAATCGAAACGCAAGAAGAACTTTGCGAAGAATTAAATAAACTTAATTACGTCGTTACGCAAGCTACAATTTCTCGTGATATTAAAGATTTACACTTATTTAAAGTATCGGGCACGAATAAAAAATATCGTTATGCCTATATCAATGAAATGAAAGGCGAAATTTCCCCAAAAATGCGTAATTTATTTAAGGATTGCTTGGTTTCCATGAAGTCCGCGCAAAATATCATCGTGATTAAAACTTTAACGGGTAACGGGGCAAACGCAGGTTCTGTCGTCGATAAGCTCAACTATCCCGAAATCGTCGGTTCAGTTGCTGGCGACGATACTTTGCTCGTCGTATGCGAAGATAACGAGGGCGCTAATCTTGTAATTGATAAATTAAACGCTTTTATTAAACAATAAAAGGTAGTGTATTATGTTAGCCAAACTTTCGATAAAAAACGTAGCGTTAATAGACCTCGCTGAAATTTCTTTCAGCGAGGGTTTAAACGTTCTTTCGGGCGAAACCGGCGCAGGAAAATCAGTTATTCTCGATTCAGTAAACTTTGTTTTGGGCGCGAAAGCGGAACGGACGATGATTCGTTACGGCGAAACGGAATGTATGGTTAAAGCGGAATTTATCGTTGAGGAGAACTCCAAGGCCGTTCAGGTTTTGCGGGAACTTGATATTGATAGCGACGGTGAAATTATTATCTCAAGAAAGTTTACCGATGCGGGGAAAAGCAGTATCAAAATTAACGGAAACACAGTTACCGTTTCTATGTTGCGCTCAGTTACCGACCATTTGGTTGACGTACACGGACAAAGCGAGCATTTTTATTTACTTAAAGAAAGCAATCAACTTCGAACGCTTGATGAAGTTATTGGCGAAGAATTAAAAGAGTATAAACATAAACTCTGCGAAAAATTAAACTCGTTAAAAGAAATAAATGAACAAATTTCGCTTTTGGGCGGAAACGAGCAAGAAAGAAATCGCCGTATAGAGCTTTTAAAATATCAAATAGACGAAATTACGCTTGCCGATTTAAAAGAGGGCGAAGAAGACGAACTTCTTTTAAAAAGAGCTAAAATAAATAATTTAGAAAAAATTATTTCTGCTTTACGGGAAACGGCTAACTTATTTTCATCGGATAGAGGCGTTTTAGACGGTATAAGAACGGCAAGACGTTCTATTTCTTCTATTTCGACGTTGGACACGGAATATTCTAACTTATTAGATAGAATTGAAAGCTTATCAATGGATGCAGATGATATTGCGCAATCTCTTTTCGATGCTTGCGACTGTTTATATTTTGACGAAAACGAAATGCAAGAAGTCGAAAACAGATTAGATTTAATCCATACGTTAAAGCGTAAATACGGCGCAAACGAACGAGAAATTTTCAAATATTTGGAAACGATTTCAAACGAATACGAGCTCTTGTCTGACTGCGAAGGAAAATACGAACAATTAACGTCCAAAAAAGATAAAACGGAAAAAAATATTTATTCAATTTGCCTTGAAATTACGAAAATTCGTAAACTTCGTGGCGCAGAATTTTGTGAGCGTGTTACCAATGAATTAAAAACTTTAAATATCAATAGCGCAAAATTTGAAATTGAATTTAACGATTATTCCTTATCGGACGTTTCAAAAGCAAATACGAACGGATTGGACGATATTCGTTTCTTATTCTCGGCAAACGCAGGCGAACCTTTAAAACCGCTTGGAAAAATTATAAGCGGTGGTGAAATGAGCCGATTTATGTTGGCAATAAAAACGCAGTTTTCCGCATTAAACGAAATTTCAAGCTATATTTTTGATGAAATCGACGCAGGTATAAGTGGTAAAACGGCAAAAGTTGTAGGTGAAAAGTTTGCGCAAATCGCAAAAAACACTCAAATTATCGCCGTTTCGCATCTTGCGCAAATTGCCGTTATGAGCGATAAAGAATTCTTAATAGAAAAGTATGAAGCTACTGAGAAAACGCATACTAAAGTATTAGAATTAAATCATCAAGAAAAATTGAAAGAAATCGTTCGATTACTTGGCGGTAGTGAAAAAGATGATTTTGCCGTTAAGCATGCGGAAGAACTTATTCGACAGGCGGACGAATATAAACGTTCTATTTCATAATTTGTTTATAAAACTTTAAAAAATTGAATAATTCGCACTTATTTTGCGCAAATTATCTTCTAACGGAGGAAATTATGCGTAAGATAAGTGCTTTTTTAATTAGTATTTTCGCTTCGTTTTTGATACTGTTTGCGATAATTGGGACACCTATTCGCGCAGTGGCCGAAAACGGGCGTTTTTTATACGTTGGCGGTATGCCGGCGGGATTTATGTTAAGCGCGGGAGGCGCGCAAGTTATAGGGGTTTGCGACGTAATCGGCGAAGAAAAAACGTTTTCGCCTGCTAAAGAAGCCGGAATTTGTTCGGGAGACGTCATTATTAACGCTTCGGGCATAAACGTTGAAACCGTTGCCGATTTAAACTCAATAATAGCAAAAAACGGTGCGAATTCTCTTGAATTGACCGTAAAACGAGGTAACGATAAAGAAAAATTTATCGTAAAACCGCAAATGGACAAAATTACTAAAAAATATAAAATAGGCGTACTTATACGGGATACCGTTTCAGGAATAGGTACGATAACTTACGTTGACCCAACCACTAGAAGTTTTGGCGCTTTAGGACACGCCGTAGGAGAAGAATGTGAAAAAATAGGCGCGGAAGGAAAGCTTTATAATTGTAATATCGTAAGCGTTTTAAAAGGTACGCGCGGTAAAGCAGGCGAATTACACGGCATATTTTTAGGCGATGGGGAATTTGGAAAAACAACAACGTTATGCGAATGCGGTATTTTTGGTCAAATTAATCAAAACGTCGATTTGTCCGTTTTAAATAAAGTTGAGGTCGATTCTCTAAACGCCAAACCGGGCGTAGCTTATATATATTCAACGATAAACGGTCAAACGCCTAAAAAATACGAAGTTGAAATCGTAAAAGTTGATAAAAATAACAAAGAAAATAAGAATTACGTCGTTAAAATAACCGATAAAGAATTAATTGAAACGACGGGCGGAATCGTACAAGGAATGAGCGGAAGTCCAATCGTGCAAGAAAATAAACTAATTGGCGCTATTACGCACGTATTTTTAAACGACCCGACTCGCGGTTTCGGTATTGATATTGAAAAAATGCTAAAATATTAAGTATTATGTCAAACAAAATAATTATGTTAAACATAATAAAATGTTATGACACGCATAAATAATAGTAGGAGATGAAAAAAAATGAAAAATATAAAAAAAATGTTAGCGTTATCAGCTTTGATAGTTGCGTTACCCGTAAGCGTTTTGCAAAGGGGGATTTTATTCAATAAAAGTCAAATTTCAACCGCTTTTGCTCAAAGTCAAGAAGAAACAAAAGAAGTTTCCCTTCAAACGGTCGCAGAAAACAAAGAAAATCCATTGAATTTGAGCGCAAAATCAGCGTTTGTTTTTGAACCGACGACGCAAACGGTGGTTTATTCTTATAATGAAGAAGAACGCTTGCCGATTGCAAGCATGTGCAAGATTATGACTTTACTTTTGTGTTTTGATGAAATTAAGCAAGGCAATTTAACGTTTGAAGAAGAAGTTAGCGTAAGTGAAAACGCTTCCTCGATGGGTGGTTCGCAAGTCTTTTTGGAAGCGAATGCAAAATACCCAGTAAAAGAACTAATAAAAAGTATAGCGGTTTGTTCCGCAAACGATAGTTGCGTAGCAATGGCGGAAAGAATATCGGGGAGCGAAAGCGTTTTTACCGATAGAATGAATGAAAAAGCCAAAGAATTAGGCGCTGAAAACACTTTATTCGCTAATTGTACGGGACTTCCAAAAGAACCGCAATACTCATGCGCCAAAGACGTTGCTTTTATGTTAAAAGCGCTTTTAAATCATAAGGAATATTATGAATTTGGACAAGTTTGGATGGATAAATTTCAACATCCAAAAGGTAGATATACCGAAATTTCCAATACGAATAAGTTGGTCCGTTTTTACGACGGTTGCGACGGGGGCAAAACCGGATTTACCAATCAAGCGGGATTTTGTCTTGCCGCAACGGCAAAGCGCAACGATATGCGCGTAATTTCCGTCGTAATCGGCGAAAAGGATAGTAAAACGAGATTCAACGACGTTCGCGCAACGTTTGATTATACTTTTGCTAACTACGTTGCAAAAACCGTAATCGACGATAAAAACCCGATAGAAGAAAAGGCTTACGTTTCAGGTGGTAAACAAAAGGAAATCGCCGTTCGCCCCGAACGAGAGAGTAAAATTTTTTCAAAACGTGGAGTTGAGGCAGGCTATTCCACGCAAACGTATATAAAAAAGAATTTAAAAGCGCCTTTAAGCTACGGCGATAACGTAGGGGAAATTCTTGTATTTAAAGACGGCGTGGAAATCGACCGAATTCCGCTTATTGCCAACGAAAGCGTAGAAAAAGCGACTCTATTCGATAGATTTAAAGACGTTGCAGAAGGTTGGTTTATAAAATAAGAGTGTTAAAATATCCGTAAGACGTAAGTTTTTAAAAGAATTTACGTTCTAACGGATTTTTTTAATAAAAAAACGCTTTCGACTCTTGCAATTTTATTTAAAATTTGTTACAATATTATCGTAGCCTAAATAGTATAATCCGAACTAGCCAAAAACGGATATTTTAAGCCCTTTTGAGCTCGTCATCATTATAATACGGCAAGTATTATTGTTTCCTTATCGCCCAAAATCACCTTAAAATCTTTCAATTTGGGTGTGAAGCAATTTTCAGTAGATAAAATCGAAGGAATATAAGGCGAAAGCCGAAGGAAATACTATACGTATTTTCAAGGTTTTGAATGCAGTACTCATACGATTTTATCACTCAAAATCTTGGTTCGGATTACAATGTCTTGGCTATGAATTTACAGTAGGTAAAAACGATGAACGAACGAACGACTTTAAGAGTAAATAAAAAAGGGCATTTGGAAATCGGAGGCGCTGATTGCGTAGAGTTAGCAAAAGAATTCGGTACTCCGCTTTACGTTTTCGACGAAGATTATATAAGAAAAATGATGCGCGTTTATCGCGATACGCTCGCTAATGAATACAACGGTAATGGTTGCGTATTATACGCTTCTAAGGCTTTTTCGTGCAAGGCAATTTATAAAATCGCAAACCAAGAAAACATCGGCATTGACGTCGTTTCCGGCGGAGAGCTTTATACTGCGTTACAAGCCGGTTTTCCTGCGGAAAAAATTTATATGCACGGCAATAATAAACTCGATTATGAAATAGGCGAAGCGTTGGATTGTAAAATCGGTTGTATCGTCGCGGACGCCTATTCTGAAATTGATAAAATAGACGTTGAAGCAAAAAAGCGCGGTATGGTTCAAAAAGTTTTACTACGCATCAATCCCGGCATTGAGGCGCATACCCACGCATTCGTGCAAACAGCAACGACGGATAGTAAATTCGGATTTTCCATCTCTGACGGTACGGCGGAGAAAATCACGGAATACACTTTGCAAAAAGAAAACGTTGTTTTAGAAGGGTATCATTGTCATATCGGTTCGCAAATATTTGAAAAGCAATCCTTTGTCTTAGCCGTAGATAAATGTATGGATTTTCTCGCAAAAATGCAGGAAAAGTATTCGTTTAGCGCAAAAAAACTCAATCTTGGCGGTGGATACGGGATTTGGTATACGGATGAAGATAAAAAAATCAGTCCTGAAGGCTATGCGGAATATTTAGTAGCGTTAATTAATCAAGTCAAAATAAAAGCCAAAGAATTGTCTTTAAAATTACCGTATCTTTTAATCGAGCCCGGTCGTTCCATCGTTGGTGAAGCAGGCGTAACGCTTTATACGGTAGGCGCAATTAAAGATATTCCCGGCGTAAAAAAATACGTCGCCGTTGACGGCGGTATGTTCGATAATCCTAGATACGCTTTATATCAATCAAAATATACGCCCGTTTTAGCTAATCGAGCAAACGAACCGTCAACAGAAATCGTAACTATCGCAGGGAAATGTTGCGAAAGCGGAGATTTGATTGCCGTAAACGTTGCGTTACCGAAAGCGGAAAGTGGAGATATTTTAGCAATTTTATCAACCGGGGCGTACAATTATTCAATGGCAATGAATTATAACCGCAATAAAATACCGCCTTGCATACTCGTAAAAGACGGAAAAGCGGATTATATCATTAAGAAACAAACGTATCAAGACATAGTTCGCAACGACGTTATTCCGGAAAGACTTAAATAAAATTATCTTAGGTTGCTTGATTTTTTAAGAAAAACAAGCTATAATATTAATATGATTTCTTATTTTTTAAATTTATTGGCAAGTTTTCTTGCCGTAATGGTCGTAGTTACCGTTCACGAATACGCACACGCTTACGTCGCGGTAAAATACGGCGATCCTACGCCGCAATTAAACGGCCGTTTATCGCTAAATCCTATGCAACATTTCGACCCGTTAGGAATCTTAATGTTTGCGCTTGCTGGATTCGGTTGGGCAAAACCCGTACCTATTAATCCGTATAATTTCCGCGATTATAAAAAAGGGTGTTTGTTTACGAGCTCCGCAGGGATAATCGTTAATTATTTTTCAGCGTTTTTATTTTATCCGCTTTATCTTTTAATCGTTCTTTATTTCCCGACGAATTTATCTGGCACTTACGCTGCGATATTTTTCCCTAGAGTATTCTTACTTTTATACACGTATTCGTTGAGCTTTAGCGTGTTTAATCTATTACCGCTTTATCCGTTGGACGGATTTAGAATAATGGATGCGCTCAACAAAAAACGTGGAAAGGTCTATCAATTTTTGCGTCAAAACAGCTATTATATTTTGCTTGGTTTGATTTTATTAAGTATTCTTGCCGATTACTCCATAATTTTTTCAAAATTAAACGTACTTGGTTATTTAATGCGCTTTGCAACAAACGTATTAGCACAGCCAATTACTTTCGTTTGGGGTAAAATATTCGGCATATTATAATTAAAGGAGTTTTATGGAAAAACTTACGGTTGAATCGGTAAAAGGCTTTGAAGCTGAAGTGGATTATACCACGGTGCTTGATAATTTTGAAGGCCCGCTCGACCTTTTATTGCATCTTATTAAACAAGAAGAAATAGAGATTAAAGATATTTTCGTTTCGCAAGTCACAGAACAATTCCTTTCATATATGAAAGGATTGCCTTACATAGACGTTGATAAAGCGAGCGAATACTTAAATATCGCGGCAACGATTATCGATATAAAGGCAAGAAGTCTTGTACCTCCGCCCGATGACGGATTCGACGATTATTCCGGTTTTGACGACGACCCGCAAGAAGAACTTATCCGCGCCTTGGAAGAATATCAAATGATTAAGGAAGAAGCGGACAAGCTCAAAGAAATGGAAACGGTCGGTTATTTCTTTAAACAACCGGAAAAAGGCGTAGGCGACGTGCAGGTCAAGTATAAAGATTTTACTTTAGAGGGGTTATTAAAGGCGTTTAAAGAAATGATGCTTAAACGCGAAAGTATGAAACCCGAACGCAACGCGCCGAGAGAAATACCGAAAGACCTGTTTACCGTTAAAGAGAAGATTACGCATATTCGCGAACAAATTAAAGTACGCGAGGCGTTGACGTTCGACGAATTATTTTCTCAAGACGCACCGACGGGCGAAATCGTAACTACGTTCCAAGCTTTGCTTGAACTTTTAAAACATCAATTCATTATCGTTGAACAAGAAGAAGTGTTTTCAACGATTACGATAAAGAAAAATCCTAATAGAAGTGAGGACGAAGAAATTGGAGAAATTGACGAATATAATTGAGGGTATCTTATTTGCTGCAGGCGACCCCGTACCGGTAGACCTTATCAAAGAGAAGCTTGGCATTACGAAAATGGAAATGGATAAAACGGTTCGCGCTTTAGAGCGTAAATATACGGGTGAATCGGGGATTTTGCTTTTGAATTTTAATCATAAGTTACAGCTTGCAACAAACCCCGAATATAAAGAATCGATTGCAACCGTATTAAATCCTATTCGCGAAAAAGAATTTACGCGTACCATTTTGGAATGCGCGGCGATTATTGCTTATAAGCAACCGATTACCCGTACTGAACTTGAAGCAGTGAGAGGCGTAAACAGCGATTACGCTTTAACGACCTTGCAAACGCTTGGAATGATTGAACCGTGCGGAAGAAAAGATACGCCGGGAAAACCCATTTTATTTGCGACGACGGATAATTTCTTAAAACGTTTTAAATTAAAATCTTTATCCGAACTTCCCGATTACGAAGAGTTAATGAAGAAGATTTCCGAACTCAACGCCCTTGACGCAATGAGCGGTTATCTTTACGAAAAAGACGTCTACGACCCTGAAAACGACCCCGAAAATTTCGTTGCGGTAACCGATGCGAACGCAGTAGTTGAAGACGCGGAAAAAGAAGGGTTTGAAGTTCCCGATTACTTGAAAGACGTGGACGAAGATTTATTCAAAATAGAATAATTTACATACTTTTTGAGTTAAAACTACATACAAATTTACAATCTGCGCATATTGAAGTTATGAGCGGATTGTTTTTTTATATCCTAATCATTCTTTTAATTTTATTATTTTTGCCTATATTTTTAAATATTGACTGGTATTACGACGTATTCACGGGCAAATTCGTAATTCTTTTTAGTTTAATGAATATATTTAAAATTTTTGGCGGGTACGTTACTAGTTATGAAAAAGGATTTGCCTTGCATAAAAACGATAAAACCGCCGTTTTATTACCTTACGCCGAAATTAATAATGAAAGAAAACGATTTTCATTTATAAAAATTTTTAAATTCCAAGCTCTATCAGCTGACGTACAATGTAGCCCAAATACTTTTTATCTATTCAATTTTATTCAAAAAAGTTTAAAAGTCTTAAAATTTTGCAACGATAAATTAGAAAATACGCGTCTTACTTTAAAGCTTTTTAACGAAGATACTCTAAAGATTACGGGTCGTTGCGTTTTTAAATTAAACGTGCTTATTTTATTAATTAACTTTATCGAATATTTATGGAGGAAAATGAAAAATTTATGGCAGGAAAAAATAAAAAAATCAACGATTTAGTATCTTCTACGGCTGAAACCTTTCAACAGCTTATTGACGTAAATACCGTGATAGGAAATCCAATCTATACGGCAAGCGGATTTCAAATTATTCCTTTTTCAAAAATTACGATGGCGAATTTATCGGGCGGAGGCGAATATGGAAACGTAAAAGTTATCCGCGAAGTTGATGGTATGCCGTTCGCAGGAGGAGCAAGCGGTGTTGTAAGTATGAAACCGATGGGTTTTATCGTCGACGACGGAAAAAGCTGTCAACTTATTCGCGTAAGCGACGAACCGTTAGATAATTTAATCGAACATGCAAGTGAAATCGTTAAAAATTATGCGCTTAATCGCGACGGCAAGGACGTAAGAAATGAAAAACCAAAACTTTAATCCCAAGAAAATCTCGTTAACCTTTCTATCCTTTTTTTTTATTTTCTCGCCATTTTCCGTTTCCTGTAAAAATTTGAATACTACCGCTGAATCCAGTAATTCTAAAGCAGAATGCGTTATGGAGCTTGAAAGTAGGCGTATTTTATTCGAATCTAACGGCGAAACCAGACTGCCTATGGCAAGTACTACCAAAATTATGACGGCCATTACCGTTTTAGAAAATTGTAAAGATTTAGAAACGCCGTTTGAAATCCCAAACGAAGCAATCGGCGTTGAAGGTTCGTCAATATATTTAAAAGAAGGCGATAAATACAGCGTTTCCGACTTACTTTACGGGTTAATGTTGCGTTCGGGAAACGACTCCGCAACGGCGTTAGCCTTAAAAGTAGGCGGAAGTCTTGCCAACTTTTCTCTTTTAATGAATAAAACGGCTCAAAAAGCAGGCGCGCTCAATAGTAGTTTTAAAAATCCACACGGATTACCGCATAACGGGCATTATACGACGGCAAGGGATTTAAGTTATATCACCTGCTATGCGTTGCATAATACCTTTTTTCAAAGAATAGTATCCGCAAAAATTTATGAACCGTATCAATGGCTTAACAAAAACAAAATGTTATATAAATATCCGTACGCGATCGGAGTAAAAACCGGTTATACGAAAGAAGCAGGTAGATGTTTGGTATCCGCAGCAAACAAGGACGATTTTACGCTCGTATGCACGGTATTATCTTGTGCGGATATGTACAACCGTTCGATTGAACTCTTTAACAGTTGTTTTTCTACCTATAAAAGAGAAAAAATTATTGATAAAGAACAAGTTTTTTCTTTCACCTATAACGAAAACGTTTTTAAAGGAAAAACGAAACAAGACTTCTATTATCCGCTTTGCGACGGCGAAAAAGAGCATATTGAAACGGTTATTCAGCCAAAAATTGAAAAAAATAAAGAAATTATCGGAGAAATCGAAATATATCTCTTAAAACGGTTGATTTTTTCAGGGAATTTATATAAACTATAATGGTAAAAGTTTATAAAAGGTAATACGAATGAGAATTAATAAGTTTTTAGCAGAATACGGCGTCGCAAGTAGAAGACGTGCCGACGAAATGATACAAGCAGGACGCGTAAAAATCAACGGAATAACGGCACAACTTGGCGCAGACGTCCAAGACGACGACGTTATAACTATCGACGATAAGCAGTTGGTTAGACAAGAGAAAAAACTGTATTATTATATGATGAATAAGCCGAAAGGCGTGGTTTGTACCGTTTCCGACGACCGCGGAAGAAAAACCGTCGTAGATTATTTACCCCAAACGGGTGCAAGAATTTTCCCCGTCGGACGTTTAGATTACGCAACGGAAGGGCTTTTGATTTTAACAAACGACGGCGAATTGGCTTATCGATTAATGAATCCTACTAGCGAAATCCCCAAAACTTATTTGGCGCGTATTGAAGGTACGTTAACCGAAAAAGACTTAAATCCTATTCGTTCAGGCGTAGAATTAGACGGATATCTTACAAAAAAATGTAAAGCGCATATCGTCGAAACGAACAAAGCTTATACGAAAGTGCATATTACTATTACCGAAGGTAAAAACAGACAGGTTCGAAGAATGTTTGAGTCAATCGGTAGAAACGTTGAATTTTTAAAACGTATCAAAATAGGGCAATTAAATGTCGGTGGGCTTGATAGAGGAGAAGTAAGAGAATTAACCCAAGAAGAAGTTTTTTATTTACAAAATCTTTAATATAAAAAAATCCGTCGCTTTTGTTTAAGCGACGGATTTTTTTATATTTCTTGTTTTTAAGAACGATAATTTCTCATTAAACCTACAACTTTTCCGAGTATAGCAACTTCTCCGATTTCAAAAATCATATCGGAAAGAGCTTCGTTTTCAGGGTGTAAAACAATTTTACCGTCACGTCGATAGAAACGTTTCACGGTTGCCGAATCTTCCACGAGCGCAACGACGATTTCGCCATTCTCAGCGGTTTGTTGTTTACGAACGATAATTTTATCGCCGTTCATAATTCCTGCGTCAATCATCGAAGTTCCTTCAACACGCAGCATAAACAACTCGTCGCCTTTAAATTCTCCTACGGGAAAAGTGTAATAGTCTTCGTAGTTTTCATACGCAAAAATCGGCTGACCGGCTGTAACCGTACCGATTAAAGGAATATTCACGACTCCGCTACGTCCAATAGCAACTGCGCGTTTTTTATTATCCGTTTTATTTAAATAACCTTTATCTTGCAATCTTTGAATATAACTATGAACAGTCGCAGTAGATTTTATCCCACATTCTTGAGCAATTTCACGAACGGAAGGCGTATAACCGTTTTCTTCCGAAAATTTGCGAATATAGTCCATTACACGGTTCAATTTTTCCTCTCTTATCATAAAATTTCTCCTTAGTAAGTATTTTTTATCATTATATCATATTTTTTTCAAAAAAGCAAACAAATGTTTATAAAAAAGAGTTGATTTTTTCATTTTTTTTGATATAATTATATTATAGCGAAAATAAGGAGTTAGAAATATGAAACCGAACGGACAAAAATGCGTATTATACGAACGCGACTGTATAGGTTGTTTGGAATGTGAGACTTGCGATTTAGACCCGAATAAAGTTTGCGATAACTGTGGAAAGTGCATCGATTTCGACGACGTTGCGTCCATTAAAATCGATAAAATTTATACGAATCCAGACGATTATCAAGGATAAGTAAAAAGAGCGGTAAACCGCTCTTTTATTTTATATATTCGTTAAAAAAATTTGCGTAAGTTACAGGAATAGTTACTTCTAAAATTTGTCCATCGTCTGTATATCTTGAAGTTCGTTCAACGAAATATTTTTTCAGTTTTGCAAACTCGTTCGATTTTTCATAAGGTACGAATAAAGAGCAAAACACGTAATCTTTTCTTATTTTATCAAAAATTTTTCTTTTTAATTCGTCTATACCGATATTTTCTTTAGCAGAAATTGCGATACTTTCAAAAGGTAATATACTTTTATCTTTTATATTCTCCGTTTTATTTACGACGATTAAATAGGGCGAATTGAAATTTAATTCGTTTAAAGTAGATAAAGTGGTGTCTATTTGCATATCAAATTCACCCGTACCGTCGCAAACGATTAGCGCTAAATCGGCGTGTAACGCGCTTTCAAGCGTAGAATGAAACGCTTGAATTAAGTTGTGCGGTAAATCTTGCAAAAAACCAACGGTATCTAATAAAATAAACTCTACGCCGTCAATCGTAAACGAGCGCGCGGTGGGGTCCAACGTTGCGAAAAGTTCGTTTTGAACGTAAACGTTGGAACCCGTCAATAAATTCATCAAGGTGGATTTTCCCGTATTCGTATAGCCAACGAGCGCGATAGTTTTTACTCCTGTTTTTTTACGACGTTCCGTTTGTAGTGAACGACGTTTTTCTAATTCTTTTAATTTATTCTCCAAATAGTTTAAGCGAACGCGAATATGACGCCTATCCGTTTCAAGTTGTGTTTCACCGGGGCCTCGCGTTCCGACGCCACCGCCCAATCGAGACAATCCAATTCCTTTACCTTTTAATCTAGGATATAAATATTTCAATTGCGCTAACTCTACCTGAAGTTTACCTTCTCCGCTTTTTGCGTTTTTTGCAAAAATATCCAAAATGAGCGTAGTGCGATCAATAACTTTCCTATCGCCTAACGCGGAAGAGATATTCAAAGTTTGAGAAGGGGATAATTCGCCGTTAAAAAGTACGGTAATTCCGTCTAAGCCTTGTAAAATCTCTGCTAATTCCCGTAATTTCCCTTCGCCAATAAAAGTAGCTGAATTAATTTCACGGATTTTTTGATAAATAGTGCCTGCATAAAGCGCGCCTGCGCTTTCAATCAAAGCAACCGCTTCGTCGTGTAATACGCGATATTTTTCTTCATTATCGCGTGTAATCGGCTGAATAATATAAATTTTTTCTAATTCTTTTTTTAAATTATCAAGCATAATTAATTTTCGTCGTCGGTAGATTCTTCTTTTCTTAAAGATACTAAATCCGCAACTTTTTTACGATTTTCTTCGGAAATCGCAGCGTAATGTTTTTTCGTAGTATTTACATCGCGGTGTCCCAACACGTCCGCAACAATATAAATATCTTTCGTTTTATTATAAAGTTGCGTACCATAAGTGCTCCGTAATTTATGCGGAGTTATTTTTTTTAAGGGCGAAGCTATTTTACTGTATTTTTTTACCAAATTTTCAACCGAACGCACATTAATTCGTTTGCGTTGCAAAGAAAGAAAAAAGGCAGGTTCGTCTTTGGGAATAGTGTTATCGTTTAATTTTTCCGCCAAATATTCCTCCAATGCGTATTTAACTTCATCTGAAAAGTATAAAATAGCTTTATTTCCGCCTTTTCGCGTAACGATGAAGGATTTTTCGTCAAAATCAAAACTATCGTTATCAAGACCAACCAATTCGCTTATACGGATACCCGTACCCAAAAATAAAGAAATAATTGCAGTATCTCTAACTTTCGTTTTATTATGATAACCGATTGCATGTTTTGTTAACCCATTGCCATTTTCGGTAATTTCAATTAAATCGGCAATCTCTTCACCATCTAAACGAATAATTTCTTTATCGTGCAGTTTAGGAGTGGAAACTTTAGCTGAATTATCAACGGGAATAGTGCCATTGTTGAAAAAATACTTAAATAAAGCTCTAACCGCGGAAAGCTTTCTTGCTTTTGCTCGTTCGTCACAGGATAAATTTTTGCCGTTGAATCGATAGTGCGATAAATAACTTAAGAAAAATTCTATATCCGTATGCGTAATACTGGCTAAATCTTCAATATTAAAATCCAAAACGTCTTTATTTTTAAATTTCTTTTTGCAAAGATAATCAAAAAATATTCTTAAATCGTAAGCGTATTTCAAGCGTGTTTGACAACTCGTTCTCGTCTCAATACCAACAAAATATTGCTCGCAAAAATAGGGGAGTTGTTCTAACAACTCCGAAATCTTATCTAAATCTTGAATATTACGTTTCGTATAGTAATTTTCATTTTTCATCTTTAATCCAACTTCCTTTCTTTGCAAGTTATTTTTTATTAAAATAGTGAATAGGGAACTTATGTTTCTTATCCGTCTAATAAATTCTAACGCTAAAAAACTAAAAAACAATTTTTTTCAAAAATATTATCAAAAGGGCAAAACGGCAAATATATTTAAAACTATTCGTAAAACACAGCTTTTACGAAATCTTTAGGCGATTTTAAAGCATTTTTGACGATTTTTTGTTTCTTAATTTGAATTTAAAGCTTTTTTGGTTTTTATTTTATAGAAAATCCCGTATGAATATTCGTTCGCCGTAAATTCTTTAGAAAGGATTTTTCCTTGAATTAATTCAACGAATTTACCTTTTAATTTAAATTGAATTTTTTTAGAAGAATTATTCGTATAAACATAAATTTCGTCATCTTTGATTGTTCTTTTATATAAAACCAATCCGTCGTTTTGAGCAACCAATTCAAAATTTCCTTCCGAAAATATGTTTTTATGCGCATTTCTAATTTCGCCTAAACGTTTATAGAAACCGATTAAATCGTCGTTTAAAGTATCCCAATTAAAACATTTTCTACAAAACGGGTCACCAAACCCCTCCATACCGTTTTCATCACCGTAATATACGCAAGGAACACCAGGCAACGTATATTGTAAAACTACGGCTATTTTTAATCTTTTTTCCGCCATTTTTCGCTCGTTTTCGGTTAAATTTGCTTTATTGGACGCCATTTCATCTTTTGTATTGCAATGCTTTTCCCCTAAAACAGTCAATATTCTCGCCGTATCGTGCGTTCCCAAAATATTCATCAAGCAATCTAAGGTTTGCTTTGGATAATGGTCAATCAACTTATTTAATACGTTAAGCAAATAGTCCGATTTTTCCGTTAAAACGTAAGAAATAATCCCGTCTTTTAAAGGATAATTCATAACGCTGTCCAATTCAAACCCCGTTAAATATTCTCTACGTTGCGAATATGCGATTTTATCCGAAGCATCTTCCCAAACTTCGCCTATAATAACCGCATTCGAATTTTCTTCTTTTACGGATTTACGCAATTTTTTTAAGAAAAAATCCGGTAATTCATCCGCCACGTCCAAACGATAACCGCCAATCCCTGAACGCAACCAATTTTTTAAAACGCCTTTTTCCCCAAAAATAAATTCTTGGTATTCTAAAGAATTTTCATTGATTTCAGGTAAAATATCTATTCCCCACCAACTACTGTATTTATTAGGAAATTGATGAAAAGAATACCAACTATAATACGGAGAATTCTTGGATTGATAAGCGCCAAGTGAATTATAGTTGCCGTATTTATTAAAATACAAGCTATCGTCCCCAGTATGATTGAAAACTCCGTCTAAAATTATAGAAATTTCAAAACTTTTTGCCGTTTCAACCAATTCTTCAAAATCTTTTTTAGTTCCTAAATATGGATCGATTGACATATAATCGGACGTATCGTAACGATGATTCGAAGCCGCCTCAAAAATCGGATTTAAATAAACGACGCTTACCCCTAAAGATTTTAAATACGGTAGTTTTTCTTGGATTCCCTTCAAATTACCGCCGAAAAAGTCGTTATTTAGAACTTTTCCGAATTGATTCGCTTTATAAGTAGGCATACCGCCCCAATCTTCACGTTTTACCCTACCTTTTACGTCAGGCATAGTTCCTGCTTTACAAAAACGGTCAGGGAAAATTTGGTACATAATCCCGCCTTTAAACCAATTTGGCGTTTGATAATTTTTATCGTAAATCGTCAACAAAAATTCTTTAGCAAAATGAGAACAAAAATAACCTAATCCGTTTTCATCTTGCATTATTAGCCCTTTTCCTTCAATGGAAAAACTATAATAATATAATCCTATTTCGTTAATATTTAAACATATTTGCCAGCCGTATTCGGTCGTTTTCATAGGAATATACTGCTTTTCTTGTTCGTCTTTGGCTAGAATAAAATAAACCGTTTGATTATTAGGCGCACAAAAATCTTCTATATTTGGAAAATTTATCGCTAATTCTTTTAAAGTGCGTTCTTTTTTGAGTAGAAATAAATTAATTTCCAACGTTTCACTTTCTTTTACTCCCCCGATAACGTTTTTACAAGCTTTATCGATTGGGTTAAAATAATAGATTGAATTTATCATTAAAAAGTCCTTAATTCAACAAAAAGCCGTAATTTTTTACGACTTTTTGTTGTTTATTTAGATTTTATTTAATAAAACTAATTTATTTGATAGGCTTTAAATCCCAAATATTTTCCGCGTATTCCTTAATAGAACGGTCTGCGGCAAAATACCCTGCCGCCGCGATATTACGAAGCGCTTTTTGGTTCCAACTGCGTTTATCCGTTGCGTAAAGCATCGACATTTTTTGTTGCGTTATGTTATACGATTGGTAATCCGCCATACACATATAAGGGTCGGCAATCGGAGAACCCGTCAATAAATAATTCGCAATATCAGCAAAAGATTCGCCGTTAAACCCGACGATTAAAGCTTCGATAATCTTACGCAACATCGGGTCGCTATTATAATAAACGCTAGAAGAATAACCGTTTCTCCAAATTTCGTTTACTTCGTCTGATTTCAAACCGAAAATAAAAATGTTATCATTTCCGACTTTTTCGCTCATTTCAACGTTTGCGCCGTCAAGAGTACCAATAGTCAACGCGCCGTTAATCATAAACTTCATATTACCCGTACCGCTTGCTTCTTTACCCGCCAAAGAAATTTGTTCAGAAATTTCCGATGCAGGCATTAAAACCTCAGACATCGTTACGTTGTAATCTTCCATATAGACAACGTTTAATTTTTCGTTAATTTTCGGATTTTTACGGATATCTTCAGCAAGATAACAAATAAGCTTAATTATCTTCTTAGCCATATAATATCCCGCAGCGGCTTTCGCGGCGAAAATATAAGTTTTCGGTTGCATCGACATATCAGGGTTTTCCTTTAACGCGATATAATCCGAAATAATATGCAATACGTTCAAAAGTTGGCGTTTATACTCGTGCAAACGCTTTGCTTGTACGTCAAAAATAGTATTGGGGTCAATTAAAGAACCTTGTTTTTTACGCGCAAACTCAGCAAATTGTTGCTTTTTGAGCATCTTAATTTCATTTAAACGTTTTAATACGCTTTCGTCGTTTTCAAATTTCTTAAATTCCGCAAGTTTAGACGCGTCTTTCGCATACCCTTCGCCTATCGTATCGTTTAACAAAGCGCAAAGTTCAGGATTTGATTGATTCAACCAACGTCTATGCGCGATACCGTTCGTAACGTTAGTAAATTTTTCAGGGGTATAGTCGTAAAAATCTTTAAAAATACTCTTTTTAATAATATCGCTATGCAATCCGGAAACGCCGTTTACTTTATGCGAGCCGTAAACGGAAAGGTTTGCCATTTTAACGGTATTATACGACATAATAGCCATACGGGAAATTTTATCCCAATCGCCGGGGAATCTATTCCATAAATCTTCGCAAAAACGACGATTGATTTCCTTTAAAATCGTATAAATTCTCGGCAATCTTCTTGCGATTAAATCTTCCGGCCAAGTTTCAAGCGCTTCGGCAAGTATAGTATGGTTCGTATACGCGCAAACAGACGTCGTAATTTTCCAAGCGTCGTCCCAATTCATACCGTTTTCATCGATTAAAAGACGCATAAGTTCAGGAATTGCGAGCGCGGGATGCGTATCGTTCAAATGAATAGCCGCCATTTTAGGCAATAAATGCAACGAACCGTATCTACGCTTATGGTCGCTTAAAATATTTTGCAAGGACGCGGAAACAAGGAAATATTGTTGTTTTAAACGCAAAGACTTACCTTCTACGTGATTATCCGCCGGATATAAAACTTTAGAAATTAGTTCTGCAGCATTGTCTTCTTGCATTACTGCGTTATAATCACCTTGAGAGAAAAGCTTCATATCGAAATTTTGTATTGATTTCGCTTTCCAAAGACGAAGCACGGAAACCGCTTTGCTCTTATACCCCGAAACCATCATATCGTATGCAACGGCTTGTACTTCTTTCGCGTCACGATAAATACTTTCCATACCGTGTTCCGTCCACTTTTCTTCGATGTAGCCGTCAAATTTAACGGTAAAAGTCTTATCGCTTCTTTGGGTTAACCAAACTTCACCGCCCGGCAACCAAACGTCGGGGAGTTCGGTTTGCCAACCGTCAACGATTTTTTGTTTAAATAAACCGTAATCGTAACGAATAGAAAAACCCATTGCGGGATAATCGCCGGTTGCAAGCGCGTCTAAAAAGCACGCCGCCAATCTACCAAGACCGCCGTTACCAAGCCCTGCATCAGGTTCTAATTCATAAAGCTCGGATAAATCTACGCCGTAATCTTTAAGAGCAGACGTAAACGCGTCTTTAACTTCAAGATTATATACGCTATTTTTCAAAGAACGCCCCATCAAAAATTCCATGCAAAGATAATACACTCTTTTCGATTTATTCTTTTTAATAACGTTATGACAATTATGCCGTTTTTCGAGCATAATATCGCGAACGCTCATAACGACAGCTTTATAGATTTGGTCTTTCTTTGCTTCTGCAGGCGTAACGCCGAAATAACGGGAAAGTTTTCCCTGTATCATTTCTTTTGCTTCGTTTGCCGTCAAATTTGTTTTTATCATATCCTATTACTCCTCGTAAAATCATTTATCATTCTTATTTTCTCCGCAATTCTCCCCCGAATATACGAAGATATTCTTTACTCAATAAGCCGTCGTCGTTTCGTATAATTTCTTATATTCTTCTGCCGATTTCAGCCACGAAAAATCGGTAGTAGCCACTTTTTTCATTAAATTTGTCCAAACTTCTTTATTTTTATACGTATCTAACGCCTCGTGAATAACGTAAAGCATATCGTAAGGATTCGTCGATGCAAACGTAAATCCGTTACCGCCTGCGCCAAAAGGCTTTATACTGTCATATAATCCGCCCGTTTCACGAACGACCGGAACGGTTGCGTAACGGGAACAAATCATTTGGGAAAGTCCGCAAGGTTCGCTAATCGACGGCATCAAGAAAATATCCGAACCTGCGTAAATTTGACGAGATAACGCACCGTTAAAGGCAATATTAACAGACGTTTTCCCTTCGTAACGCTTTGCCAAATCTTTGAAAAATTCTTCGTACGCCGTATCACCCGTACCTAACAAAACGAATTGTACGTCCTCCGCCAAAATACTTTCTATTACAGATTTTACAAGTTCCAATCCTTTATGGGATACCAATCTCGTAATCATCGAAATTACCGGTACGTCCGCTCTTACGGGAAGTTGTAACATTTTCTGCATTTCGGCTTTACAAATCACTTTATTACTTAAATCATTAACCGAATAATTAGCTACGAGCGCTTTATCCGTTTGAGAGTCGTATGAAACGACGTCGATTCCGTTTAAAATACCGGTAAGTTTAAAATCGTTTCTGCGAATAATCTCTTGTAAGCCGTGCGCAAATCTTTCCGATTTAATTTCTTGTGCGTACGTCGGACTTACGGTAGAAAACCGTTCACTACATTCAATTGCGCCTTTCATTAAATTGATGCAACCGTCGTATTCAACAAGCCCTTTCGTTTCTTCAGGCAAACCAAACAAATCGCCTAAAATATCCAACGAGTATTTTCCTTGATATTCAATATTATGAATAGTGAATAACGCGCGAATATTTTGATATTCGTTTTTATCCTTGTATAAAGTTTTCAAATAAATCGCAGATAACGCTGCCTGCCAATCGTGGCAATGCAATACGTCGGGATAAAAACCGATAAACGGCATAATTTCTAACGCACTACGCGAAAAGAAAGCAAATCGTTCGCCGTCGTCGTAATATCCGTAACATCCATTACGTTTGAAATAATACTCGTTATCAATGAAATAGAAAGTTACCCCTTCGTATTCGTAAGAGAATATACCGCAATATTGATTTCTCCAACCAAGCGGAACGTAAATATTACCAAGAAAAGCGAATTTTCTACGCCATTCCGCTTTTATACCCGAATATAACGGCAAAACTACTCTTACGTCGTATGCAGGGTCAATTGCCAACGCTTTCGGCAAAGACCCGATTACTTCCGCCAAACCGCCCGTCGCAATAAAAGGCGCTGATTCGGAAGCAACGTAAAGTATTTTCTTTTTATTCACTACCGTTATTTGCGACGTCTTTTTCGTACGAGTAGGTTTTTTAGCGCTCTTTTCGACGACTTCTACCGCACTTTTGCTTTTAGTTTTAGTTTTTTTGCCCTTAACTTCGTCGTTATTCATAATTTAAACTCCTTTAAAGCATCGTACCTTTTTGAATAAAATACGGCAAATCTTCGCAACCGCAAAGTTGTCTTCTATCCGTAATCACGACGTTTTTATCTGCAATAACGCAATTCAACGACGCATTAGCGCCAATTACACTGTCTTGCATAATAATTGAATTACGAACAACTGCCCCTTTCGCTATTTTTACGCCACGGAATAAAATACAATTTTCTACCGTGCCATCAATTTCGCAACCATCCGAGATTAAGGAATTGTGTACGATAGCTTCAACTCCGTATTTAGAAGGCGCACTATCGCGTACTTTCGTATAAACGTCTCTATCCGCAAATAATTCGTCGCGAATTTCTTTTTTCAAAAGATTCATATTATGCTTGAAATAACTTGCCATTGAATCTATACTAGCATAATATCCTTTAAATTCATAACGGTAAATCTTCAAGCTATTGAGTTGTTTTAAAATAATATCGTTGTCAAAGCTCGTATATCCGTGCACTACTGCGTCTTCTACGAGATTAAGTAAAAATTGACGATTAAGAACCATCGTATTTACAAATACTTCCGCCGTTGTTTTAGGCGCGACGTGGGGTGCAATTTTCACTTCGGTTACACGACCGTCTTCGTTTGCATTTACGAGCATAAAATCTTTCGTTCTTTCTATTTCGTGAACGTGCGTAACCAATGTAATATCCGAATTTTTCTTTTCGTGGAATTTAATAACGTCCTTGAAATTCATTTTAGCGATACCGTCGGTATCCGCTAAAACTACGTATTTTTCAGACCGTTTCCTTAAAAATCCACGCAAACTTACGAGCGCTTCCATTCTCGTTGAATAAGAATGGTCTTCCCTGTCCGAGAAAGGCGGTAATAAAATCAATCCCCCGTCTTTTCGTGCTAAATCCCAATCCTTTCCGCTACCGATATGGTCGATTAAAGAACGGTAATTATTGCTTGCCATTAAGCCGACCGTCATAATGTCGGAGTTTACCATATTGGATAAAGCGAAGTCCACCAAGCGATATCTTCCACCAAACAAAATGGACGCCATCGTTCTTTTACGAACAAGTTCGGGAACGTTTTCTTCGTGTAAATTTGAAAAGATGATACCAATTGCCGATATTGCCATACTAATTTCCCCCTTATTCTAAAATATTACTTTCGTGTTTTTGTCCCGACGCTACGCTCACGCCGTCGGCAACGGTAATTCCTCTGCCTAAAACGACTATTTCCGCGGTATCGCTCTTTTCTACGCCGATTTTAGCGTTTGCACCAACGTTTACGTTCTCGTCGATAATTGAATACGACACGACTGCGCCGGCTTTTATTACGCTATTCGCAAAAACAACCGCGTCTTTTACAACTGCGCCTTTTTCAACGATTACGTTACTGCCAAGAATAGAATTTTCAACTTTACCGTCTATTTCACAACCAAGCGCTATCATTGAATTTTTAACAACGCCTTCCGCACCGATACATTCAGGGGGCGCAAGGGGGTTTCTTGAATGAATCTTCCAAGATTTGTCGGCAACGTCAAAATTAGGTTTTTCACCAAGCAAATCCATATTCGCTTCCCAAAGCGAAGAAATCGTCCCAACGTCTTTCCAATACCCGTCGAAAAGATACGAGAACATCTTTTCACCTGCGTTAAGCATTGCAGGCAATACGTCCTTCCCAAAATCCTTAGACGAATTAGGATTCGCCTCATCCGCTTCAAGATATTTATAAAGCTTTTCAGCGGTAAAGATATAAATACCCATCGACGCTAAAGTACTCTTGGGTTGCTTGGGTTTTTCTTCAAATTCATAAATCGAACCGTCGGGTTTTGTATTGAGAATCCCGAAACGCGACGCTTCACTCATCGGAACGTCGATAGCGGCAATCGTACAATCCGCGCCCTTTTCAATATGAGATTTAAGCATTGCGGCGTAGTCCATTTTATAAATATGGTCACCGGACAAAATTAAAACGTATTCCGGATTATACATCTTCATAAAATTCATATTTTGATAAATAGCGTTCGCCGTTCCTTCATACCAAGAAGAACGCGTTTTCGCTTGGTACGGAGACAAGATATGTACCCCACCAAAAGCGCGGTCTAAATCCCACGGTTGACCGTTACCGATATATTCGTTCAAGATTAACGGTTGGTATTGCGTCAATACGCCAACCGTATCAATCCCCGAATTTACGCAGTTGGATAGCGGAAAATCGATAATACGATACTTCCCGCCAAATGCAACCGCAGGCTTTGCGACGTTGGTCGTTAAGGCGTACAAACGACTACCTTGACCACCAGCCAAAAGCATAGCAACACATTGTTTCTTTCTTTGCATAACTTCCCCCGAAAAATTAAATAGTTTTTATGAAATATAAACAAGTCAATTTGGGAATATCGAAAGCAATCGAATACTCCTTTCCGTGACTATATTTCCTCTCTGTCTTTAATACTCTTTTTTTCATTTTTCCACTACCGCCAAAGCGCAACGAATCACTATTGAGTATTAACTGATATTTGCCCTTATCCAGCCCAAGACGATAACCGATATGGTCTTTCCCTGAAAAATTAATAAGGGCTACAAGTTTATTTCCTTGACTATCTTTTCTTTGGTACGCGATAAAATTCGCGTCGTTATCGTTCGCTTCCAACCATTCGAAGCCATCCCAAGAATTTTCTATTTCGTATAAAGCGGGAACGGAACGGTAAATTTCGTTCAATTCCTTAGTAAAATCGGATAATTTTGCGTGCATTGGATATTCTTTTAAGAAAAATTCAATCCCTTCTTTGTACGCCCATTCTTTGAATTGGCCAAATTCTGCCCCCATGAAATTAAGCTTTTTACCAGGATGCGAAAACATATATCCCAAAAACGCACGAACGCCTGCAAATTTTTCTTCGTAACTCCCCGGCATTTTTCCGATAAACGAAGCTTTACCGTGCACTACTTCGTCGTGAGAAATAGGTAAAACGTAATTCTCGGAAAAAGCGTACATCATTGAAAACGTCAATTTATTATGATGATGCCGACGGAATAAGGGGTCGACGGAAACATAAGAAAGTACGTCGTTCATCCAGCCCATATTCCATTTGAAATTGAACCCTAATCCGCCCACGTCGGTAGGTTTGGTTATCATCGGCCAAGCAGTCGATTCTTCCGCAATCATCAATGCGTGCGGATAAGAAGAAAATACGACTTCGTTCAAACGACGCAAAAATCTTACTGCTTCAAGATTTTTATTTTCGCCGTAAATATTCGGAGTCCATTCTCCAGGTTTTTTTTCGTAATCTAAATACAACATCGAAGCAACTGCGTCAACGCGCAAACCGTCGATATGGTATTTTTCAAAATAGAAAATCGCGTTAGATATCAAGAAAGACAAGACTTCCGCGCGATAATAATCAAATTTTCTCGTTCCCCACCCTTCGTTCTCACGTCTATCAAGTTGTTCGGGTTCGTAAAGAGGCGCGCCGTCAAATTCAAAAAGACCAAAATCGTCTTTAGGGAAATGTGCAGGAACCCAATCAAGAATAACGCCAATGCCGGCTTTATGAAAACAATCGACTAAATACATAAAATCGTGAGGCGTACCTAAACGAGAAGTTACCGAATAATAACCGGTAACTTGATACCCCCAAGACCCATCGAAAGGATGCTCCATTACGGGCATAAACTCAACGTGCGTATAATTCATTTTTTTAACGTAATCCACCAAATCTTTGGCAAGTTCACGATACGTTAAATAATTTCCGTCCGCCTTTTTTTTCCAAGACAATAAATTTACTTCGTAAACGTTAAGCGGAGATTGATAAATATTCTTATTTTTTTGCTCGTCTAAAAACGCCTTATCTTCCCACTTATATCCAGATAAATCGTAAACTTTCGACGAATTAGACGAATATACGCCCGGCGTTTCACTATGAAACGCGTAAGGGTCGGCTTTATATAATTTACGCCCGTCTAACGTCGTAATACAATATTTATAGGCGTCAAATTGTTTGACGCCTGAAACAAAAACTTCAAACGTCTCGCCGTCAACCATTCTTTCCATTGGCGTTGCATTTTCGTCCCATCCGTTAAAATCGCCAATTAAACTTACGGCGACGGCTCTAGGAGCCCAAACGCGGAAAACGCATTGCAATTTTTTGCCAATTTTAACGAAATGTGCGCCCATCGTTTGATAAGCGTTAAAATTTTCACCGTGATGAAAAAGATGCAAAGGCATATCCGTTTGATTATTTAACATCTAATACTCCTATCGAAAAATTCGACTCATAAAATAGATTATACTATTTATATCATTATTATACACTATTTTTTATATATTTTCAAGTGTTCAAAGCAATATTTTTACCAATTTTAATTATTTTTTCATAATTTAATACATTTATCAAAATTTATCAAAATTAAATTCTTTTATTTAAAAAATCGAAGTTATTCGATGTTTATTTTTAACGTATTTTGCTACGCCACACACAATAATTATGCGACGCATAGTTATTTATTTTGTTAGACATAATAATTATGTGATGCATAGTACTTGCCTTGCTCTCTTTTTATAAAAAATCAGTCGGGGAAAACCCCGACTAAAAACTAAAAATAAAATGTTTCACAAAATAAGTTTCACGAATTTAAAATCTTAGAAATTATATCGTTTATTTTATTAGATAAATTTCTAATATCGCCATTGTTTTCAACGATAAAATATTTTTTATTGTTTTTTAGCTTAATTAATTTTTTTTCATAATCGAATTGATTCTCTATTCTTTGAAAAATTTGCTCTTTGGTTAAATTATCTCTTTGTAAAACAGAAGAAATTCTATCGTCGATATTACGATAAATAATTATTACAAAGTCAAATTGATTTTCCGATTCACTTTCGAAGAGCAACGGAACTTCAGTAAAAATCAAACCCGTATTTTCACTAATTTTTTCATTTAGAATTTTAAAAACCAACGGATGCGCTATTTGATTCAATTTCTTTAATTGAGTCTTATCTTTAAAAACAATTTCCGAAAGTGATTTTCTATCCAATTTCCCGTTTAAATCAATTGCAAAAGGAAAAAATTCTTTTATTTTTGAAAGATATTCTTTATTATAAACTAAATCAGCATAAATCTTATCACAAGAGAACGTAGTAAATCCAAATTCATTTATTAACTTCATTACAAGTGATTTACCACTACCTATTCCACCCGTTACGGCTATAGACAATCGTTTATCCATACTTTATCACCAAAAAGTTTCACAATAATAGTTTCACGATGATTATTTCGCGTCCAACCAATTTCTTCCTATCCCTGCTTCAACGTCTAATTTAATCGACAAGTTCACCGCATTTTCCATTTCTTCTTTTAAAAGCCGAGCCACTTTGTCTTTTTCATTTTCAGGACAATCGATAATCAATTCGTCGTGCACTTGCATAATTAATTTAGCCTTGTAACCCTCGCTTAACAATCTATTATATACGCGCAACATAGCAAGCTTTATAATTTCAGCACTTGAACCTTGCAACGGCATATTCATTGCCGCTCGCTCCCCAAAAGAACGAACGTTATAATTACTTGACTTCAATTCGTTTATAATACGTTTACGACCCAAAAAGGTTTTTGTGTAACCATTCTTCTTCGCTTCTTCTACGTTACCGTCAATATAATTTTTCACAGACGAATATCGCTCAAAATATTTATTAATATATTCTCTCGCCTTTGCCTGACTAATTCCTAAATCTTCGGAAAGTCCAAACGCGCTAATACCGTAAATAATTCCAAAATTTACCGCTTTAGCGTCTCGACGCATTTCACTCGTTACTTCATCAAGCGGAACACAGAAAACCTGCGAAGCGGTCAAGGCGTGAATGTCTTCTCCGCTATTAAACGCGTCAATCAATTCTTTACAGCCCGAAAAATCCGCCAATAAACGCAATTCAATTTGCGAATAGTCGGCATCTATTAAAACGTTTCCTTCACTTGCAATAAATACCCTTCTTAACTCACGACCTTCATCGTTTCTAACGGGAATACTTTGCAAATTCGGATTAGAACTCGAGAGTCTTCCCGTTGAAGTATTGATTTGATTAAAAGTGGTATAAATTTTTCCATCCGCTTTTACGTACGGCTTAATACCGTCAATGTAAGTAGAACTCAATTTTTGAATTTTTCGATACCGTAAAAGCAAGTCGATGATTTCGTGTTGACCAGAAAATTTCATAAGCTCCGCCGACGCAGTCTTATAATTATTCGTAGATTTTTTCTTCACTAAGCCATCGCCAATTTTTAGCTTCTCAAATAAAATCCTGCCTAATTGTTGCGTAGAATTTATATTAAAAGTTTCGCCCGCCAAATCGTGAATTTTAGCGCTTAAATCGGTTATTTCTTTATTATAGCGAGCTGAAAGTTCGCTTAAATATTGCCTATCTACGCAAACGCCTTGCTTTTCCATTTGAAATAATACCACGGATAAAGGCAATTCGATTTCGTTATATATTTTATTTTCTTGCTCGTTTAACGTCGAAAAATAGTTACGATAGACGTTAAATACCCCCGACGCTTTCAAGGATATCGGCATCGAAAAATAATTTAAACAAAAATCCAAATCGTCGGAATTAACCGTACCATCCGACAAGCACTTCAAAATAGAAACGTCTTCAAACGGCGCGCTAAATTCTATTCCAAAAACTTGCAAAGTTTTTCTTAACTCTTTCGTATTATAAGCAATTACGCGTTTTTTACCGCAAAAAATTGCACGATACAACGGTTCAAATTGATAATCGTAAAAGCCCAAACTCAACAATCCAGAGGAATATGGTAAACGATATTCTTTTCCATCGAAAACTTGCTCTCCACTTATTAACGCAACGTAAACGTTTTCTTTAGTGTTATGATATGCAATCGCGTCCACTTGTTCATTTGCTATCATTTCAATTAAAGAATCTAGTTGTGATAACTCATTCAACTCAAGCATTTCAATCGTTTTTTGCTTTTTTTCGCCTATTTTTACAGCATCTTTTTGCGTGTTTTCCTCCGAGAAAACTTTTAAATTCATCAAACTTTTAAACTCTAATTCCGCAAACTTTTCTTTAACCGCATAATCAAAAGGCATTTTTAATTCACAGCTTTGAAAATCGAGCTCAAACGGCGCGTTCACGTCAATCGTTGCAAGCTTATACGAGAAAAACGCTTTTTCTTTATTTTCGGAAAGCTTTTTATTTAACGCCCCTGAAATCTCGTCAATATGCTCGTAAACCCCTTCCAAGTTTTTAAAACGCTCTAAAAGTGAATACGCGGATTTTTCGCCTACACCTGCGACGCCGGGAATATTGTCCGATTTATCCCCCATTAACGCCTTTAAATCAATGATTTGAGCCGGCGTCAAACCTATAACTTCTTTAAAATTTTCCGCAGTCAATTCTAAAATATCACTTACGCCTTTACGGGTATAACAAACGTTCGTAGTTTCATCAACTAATTGATAGGAATCTCTATCGCCCGT
Source organism: Clostridiales bacterium (assembly GCA_015055865.1). Taxonomy (GTDB): domain Bacteria; phylum Bacillota; class Clostridia; order Christensenellales; family Borkfalkiaceae; genus Scatosoma. The sequence goes on along the minus strand of SVHK01000003.1, from coordinate 20,465 downwards.
ATAAATATAAGTTTGCGCAGAGAAACGCTTTGCAAGCGTACCGATAATATCGTCCGCTTCGTAGCCCTCCAATTCGCAAACCGCAATATTCATTAGCCTTAAAACTTCTTTCAACAAAGGAATTTGCGGACGTAAATCATCGGGCATCGGCTTTCTACCCGCCTTATAATCTTCATAAATTTTATGTCGAAAAGTCGGCGCGTGTAAATCAAACGCAACGGCAAAATGAGTCGGCTTTTTTTCGTTAATTATTTTTAACATTAATTTAATAAAGCCAAAAACCCCGTTGGTAGGCAATCCGTCTTTAGTCGAAAAAACAGGCGTCGCGTAAAACGCTCGATTTATCAAGCTATTACCGTCAATTAGCACTAATTTATCCATAATCCGTTCCTTTAATATTTTTCTTTTTATTATTTTACCACGAATTTAAAAAAATCGCAAGGAAATAAGAATTTAATAAAAAAAATATTTAAAAAATATCAAAAACGAATAAAAAACGCTTGCTTTTTTTTCTTCTTTCATATATAATTAAAAAGCTTTCAAACGATAGCTTTGCCGAAGTGGTGGAATGGCAGACGCGACGGACTCAAAATCCAATGTCCTACGCGCACCTTTTTGAAACCCTCAACGCTACAACCTTTGTAAGAGCTACAATTTGAATTTCGACTTGACCTAAAATTCTTGCTTTTTTCTTGCTTAGTTCTTGCTTTTGGAAAAAATTCTATATGCCGCTGTGGTGAAACTGGCAGACGCAGCAGACTCAAAATCTGCCGGACTAACATCCGTGTCGGTTCGACTCCGACCAGCGGCACCAAAGAAAATGAACATCTTTAAAGATGTTCATTTTCTTTTATTTTTCTTCAATATGAAATGCATTACTTATTTTTTCCGCTGATTTTAAATGTGTTTTATATTCAAAATGTGCATATAATTTCTCTGTGGTAGTAATTTGACTGTGTCCTAACCATTTTTGTATATCTTCAAGAGGAACCCCCTCGCTTCTTAAAAGGGTTGCGCAACTATGTCTTAAATCATGAAACCTAATAGTTTTAAGATATGGATTTTTTTCAATAACCCATTTTTTGAAATGTTGCGTAACATACCCTGGTTTAACAAGGTTGCCGTTTGGATCTTTATAAATATATTCATCATTTTTGTGATTATAACAATTGCCAAAAAACTTCTTATTGTATTCCTCTTTTTCTTTCATTGATAAAAGCATTTTTTCAACTTGTGGCACAAGAGGCAATGAACGAACACTTTTTTTCGTTTTTGCACGATCTTTAGCAACTCGAACTACTTTCCCATCTAATGCGCATTCAGTTATCGTATGTTTTATTATGAACATTTTTTCTTTAAAATCGAAACACGACCATTTCAAGCCCATGATTTCAGAACGTCTTAATCCATAGTAACTCGCCATAAGCACAGCAAATTCAATCTTTTTGTTTTTAACGGTTTCAAATAGTTTTAATAATTCATACTGATTATAATACTCGGCAACATAATCGTTAGCTTTTGGACGATGAGCCTTATCAGCAAAATTATATGGAATTAAATTTTCTCTAAAAGCCTCATCTAATGCTTTTCTTAAATTAGCATGAAAATGAATAACAGTATTTGGAGATAATCCTTTTGAAATTTCATGATTATAATATGTATAACTTTTTTCCAATTCTTACATACTTCAAATTATTTTCTCTTAAGAATTGATAGGCGTATTTTTTTGAAATATCTAACTCTTCAGCCAATTCCGAAATAGTTAGGACATCATATTCTAAAATCTTACTTATTTTATGTACCTCCTATAATTTTGCAACAATACAGTCATTGTTTACAAATACATCTTGCCAATGCCTTGAATCATTTGATTCTTCTCTATTATCTCCTAACACAAAATAACTGTCCTCTGGTACAGTATAGCTAATCCCATCAACCGTAATGGTTTCGCCTGCTGTTGCAGCAATGCGTTTAACCATCACCGTTCCGTCTTTCGTAAATACAATAACGTCGCCCGTTTCCAAATCGTCAAAGATTCTCGTTCCAAAAATCAAACTACCCTTCTTTAACGTCGGTTCCATTGAAGCTGTTGGTACATATCCAATAAAAAACACCGTCTTCATCAACACGAGCACCATCGTTGCGATGAAAACGGGAATTATTAACCATTTATATTTTTTCAACCTGCTTCCCTTTTCTCCTCGCGCAACTTTCCGCGACTAATCAAGAGTTTCTTACTTTCGTCAATGACTTGTTGGCAGTAATATTCGCCCATAAGCCCGATATGCGCTTGGGATAACGGTGCACATACCTTATAAGCAAGCCATTGATACGCTTCGTTCTTCGTCATCAGCCCTGATTTATGGATCATATCGAAATAACGATGAGCGGTATTTCGCATCGCTCTTAGCTTACCGTTCGCCATCGTACCCACCGGTTTATTCGTTCCCGGAAGAACGCGAACGTATGCGTCACACACAGGATAGTTTCGACACACTAACAAAATTGTTTTATGCGCATCTTCTTTATAGTATTCTTATGCCAACCAATATTGATTTTCGGCATGAGCATAATTTTAATATTTTCCACGAACTCGTCAATCAATAAACCCATTCGTCTATTTGTTTTTTCGTCCAACCACTGTTTGCATAATCACCGTTCGAAAAATATATTTTCCTCATAACGTTAGCCAATCTACCCGTCTATATGAGATAGTAAAGTTGCTAAAAACAAAATCTTTTTCCCATGCAGAAACAGCACTCGTTGCCAAATGATTGAACCCCGTACCTACGCTTTGCCATGTCGTATGCCCCCCCTTTTAAATGGTGTTCTTTGATTGTTTGTAACCAAGAATCGTTATTACGAAAAGCCCTATCCCAAGGACAACCCAATACCTCAAAACCATTTTCTTTAAAGAATACGGCGGTTTCTATCGGGTATTTAAGTGCATCATATTCCCAATCCGCAATGATTACCGAACGCGACAATTTATCCAACAAGATTTTTTGCAATTCCACGCTCGGACAAAAACAATAATAAGGATTATCCGTTTGCGGTTTCAATGTTTCTTTATGCAAGAGCATATCCCCCCACATAATCGCTGTTAATGCCATTTCTAGGAGAAACAGGTGAATCTTTTAATGAGCTATCACTACAAGCAGTCATACATGCGAATAATAAAACTATGGTACACAACCACACAATTCTTTTCATATTAAAATCCCCTTTTCTTTAAAGACATTTTCTATCAAAACGCACGGCTTCGTTATACTTCAAAAAGTTCTACTTCCAACATTGCACAAAGGCAATGATATACGGGTAAATGCAATTCTTGAACCTTGTATGTCTCCATTTCAGGCACAGCGATTATACAATCACAATATTTTTTTAATTCCCCACCGCCTTCGCCGGTTAAGGAAATAGTTACAAGGTGTTTCGCTTTCGCCACCATTGTTGCGTAAATACAATTTTTTGAGTTTCCCGAAGTCGATAATGAAATTAAGCAATCTCCTTCCCTACCTAAACCGTATAACTGTTGAGCAAAAACCGCATCCCACGATTTATCATTTGCAAAGGCCGTCATTATCCCCGTTTGCGAGTTTAGGGAATAAGCAGGCAACGCACCCTCTAATTTTTCACAAAGATATGCACCGTCTTCTCCAAAATCTTGTAACTTTTCGTAAACAACTCTTTGTATTGGACGATGTTTTTTAAAATTTTTCAAAAGCTCGCCTACGATATGCTCACTATCGGATGCGCTGCCTCCGTTTCCGCACACAAATACACTCCCACAGTTTTCATAACAATTTTTTAGCATTACAAAAGCTTTTTCAATATCCGAAAAACAACCTTTTAGTTGCGGATATTTTTCCATTAATTCCGCTAAAATTTTTTGCGTGTTTCTTTTCATTTTAATCCTCTAAAAGAGCAACCGCTACTGCTGCGATATCGCCTATATTTTCATTTAACTGCGCAGGAACAATCTCGCAAACTTCCCGATTACACCATAAACTTTCTCTTGCAATTTCTTTTCTCATAGATGGAATAAGCAATTCGCCCGATCGCATAAATACGCCACCTAACACAATTTTTTCGGGGTTCAAAAGATCAATCACGATACTTAATCCCTTGCCCAACATTCTTCCGCTCTTTTCAAAGACTCTTTTGGCGAATCGATCGCCTGCGAATGCGTATTGACTCAACTTTTTCGTCGTAACTGAGTCGCATCCACCCATTTCCAGGATACATTTCGGCGTCTTTTTACAACGTTTCGCCATCTGGACCGCTAGTCTCGTGATACCACCACCGCTACAAAAACCTTCGAACGATCCCGCTTTTCCAAACCCAATTGGACCATTTCTCGCTAAATGAATATGTCCAAGCTCGCCTGCATTACCGTTCGTCCCTGCGTACAATCGGCCATCTAAAATTAATCCTGCCCCGAGTCCCGTACCAAAGGTTAAAAACACCATGTTTTTCGTACCAATACCAGCACCAAATCTCCACTCAGCTAAAGCACAAGCATTGGCATCGTTTTCAAGTTTTGCTTTTAATCCATATTCTTTTTCAATATATTCGACAATAGGAAAGTTTTCCCAGCCACGTAGATTCGGCGGACAAAGAATTATTCCTTGCCTGCTATCTAATGGTCCGCCACAACTAATTCCTGCCCTTTTTATTAGATAACTATTCAGATATTCACGAACCTTTTCAGACAATAAACCAAGGGTTTCGTAAGGATTTTGGGTTGTAGGTACTTCATAACGAGATAAAATTTTTATATCAGCGTCCAAAACTTTTCCCACGCTTACCGCACATTTCGTTCCGCCTATATCTACTCCTAAATAAAACATAGTTCTTGCTTTCTTCTTTGATTTTTCCATTTTTTACCTATGTGGCTATTTCCTATATTTTTTATCAATTTCAACCACTAACCAAGCTTTACAAGATGGTTTTTTAAAGAAATTCTCAACTGTATCTAATATTATTTTGAAAAGCATACAATTTTTGAAACTTATGGCAATCTTAATCTCCTTGTGAAACTTGAAGCGGTTTAAATTTTTTCAAGGAAACGTTTACTGTTATCCCTAACACTCACCAACGGTTACGGATAACAGTAATTAATTTTCAACAATTTTCACGGAAAAATGTTTCGAAATATTAAATATTTTATTTCTTTTAACAATTAAATTACTTCAACCAAAATGTTACCAAACGAATGAGAATGATTGCTTTCTGCACATTCAAACGTAAGCTTACACCCTGCAAGTTTTTCGTTTTGAGCAAGTGTAATCTATTGACACTAAGACTTATAGTCGCGTCCTTCATCCACATACTCATAATGCGATTTTAATCCACCGTTAAAGCCAGAAGATTTGTAGTATTTTTCTTTTGGATTAAACTCTACAACTTTTATCCCCACTTCGTTTTTCATGTTCGCAACTATAGTACCATTCGGCGAAACCACCATACTGCATCCACAAACCAAGCTATCCTTCCCCAAAGAGATAGAAGAGCGTAACAACCACGCATTTGTGTTATACGCTAAAAATCGATTCATAATCTCTAGTGCTTGATGAGTATCGGTTCTCTGGTAAGAACACCCAATAATTACGTCTAATTTTTCTCTTGCCATTTTTATGATATCTTCATAAAAATAAAAATCATAACATGTTCTAAAGCCAAAGCGCAAACCTTCTAATTCGACAACATAAACGTCTTGATTCTCATTTGCATACTCAGTATCGATCCCGTTATTTCTAATTTCCGAAGGTGCTGGATGCTCTTTATAATACCGTCCAACCTCATTCCCATTTCTATCAACCACGTGTGTGGTATTACGATAATTAAAATTGTTTAACGTATATCTTTTTCATAAAAATATCTGTATTGACATTTTTTGCAACAATTATTTCATATCGACCTTCATCAACGTGCCAAGTGTTATAGCAAATATTGAAATAAGCAAAACAATCCTTATCTAAATGAAAAGAAACTTTCTTTTTTTCACCCGATTTTAAATAAATTTTGTCAAATCTTCGCAACTCACGTCTTGGTCTTTCCACCTTCATATCAATATTATCAACGTAAAGCTGACAAACTTCTGCCCCATCAATATTGGATATATTTTCCACATCAAACGAAACACAGTATTCCTGCTTTTTTATTTCCTTTACATTAAAATTACTGTATTTGAACGTAGAATAAGACAAACCATAACCAAAAGGAAATAATACGGGAACATTGTTCGTTACATAATGCCTATATCCAACAAAAACTCCTTCTTTATATCTATCCGCATAAGGATTCTCGAGTTTTCCCCCAATAGGCGTATCCTCAAGACATCTCGGAAATGTTTCAGACAGTCTTCCAGACGGATTCGTTTTCCCTGTTAAAATATTCGCAAGTGCCTCATTGATAGCCTCTCCCGCAAAACCTGTATAGACAACAGCTTGTACTTTATCAATCCAGGCAGTCATATCAATTGCACTACCAGCCTCAACAACAACGACAAGTTTTTTTGTTTTTTGCGCCACGTTGCAAATCAATTTTTCTAGATGGGCATTCAATTTTATTGAAGTTCTATCCATACTTTCGGTTTCTTCACTAAAAGTATCTCCAACAATCAATATCGTAAGTTCGCTATCGTATGCCAACGATAATCCTTTGGGTTCATTGAATACCCTTACCCCCGCCGTTCTATGCGTACAGTTCTCACGAGAATACAGTTTTTCATAATAAATTTCAGTTTCAGGATTAATTTCTTGAATACATTGCACTAAACTTTTTATTCTTTTCTTTTCAATCACAACTTCCGCCGAACCACCCCCCGCATAAGAAGGGCTCTCCGACAATTCACCTAAAACTGTAATTTTCTTTGCCTTAATCGGCAACAAGCCATTTTCGTTTTTTAATAAAACACAACCCGACTCCGCTGCTCGCAATGCAATGTTATATCTATCCGTATCATCCAATGGGCTTCTTTTTTTTCTTGCTTTTTCTACTTTATCGGACAATTCTAAAATTCTATTAACGCTTTCATCAATATAAACTTCGTTAATAATCCCTTTTTTTATTCCGTCTTTTAATTCAAGTTCTGAATTTGTTGAATATGGACACCGAATATCCAAACTCGCTTTTACAGCAAGCGCATGGTTATGTACAGCACCCCAATCTGAAAATACAACCCCTTCATACTGTAGTTCACGTCGCAAAATACCCCGTAGCAACCATTCGTTTTCCGAAGCATTTATTCCGTTAACTGGATTATAAGAACACATTATCGAATAAGGATCGGCTTTTTGAATGACCATTTCAAAAGCTTTCGTATATATTTCCCGGAACGTTCTTAAATCAACTTCACTTGTTCGAAATAGTCTATCATATTCCCTATTATTTGCAGCAAAATGTTTCAAACAAGTTCCAATCCCACGATTTTGACAACCGCTCACGTATTCACTTGCAAGTTCGCCCGCCAAATACGCATCTTCGGAAAAATATTCGAAGTTTCTACCACAAACTGGCGTACGTTTAATGTTTATACCAGGACCTAATATAATATCAATATTATTATCAATACAATCCGATGCAATTGCCTCACCAACATTATAGATAACTTCTCTATCCCAACTATTTCCCAAGACGGATAATGCAGGATAACAGTGAATATTTACTTGTTCACTTTCTTCCACTAATCCTTTTCTAATCCCGTTAGGTCCGTCACTTAATTCAATAGGCGATATCTTCCCATCTAAATCGTACGTAGTAAATTGTCCGTTCAATACTAATAGTTTCAATTTTTCCTTGATTGTTAATTTTTGATTCTTTTTCATAATATTCCTTAATTTATGCTTAAATAATTTTTATGTAGGCAGTGCCTCTGTTATCTGATTTTTAATCAATCCACTATTTTCATAATTTCCATTAGGGAAGTCGATTTTTCTCATAATTGCAACCAATTCATTGCCTTGATAAGCAACGTGCAATGGATTAAATACGGTTTCTCCCCAACATAAAGCCGCAGAATAAGCTAAATGCCAAAATCCATAAAGATTTGCAATTGTATTCCATGTTGTATGCAAAACACCAAGCAGATTATTATTCTTTATATAGGTTTATCTATCTTTTTTAATTTCCAAAAAGACTGCGTTGGGAGCTTTTTCAAATTTCACGACGATCATTCCATTTTCAACTGATATTTTTACGGAAGAAGCGAGTGGATACGTTATTTTAACTTTTTCCACGCTCACTTGCACTCCCGTTTTTACAGTCGTTTCCTTGATTCCCCAAACCGCCAAGTAAATCATCTGTTCCGTTTCAAATCCTGCAACAACGTTCTCGTCACCAAATCGAGTGAAACCGTTCGGGAAATAAGGCAACGCTTTTTTCTTTTCGACTGAAAGCGTTTTATAATATTCTACCCCCTCTTTGACAAACTCCAACTGTTCCTCTGTTAAAAGCTCCAAATGGCTGGCAAGATGCATGCGCCCCAAAAATGAGTTTATCATATTTATCACAATCCGCTCGTTTGAGATATTTTCTTTTACCCATGCAGCATCATACGGTAAAGGTTTACCAATTTCGCCAACACCCACTGGATAACTCCAAACCGCCGCTTGTTCGGGCAATACTCCCGATAATATATTCCCTGCGATATACGGATATTTTATATAATCCGTTTGATCGGACGTCGAAACGATCGAAAAATTCGACAGCGTTTGATAATCCATTCTCATACCGCCAGACGAACACGTTTCAAATAATACGTTTGGGAACTTAACACGTATATCATCCACCCATTTAAGGTAAGCTTTGGCACATTGTTCCAACCCTTCGCCCGCGCAAAAAGAAAGATAGTCCGTCCCTACGCCACAATCTTGATTATAATCAAATTTGATATATTCCGCTCCATAATCTTCAACCATGCGACGAATTGTTTCGGTCATATATCCTATAACCTTTTTCGCGCGAAAATCCAAGAAATGTCTATTCATTACGGCAAGGCGTTTCCCGTTCCTTTTCAAAAAACAATCATCATCGTAATAATTAAGCATTTCTTGACATTGAATACCTATTACTTCAGGTTCTATCCAAAGTCCTGCTTTCATGCCAAGTGAACGAATATAGTCCGTCGTAGCCCTTACACCGTGGGGAAATCGTGCTTTACTTTCTTTCCATTGTCCGATATAGGGATACACCTTATCTCCGTCTTCTTCATTGTGCCAACCACAATCAATTACGTAATATTCCACACCTGTTTGCGCTACGATGGGTGCAATTTTTTTTGTATTATCTTCCGTTGGACTATCCCATGATAAGTGCATATATTCATTGAATATAGTAGGTAAATGTTCGTCTACTCTACATTTTCCTGCAATGTGACGGCGGTATTTCGTCATTTTGCCAACCACTTCGTTCAACGAATCCCCAAATGCCAAAGCCACGTTCGGTGTGTGGTAAGTTTCGTTTGGTTGCAACGGCTTACTCCAACCGCCAAAGGGTAAATTTGCACCACCGAGATACAAATAATATTGTTCCTTATTATCTGCAATTTCATAATACCACGACGAATTGCTTTCAATTTGAAACATTATAAATTCGCCCGTTTCTTTATCTTCAATAATTCCTTGCGGCAATTCTTCTTTTGTAGACCAACTGCCAATATTCGCACAAGCTATCCTTTTTTGGCTTTCCGTGTTTGCGCGGAATAAGCCTAATTCCTCAAATGAAAATCTTCGCGGTTGACATTCCCCATGGTGGCTTTGTGTAAAACGGGTAAAATACAAATCTTTCGCGCTATCTATCCCCTTTTTTCCGAGGCCCGACAATACAAACGCAGAAACTTCTTCCAAAACGATTTCCTTGTCCGTGATATTTTTGACTTCCGTGTAAACGCGCACGGCGTTCGTATCTCCGTACGCAGTAAAAAATGTCTTTACTTCTATCAGCTTAGAGCTTTGTACGATTTCGAGCGTGTTTTCTGTTTGTTTGTGCGAAACATAGCGTAAACGCTTTCCTTCTGAAGAATACGCCATTTTTGCGCCCAGGTGCGTATCCTTATTTTCACCGCAAATTTGTACTTCGACAAACGGATATCCTTTACTTAAAGCTGATTGTCTGCTCGTCAAATATATATTTTTTTGTTCTGCCTCAAATCTTAAACTTTTAAATTCTATTCTCATAATTCCAATTCTAAAGCATTCATCGCAGCATTTATTAATTTTTTATCAATCAAGTTATCTTACCGTCCTTCCTTCGTTGCCAATTGATTAAATTCATCAATTGTTCTTTAATATTTCTATAGACTGTAAATACACGTATTCTTTAATTGGAATCTCTTTTCTTAACTCTTCGTATTCTTCAATATCTTTGCCAAAAGAAATCATCAAATATTCAAGTCGTCCCGATTTACTCCAATCATTTCTACTCAAATAAATGGGCATATGACTTTGATCGGGAGGAAGATATGTAGCTTCAGAAACCATCGTTCTTAAATAATCTTCTTTCTCAAATTTCGCTTGTATATCAAATCCCTCAAACTTATGCCCCGGTTTTTTATTTTCAAAGTTCAAAACCATAGCAACCATTTTCTCGTCAAAGTCTTTAAATTGTTCCATTTCAAATTTTACAACTTGCACAAGCGCTTTTTCCGTAGGAATAATAAATTGCAATGCTTTCTCGTTATTTTCGTTTTTACATAAAATCGTTTTAACATCTACGTTAACATTGGATATTTTGACAAAAGAATTATCTGCATTATACGTTTCTATTTGGATTGGCAACGACATATTTAAAACTTTTTCGTAATCAATTGATGATATTTTAATAAATGCATCATTTGACTCAACACAAAATTCATACATATGCAAACCGTCTTTCACCTCGAACGGTAATAAAACTTGATTATTAATAAATATTTTATATTGGCAATCTAAAAGAATCCTACCTCTAATTTTTCCGTTTTCAATTTTTATGCCGTAAATACAAAATCCTGTTTCTGTATTCAATTCGGAAAGGTTCAAATACATTTTTCTGATTTGATTAAAAGCATAATTATCCCCAATTATTTTTATATCATAGGTTAAACAATTTACGTATGCCTCTATCATAGATTGTATGTCAACATTTAAGCCCGTTCTTTCTTTAATTAAGCGATATTTTTCTCCCAATGCATACAAAACCTCATAATCTTCCATTCCTGCTCGAATCGCTTCCATACGCAATGTCGGTACGTTCTTTTTCAAATCATAAATTTCTCCAGGATAAATAAGCAAACCGTCCCCGTTAACGTTTCCCTCTCTTTGAATAGTATCATAATGTTCATAAAAATCTTTCTTTTCTTTTGGTTTATTTTTATAATAGTTTACAGCCCAAAACAAATTACCTACATATCCGTATTTATACTGCAACCAAGACAAAATTCTCGGTGATAACAAACTATCATCAAGATGATAGGTTGGGCAAGGCGAAGTAGGACCGTTACAACCATACCACCAAAGTTCTTTATCTTTTTTATAAAGTTCGAAACTTTCCAACTTTTGATATTCCCAAAAACAAGGACAATAATCATCTATATAAGCATCATATTTTTGGTCATAATGTGCCGTGATGATATGCGGCATATTGCGTACGGAAGATTCAAGGTCAGTTAAAAATATTTCGTCTACGCTGTATTTTTCTTGATATTTTTCCGCATTATCTTTTATTTCGTCAGCAAGTTTATTAAGAATCTCATGATAAATTTCGTAAGTCGAAATCAATCTATCCATCGTTTTTTGTCCATTGGGTTCATCAATAAAACGTCCAAAATGTGCGACGGCTCTTTTCATAATATTAAATTTCTTTTGTAAAGATTTATTGATTAACGAAACTAAAAAATTCTCAAAGACTTCTCGTTCTAAACCACGGTCTTTATCGCTTTGCAACCCCTTTGACCCAGGCGTTAAACTTTCCCGTTCCCAATTTCTATATGGTACGGCAAAAGTAGTATTCACAGGATTTAAACAATAATTGTAAGCAAATTCCGCATGGAACTCATATAAATATTCAAGATCTTTTTCCTCTGGATATGGAATTAGATGGTAAGGCGAAAGTCTATAGTCGGTTAACGTTTCCGTATAGGAATTATAAATTGAAAAATCTGATTTACTTGAAGAGCTTTTCCAATCCCAATCGCTTAAGAACAAAGACCGCAAATGATTTTCCTTCGGCAATATTACATTCGGAACATCTACGATTACAGGTATTAATACTTCTTCTCCGTCAATCTTTAAAACAAAGTTGCCTTGATAGTAGCCACTCGAAATATTTTCAGGCACGTAAAAAGAAAAATAAATACTTTGGCTATTTCCCTTTTTTACGTTATTTTCTTTAAATTTCACAGCGGTTTCCATCGGCAAAATCGCATTCGGATAATAGCCCGTTCCAAACCCGTAAAAATACTCTACATTTGTCGTTACAAGCGTATATTTACAATTATATACTTTTATATACTCTTTCGATAAAACTTCTCCATTTTTATTCACAAGATCTCTTATTTCTACTAAATAATTATCAATTTCTTCTTTCGCTTGTAAAATAATTTGATAGGAATCATGTCCGTTTATCACAGGTTGCACGAAAATCTCTGGTAATTTTTTTAATCTTTGCGGAAAAGCTTTATCCAATAATACTGTAGTATTTCCATCAACGCCATATAATAAAAATTTTTTAGTACTCATAATTACTCGCCTTCTAACTTTATTTTAATCTACGTGAACTACCCAGCTCCGTTCTATTCTCTTGCTTATCCTCTTTTACAAAAGGTAAATTAACGACGTCTTTTCCCTCGCGATACATCCATTGTCCACGGGTGAAATCGGGAATCGCTTGTGGCATTCCTCCATGCAAAATAGATTGTTCGCTCAATGGTGTTATCGACATCCAAGCGGCCATATCGTATACGTCTATAGGCATTTCTTCTCCATTTAATATTGCCTTAAAAAACGACTTAAATTGAATATAATCAATTCCACCATGCCCCATTTCTTTTTCTTCTTTTGTAATTTTACTCCAACATTCGGGCAACCATTCTCTATATTCGCTATCCGCATTATCTAAATACTTTTTCATCCATAAATTGGGCTCATAATATTCATGTAAATTCGCATTGTTTTGCAATAAAACCATGTTTCCGTCTTGTAAACACATCCCTTTTGTTCCTCTAACTGTAAATTCTCTTGAATAAGGGCGAGGCAACGTTGTGTCTAATCGCAAAGTAATAACCTCGCCACCTGCGCAAGTTATTGTAGTTATGACGATATCGCCTTGAGTAAATTTCGCATCTTTTAACGTTTGATCAGGGTTATCTTCACTTTTCGCACACGCTTCCAACCCTAAACCGCTTTTAGATGCTACCGATGTTAAAGACAGCATTTTATTCCCGCGATTAATATTCAATAATTTTGCGATAGGTCCAAGTTCGTGCGTGGGATAATTCTCACAATTTCGAAGCATATAGTTTTTCAATCGGTAATGTCTATTTATATTTCCGCTCAAAATTTCCCCTCTCAGTTCGTGCGAATATGAACCATGGCAATATACCACTTTCCCTAATTTTCCCGCTCGAACCAATGCAGTCGAAAGTAATTCAAAACGGTCAAAACAGCAATTTTCCAATAACATAATCGGCGTATTCGTTTCCTCATAGGTACGAACAAGTTGCCAACAATCTTCTATATCATATGCTCCTGCAACTTCCACTGCCGTATATTTTCCGGCTTTCATAGATTCGACAGCCATACGTGTATGCATATCCCAAGAGGAAATAATAATAACAGCTTCAACCATTTCATCCGCTATCAACTTTTTATAATCAATATATCCCGTAGGAATAATTCCACTTGCTTCTCGTATAATTTCTTTTGCGTTCTCTATTCTATCCTCATATTTATCGCAAACAGCCACAATGTCCGCTTCTTCACACGCTAAGATCACATGCAATAAGTCCACACCTCTACAACCCAAGCCAATAACTCCGACTTTAACTTTTTGCATTTTATTGCTCCTTCTCTTTTATTTCGTTATTGATAAATCTTTTAAAAGTTAATTACTTTATTATTTTCATCACAACTTATACAAACCGTTCTTTGCCCTTCCTTATCCTCAACAACAATCTCGTAATTGCCGTAAAATCCTCTGAAATTGACTTCACCGTTTTTATCCACCATCAATATTTCGTCCGTTGTCCAAACCTCTTTGATCAGTTTCCTCAATCTCTTAAACGCAGGTTTTTCACTCATATCATAACGGAACAGCCCACCTTTATAATAATTTTCTCCACCTGATGTATCATTCGGGTCTACAAATGCATATCCGTCAACTAAATTCCAATAAATTATTTTCTCTACGCTAGGATGAGAAAACCATAATGAGTACAATTTCTCTATAACGTCCGCTTGCGCTTCTTCGTTTTCTTCTTTGTCGTTATAAGCAGGAATAGTTATTTCCGTTATTTCAAGAGGTTTCCCAAACTCGGAATATCGGTCAAGAATTTTAAACAAACAAGAAGTATCGTAAAACCAACGTGTATGTTGATAATAAATTTCTTCTTTATGCATCATATGATATTGCAATCCAATAACGTCTATTTTACAACCCCTTGCCAACGTGTCCTTTATATACAAATAGTACGCCTCCCGATTGGTCGCATTTCCATTCCAAACAAAAGTTCCTTCATTAATCGCAAGTTTATTATTCGGAAAATATTCTTCTGCCAATTTATAACAACGTTCCATATAATCGTCGTCATAATAAAACTCAAAAGAATTCCCCCACCAAAGCGAATCATGCCAAAGCATTTCGTTTGTAACTTCAATGGTTGGAATCTTGTCTGCGTACTGAGAAGATATTTCACACATTCTTCTTAAATATGGCTCAACTTCATTAAAGCTTTTACCACTCAACCAATTAGGAAAAAACGTCGTATAACACAAACCGTGTGCTCTCGGTTCAATTCCATTTTCCTCACAATATTCCATACAAAGATCAATCGGAGGACGACGGTAAAAAGGTTCTGCGTCTTTATGATAACGGGTTTTCCCTTCTTCGGGTTCATTCGCATTCCAATAAAAAGGAAGAGTCGCAAGATTGAAAACTTCTTTGAATTTTTCTCTATAGATCTTATTTTTACTTTTATCATCGGCAAATTCGTCTAACATAAATAAATTTGCACCGAATTTAAATTTGTGATTTTTTAATTTTATGTAAACTTTTTTTCCCGCATCTAACTTTGTAAATCGAAGAGTAAAATTCCCTTTACGGTTCTTTTCTATTCCTTCTTGAATTCTATCCTCGTTTAATTGCGTTGTAATAATCAAATTTTTTAAATTATTCTTTTATGTTCCCCTCCAATTTTTTGGTATACGGGAATACTATCCGTTTCCACATCAAACCAACCGCACTTTTGCTCTTCTCCAGTAAAGTAATTTTTCCATTTACCATTTGGTAAATAAACCTTTCGACCTTTTTCGCCCGCCTTTATGGGAGCAACAATCAAATTATCGCAAAAAATATATTCGTCATCAATAAAATACGTTTCTTGATCTTTCGTGTAATCGCTTACTAACGCTCGAATGGGCGGAATTCCAGTCTTTTCATATTTCACAAACGCATCAAATAATAACGGCTTTAATTTTTCTCGTTCTTGAATCCAATGACGCAATTCTTCTTCACAACCAAAAGAAATCCAAGGCAATTCTTCGCAATACCAACCGTTAATCAAACATTGCACCGAAAATACAACCGATTGTAATCTACGTAAAAATTCTTCTCTCGTATCTGCGTGGCGAACTTCAGGAGTCCATAATAGTCCCGAAAAACCAGAAGTCACCATACCACGAATAAAATCGCCGTGATCGTATAAATCACTATACAATACGAACGGATAGCTTGCGCACAATGCCCCCGCGCTTCGTACTTCCGAATACGTTTCTTTACCGTTTAAGGATTTTAGCATAGTTTGCATATATAGCGTACCGAATAAACAATGATACTGTTCCCCGTCTAAGCCCGACGGAAACTCTGAGCAATCGGGAAAACACCAACCCTCCTTAAAATCACTTGAATCGCACTCGTCTAATTTATATCCGTCCACCAATCCAAAATCCACGTTATCATTATGGTGTTTCGCAAATAATACTCTCGCTTCTTCCAAAGTGAAATCAGGTACTAATCCACTCCAAACCAAATAATTCCCCGAATATTCTTCGATAGAATTATAAAGCTTGGAGGCAGGATGCGTATATGCGTGTTCCCAAAGATTCACGTGATAGCCTTCTTTATAAAGAACTTCTAACATTTCCTTGGGTTTAGGGAAATGCTCCTTATTCCACTCAAACGTACAAGAATACGCCCTCGTTTGCCAACCGGGTTCAATTCCAATTACAGAGCAAGGAATTTCCTTGTCTTGGAAGTATTTTGCCGTTGCGAGCACCTGTTCTTGCGTATACGTACCGCAACAACGATACCATAAGCCCAATCCCCAATCAGGAACTTTGCAACCGCCCCCCGAAAGCATATTATATTGACTGACGATATCCGTAATCGTTTCGCCTTCAAAGACGTAAATATCGATTCCTTGCGACACGGGAATACACACGGTTATATAGGAATCTTCCGTATTCGACGCAGTATACAACTCTTCCGTTGACAATTTAACCGTCGGATTTTTTTCCGAAAACTCTTTTATACCGCCTTTTCGTTTTTTACCAAAATCGAACTCTACGTATCTCGCCGTATCAAAATAGATTCCATAACCTGCCGTACTCACGAAAAAAGGAACGGGGGCGTGCGAATCGCCTGTTGCCGCCACCGGATCAGAATTGACTTTCAATTTAGCGTGTCTACCGGTAAAATTCATTTGGTTAAGCTGTAATCCTAAACCAAAAATATTTTCGTCTGCCGTCATTGGAAATTCCAATACGCAGCCACGCGCTGTCTTTTTAAAAACAATTTTAGATACGTCATATTTTATTTCACTTTCGACGTATTGAAATTTTTTACAGTAATTGGACGGTTTTACCGCTTCGGGCGTTCCGAATGTATATTTTTTCATAAGTTATCACCTCGTTATTTATCCAAAACAAATTTCAACGTTTTTATCTCAAACGGTTTAAATTCCAATACCAAAACGTTAGTTCCTTTGCCCAACTTTTTCTCGTTATTCTCAAGCATATCGCATTCGTATGCCTCTTTGAAATCAAAGCCAACGAAAATATTCGTATTGACACGACGATTCATAATCTCGTAACATCTTACGATAATTGCATTTTCGGCCTCCGCTTTCTTAACGGTTTCAATGATTACGTTCTCCTTATCGCAATTTAACATTGAATACTTGATTTTTTCAATCGGCTCGCTATCGGAAAGCTTTACAACGAACGGCGGATTATTAAGTGCAAACGCTTGCTTATAAACGCCACTATGGCGACAATCCCCTTTATGCGGATAAAGCGAATAGACAAACGTATGCTCACCCTCATCCGCATCAACGCTAGGATAATCCGAACATTTAATAAGCGACAAGCCTATCACCCCGTTCTCAACCGAATACCCATATTTACAATCGTTTAAAAGCGAAACGCCATAATCACCCTCGGATAAATCCCCGAACTTATTACCGCAAACCTCGAACTTTGCCCTATCCCAAGAATTTCCGTTGATAGAGTTACGCTCCGTGTTCCCGAATTGAATATCAAAAGTCGATTTGGTTGTATTGACATCAATAGGGAATAAAGCTTTTACAAAACGGTGTTTTTCGTGCCAATCGACTTTTGTATCAAAATCAATCCTATCATTATTTTCATAGAGATATATCGTTTGAACAAAGGTAGAATTTCTATATTTTTTAATAATTTCCAACCCGCTTTTTGCACCACGGAAAATAGGCGTAACGGAAACAACTTCTTGCAAGTCAACATATTTTTCGTCGTAATAATCCCTAATATCCCAAGCGTCGTATACAACAGGAGGATAGTCGTCGTAAATTCTAATAACGTTCGCCGTTTTTCCCGTTAGTAAAACTTCTCGCTTATTCTTTTTATCATACAAACGAGAAATTTCATACTGTTCGTCAAATTCTACGACGAAATAATCGTTTTCAATCAAACGCTCTGAAACGAAAACACTCCCGTTGAAAGCTTTCGGGAAAAGTGTTGCATAACCTTTCGCAGGCACCTCTTCGAAATCATAAAAAACGCCGTCCGACTCAAGCGTATAATTTCCGCCGAATGAATTGGTATTAACCACAAGATACCCATCTTTCACACTCAATTTTTCTTTAAGCAGTTGTATTTGAGTATTCGATTGTTCTTCAACCATAGCAAAAATTTCGGCGTATTCTCTATCCGTTCTATCATAGACCTCTTTAATCGCGCTACCAGGTAAAATATCGTGGAATTGATTGGTTAAAATCGTACGCCAAGTATTATCAAGTAATTCTTTTGGATAATTCTCAAAAACACTCTCTGCGTTGAACGCAAAAAGATTTTCAAGATTCTGCATTGCAAATTCCGCCCGACGATTATTTTTCTTAATTCTTGCCACGGACGTATACGTACCTCTATGAAATTCCAAATACAATTCATTATCCCAAATGGGCAAATTTTTATTTCCTCTACACTTTTCATGTAAACGATTAAAATACTCGGTAACTCCGTCGAAACGAGCAGGTAATACGTCGCCCATACCGTTTTTAAGACGTTGAATAACCTCAAAATCACTTTCCGTAGAGCCACCGCCTCCGTCGCCCCAACCGTATAGGAAAAGCACGTTATTGTTTAAATTTTTATTACTATAACGCTCGTACGTTCCTTTTATATATCTCGGTGTTCCGTTGCCTACGTAGGTAGTCAATCTTTGCGGATCAAGTTCGGGACCGGGATAGGTTTCTTTATAATTTTGCCCTGTGATGAAATACGCCAAAACTTCGCTACCGTCCAAGCCACGCCACGTAAACGTGTCGTGCGGCATAGTATTGGTATCATTCCAAGAAATTTTCGTCGTCACGAAAGTATCAACACCGCACTTTTTCAAAATTTGCGGTAATGCAAAGGAATAGCCGAAAACGTCGGGCAACCAAAAAATCCGATTGTCCACCCCAAACTCTTCTTTGAAAAATCTCTTTCCGTATAAAATTTGACGAACAAGACTCTCCCCCGAAGTCAAATTACAATCGGCTTCAACCCAAGCCGCCCCCTCGGGAATCCACCGCCCCTCTTTCACCTTTTCTTTTACTTTTTCATAAAGCTCGGGCATATGCTTTTTTACAAAATAATACAAAATGGGTTGCGAGGACATAAAGGAATATCCCTCGTATTTTTCCATATTATACAACACGTTAGAAAAAGACCGCACCGCCTTTTCCTCCGTTTGATCGACCGTCCAAAGCCACCCAATATCGATATGCGTATGACTTTCACAGCTCACGTACGGTTCTTCCGCCAAACTCAAAATCGGTTGATTGTATAATTTTTCTTCAATATATGTATTCGCTATTTTTACCGAACGGTAAAAAGTATCTCTATCGACGTCAAGCTCAACGAGATTCAGCGTATTATTCAAAATTTCAAGTAATTCAAAATATTTATTATCGTGTTTATCTGCAACATCCAAAACGCCAAGCGGCGTAAATAAATGATAATATAATTTTTTCACCTCTTCATTTACGGTGATAAGCGACGCTTCAAAATTTATTTTCTTTGCATTATCCATACCCGTATAGGCATAAATGAAAAGAGTATGTTTCCCCTCGGGCAATTCTACGCTTGGATGTTCGTTATCAATACAGCGCAAAAATTTCCCGTCGATATAAACCATATATTGCGTTGCAACTTCTATTTTTGGATAAAATTGAAGCAATAATTCAACTTTCTCGTTTTCAGAAACGCTCGGAACGTCTATCTCATTATAAAACCAGAAATGCGAGTCACACTTACCGCCCCAACAAGAAGTTTCCTCAAAAGGCAAAAAACCGTCTAAAGAGTTCGGCACGTTGCAAAGCAATTTTACATACTCACATTCTTTATATAAAAACCCGTCTATTTTTTCATTTTTAACAATAATTTGCGAAAAAATATTTTTAGTTATTTGTTTCACTCTCGAACAGAGTTGTTGTTCATTTGAAATCATATCGTCTATCTACCTTCAATAGTTTTTAATACTTGTCCCTAACACAGCAAAGTTTATAATAAAAATATTTTAGAGTTCGCCCCGCCCTGTTTAAAGGACGGGGCAACTTCTAATGTCCTAAATTAGCCTGTATTTTATTTTTACAGCAACTTAATAATTAATTAGAACCCACAACCTTGGTAATGCAAATATTATAACCCGTGGATTCATCGTGCTGTCCGCCACCCCAAGTAGGATTCTTTACGGTAATGGTCATCGTTCCGTCCCAATCAGCCGTTGCAAACGTGAACGTAACGTCG